>NZ_SOBN01000001.1:2520000-2587500 GCF_004365705.1 Streptomyces sp. 846.5
CGGCACAGCAACCACCGGAATAGGCGGCCCCGTGCACTGCGTCCTCGCTATGTTTTAAAACAGTTTCCCAAAGGAACCTCGACCACCCACAGAATTGCAGGCGGACGGGGTATCAACATTTGGCGTTGACTTTTGGCACGCTGTTGAGTTCTCAAGGTACGGACGCTTCCTTCGAGCGGCTTTCACACCAGCCCTCCGGGCGCTTCCTTCGTTTCCCAGCCTAGCAGACCGTTTCCGGTTCGCTTTCCGTCCTCCCGGCCCGTTGTTTCCGACCCGTTCCGACGAGTGAAACTCTAGCGGAATTCCTCGATCCAAGCCAATTCCGCCGCATTCCCGAATTCAGGCATAGCAAAACAGAGCCACACCATCTCATCAGGGGTTTTGCCGCCACCGCTGTCCGCAGGGCAACTCGCAGAACGTTACGCGCCCGTCAAGGGCGTGTCAAACCGGGCGGGGCCCGGACAGACCAGTGGTCTGTCCGGGCCCCGCTTCGGGATCAGACCTCCACGACCACCGGGAGGATCATCGGGCGGCGGCGGTAGGTGTCGGACACCCACTTGCCGAGGACCCGGCGGACCAGCTGCTGGACCTGGCGGGGTTCGATGACGCCGTCCTGCGCCGAACGCGACAGGGCGTCCTGCATCTTGGCGATGGCAGGGCCGAAGGCGTCGTCGTCGATGCCGGAGCCGCGGGCCTGGATGTTGGGGCCTGCGGTGATCTTGCCGGTGTTGGAGTCCACCACCAGGAAGACCGAGATGATGCCCTCCTCACCGAGGATGCGGCGGTCCTTCAGCGAGCCCTCGCTGATGTCGCCGACCGAGAGGCCGTCGACGTACACATAGCCGGCCTGGACCTTGCCGACGATCTTCGCAGAGCCGTTGACCAGGTCGATCACCACGCCGTCCTCGGCGATGACGATGTGGTCCTTGCTGATGCCGGTCTTCTGGCCCAGCTCGGAGACTGCCCGCAGGTGCCGCCATTCGCCGTGGACGGGCATCAGGTTGCGGGGCTTGCAGATGTTGAAGAAGTACAGCAGCTCGCCGGCCGAGGCGTGTCCGGAGACGTGCACCTTGGCGTTGCCCTTGTGCACGACGTCCGCGCCCCACCTGGTCAGGCCGTTGATCACGCGGTAGACCGCGTTCTCGTTGCCCGGGATCAGCGAGGACGCGAGGATGACGGTGTCGCCCTCGACGATGCGGATCTGGTGGTCGCGGTTGGCCATCCGGGACAGCGCCGCCATCGGCTCGCCCTGGGAACCGGTGCAGATCAGCACCACGTCCTCGTCGGGCAGGTCGTCCAGCGTCTTCACGTCGACGACCAGGCCGCCCGGCACCTTGAGGTAGCCGAGGTCACGGGCGATGCCCATGTTGCGGACCATCGAACGGCCGACGAAGGCGACCTTGCGGCCGAACTCGTGGGCGGTGTCCAGGACCTGCTGGATGCGGTGGACGTGGCTGGCGAAGCTGGCCACGATGATCCGCTTGTCAGCGCGGTCGAAGACCTGCTGAAGCACCGGGCCGATGTCCCGCTCCGGCGCGATGAACCCGGGGACCTCGGCGTTGGTGGAGTCCACCAGCAGCAGGTCGATGCCCTCCTCACCCAGACGGGCGAAGGTCGGCAGGTCGGTGAGCCGCTTGTCGAGCGGCAGCTGGTCCATCTTGAAGTCGCCGGTGGCGACGACCATGCCGGCCGGGGTGCGGATGGCGACGGCGAGCGCGTCCGGGATGGAGTGGTTCACCGCGATGAACTCGCAGTCGAACGCGCCGATGCGCTCGCGCTCGCCCTCCTTCACCTCCAGCGTGTACGGCCGGATGCGGTGCTCGGTGAGCTTGGCCTCGATCAGCGCCAGCGTCAGCTTGGAGCCGATCAGCGGGATGTCCGGCTTCTCGCGGAGCAGGTACGGAACGGCGCCGATGTGGTCCTCGTGCCCGTGGGTGAGGACGATGCCGTCGATCTTGTCCAGCCGGTCCCGGATGGAGGTGAAGTCGGGCAGGATCAGGTCGACGCCGGGCTGCTGCTCCTCGGGGAACAGGACGCCGCAGTCGACGATGAGCAGGCGGCCGCCGTACTCGAACACCGTCATGTTGCGGCCGATCTCACCGAGTCCGCCCAGCGGGGTGACGCGGAGCGCCCCCTCGGCGAGTGGCGGCGGGGTGCCCAGGTCAGGGTGCGGATGGCTCAAAAGTCTCTCCTCTCCGCGCACACCGCGCACCCCGGTTGGGCGCACAGTGCGGGCGGCATCGTTTCTTCTTTTCCGTGGTGCAACACGTCGCAGCTCCGCTGGGCGGGCAGGACGTGGAAGTCTGTTGTTCGGAGGTGTACCCCTCCGGTGTCAGAGGTGTACCCCTCCGGCGGTGAGATCCTTCTGCAGCTGCTCGACCTCAGCGTCAGTGGCCTCGACCAGCGGCAGTCGCAGCGGACCGGCCGGGAGGCCCAGCAGGGACAGGGCAGCCTTGGTGGTGATCACGCCTTGAGTACGAAACATACCGGTGAATACCGGCAACAGGCGCTGATGGATCTCCGCGGCCTTGGCCACGTCGCCTGCGAGGTGAGCGTCCAGCATGTCACGCAATTCAGCGGCGACCACATGGCCGACCACGCTGACGTACCCGACCGCACCGATCGCGAGCAGCGGCAGGTTCAGCATGTCGTCGCCGGAGTACCAGGCCAGGCCGCTGCGGGAGAGCGCCCAGCCGGCTGCGGCGAGGTCGCCCTTGGCGTCCTTGTTGGCGACGATCCGGGGGTGCTCGCCCAGACGGACCAGGGTCTCGGTGTCGATGGGGACACCGCTGCGGCCTGGAATGTCGTAGAGCATGACCGGAAGTCCGGTGGCGTCGGCGACCGCGGTGAAGTGTCGGCGCAGACCCTCCTGCGGAGGCTTGTTGTAGTACGGCGTCACGACCAGGAGTCCGCCGGCGCCGGCCTGCTCGGCCTGGTGGGCCAGCTCGACCGAGTGGCGGGTGTCGTTGGTTCCTACTCCCGCGACCACGTGGGCGCGGTCTCCGACGGCCTCCACCACGGCCATGACCAGGGCGCTTTTCTCAGCGTCGGTGGTGGTCGGCGATTCGCCGGTGGTGCCGTTCACGACGAGTCCGTCGTTGCCCGCGTCGACCAGATGGGCCGCCAGACGCTGGGCGCCTTCGAGGTCGAGGGAACCGTCGGCGGTGAACGGGGTCACCATCGCGGTCAGCGCCCTGCCGAAGGGGATCTCAGGGGTGGAGGTCGGAGCCATGAACCCAACGCTACTCGTTGCGGGACTGTCCAAGCACAGGCGGTCCATCAGGAGAAACGAATGAGGAGCCCGGTGCCGCCTGCTCGGGGGTTCAGGCGGCACCGGGGCTCGTTCTCTGAGACTAAGGAACTGTGCGATATCCCGCAAATGGGACATATACCGGATCTGACTCTTTGTAAGACAAGAACCCCGCACTGCCCAGCTGCGCCTAGGGTGCGACCCGTCCGTGCTCATTGAAGGCCGCGTGCGTCAGAGGCATCAGTTCGGCCCACTTCTGCTCCATCTTCTCCGCGACCATCTCGATCTCCCGCTGCGGGAACGAGGGCACCCTGGCCCGCTCGTCCTTGGTGCGCAGCGAGAGGAAGTGCATCAGCGAGCGGGCGTTGCAGGTGGCGTACATGGACGAGAACAGCCCCACCGGCAGGACCGCGCGGGCCACCTCCCGGGCCACGCCCTCGGCAAGCATCGCCTGGTAGGCGGCGTACGCCTGACGGTACGACTCCTCCATGGCCGAGCTCACGGCCTTGTACTGGTCGGCCGTGCCCTCGTAGAACTCGTACTTGCCGGGACGGCCCTTCTGAACCAGCTTGCGCTCAGCCGCCGGGACGTAGAAGACCGGCTGCAGCTCACGGTAGCGACCGCTCTCCTCGTTGTAGGAGTTGTGGACGACCACACCGTTGGCCAGGAAGTTGTGCCAGGGGCCTTCGACAGCGAGGTCATAAGTCATCTCCTGTCCTTCGGAATGCACCGCCACCAGGAGATCCGGCTTGGCCAGGGCCACCTTGCCGCCGCGTTGGGCCAGGGCCTGCTCGGCGGCGCTCTTCTCGGCGTGGCATGGCTCGCATGCCGGGGCGAGGTTGGACTCGTCCAGCGCCTTGCTCACATCCATAGCCACCGGAATGACGTGATCCAGTTCCAGAGCGCCGCGGTCGAAGGTTCGGGAACAGAGGTAGCAGACGTCGATCTCGTCGATCAGCCGGTTTCGCTGCATGGACGTCCAGACGCTGATGCCGCGACGCAGGCTCGGCGGAACCAGGGCAACAGACGGACGGGGCGCCGTCCCACCGATCATCACCGATTCCCCGACCGCCAACTCGCCGGCCTTACGCCAACCCTCCGGCGTGAGGATCGCGTGGTCCTTGCTGCAACGCACGCTCTTGCCGCTCGCGGTGGTCAGCCGAAGCAGTTCCTTGACGCCGGACTCCATCACGTCGATGATCTGCGCACGACCTGCCAGAAGCGTGCGTTCGTCGTAGCAGCGCACATGGTTGCGACGGACCGAGTCGATCTTCCGCTGGCGTTTGCTGGGGTGGAGCGACCGAAACTCCGCCACCGTCCGCTCAGCGTCCGCCTTGCTGGTGTGCAGACCGAGGTAGTGGTACTTCCCCTGCACCTTCACCTGTGCGGACCACTTCTGGGCCTTCTCCTTCCAGGTGACACCGCCCTTGCTGACGGGCTCTCGGTCTTCCACGCCGTTGTGCCACAAATCGTAGAGGTCCTTGATGGAGCGCCTGCGAAGAGCCCCGCCTTCGCTCTCCAGGGTGACCTCCGTGTCACCGGCGAGGCACCAGCCGCTGCGGTGCCGGTGGAACTCGCGGAAGACGAAGATCGGGGCGCTCACCAGGAAGGTCATCGAGTTGTGCTCGAACGGGGTGCCGTGGCGGTCGCGCATCAGGTAGTTGATGAGCCCCTTGGATCGTGCCGGGTCCTTTCCGAGCTCGTCGATCGACTGCTCGCCGGCGGTCGACACGCGGGCGGCGAACAGGACGTCGGCGTCCTGGGCGCTGCTGCGAACCAACTCGACGGTGACGTCGTCCCTGAAGACGGGCTCCGGTACGGCGGGGGCTTCGTCGGTCACCTGGCACATTCCTTTCGTGGCCGGTCCGCTCCCGGTTGCGGACCGCACTCAGGGTATCGGTCGCCACCGACAGCCCTGCCGCGCTGCTTATCCTGCTCGCAGGGAAGGAACAGGAAGAGACAAGAAGGGACAGGAAGGGACAGGAAGGGACCGGGAATGCACGAGGTGGAGATCCGGGACGCCACCGCCGCCGACATCGGACCCGTGCGGCGGCTGCGGGCCGCGTCCTGGCAGGCCGCGTACGCGGGGATCCTGCCGCCGGTGTACCTGGAGGCCATGGACACCGAGCCGGAGGAGATCGCGCGCGCCGTACGGAGGTTTCTGCGCAACCCGCCGGACCGGCACCTGCTGGTCGCCGAGCGGGCGGGGCGGATCGTCGCGTTCGCCAGCTGCGGCCCGGAGCGGCCGACGGTCGAACACCTGCGCACCGGAGTGCTCCGCGGCGAGGTGTACGCGCTCTACGCCCATCCGGACGCCTGGTCCACCGGCGCGGGCGCGCCGCTGCTCGGCGCCGCACTAATGCGGCTGCGCGCGGACGGGCGGGAGCAGGCCGTGCTGTGGGTGCTGGAGGCCAACGCCCGGGCCCGGGCCTTCTACGAGCGCCGGGGACTGCGCCCGACCGGTGGGTGCACCACGATCCGGCTCGGCGGTGCGCTGCTGCCCGAGCTGGAGTACGCGGCCGCGCTCGGCACCGAGCGGGTCGTCAGCCGGCGGACGGGGCTCCCTGTCCCGATCCCGGCCCCGGTGGTCCCTGCTCCAGCCCCGGTCCGTCGTGGAGCTTGATGGCGTGCTGCATCGCCTTGCGGGCCCGCGGCGTGTCGCGGGCGTCCGCGTAGGCGACGGCCAGGCGGAACCAGGCGCGCCAGTCCTCCGGGGTCCGCTCCGTCTCGGCCTGGCGCCGGGCGAAGACGGCGTCCGCCGAGTCCCGGTCGATCCGGCCGCCGGCGCTGCGCTTCAGCTCGTCCACCGGGAGGCCGCCCTCGGCCTCCAGAGCCCGGGCCAGCGCGGCGCTGCGCCGGCCGAAGCGGTAGGTCTTCCAGAGGAACCAGACGCCCAGGGCCACCAGCACCTCGGCGCAGATCCCGATGCCGATGCCGAGGGCCTGCCCGGTGGCCATCAGCTGGACCCCGGTCACCACGATGACCAGGAAGCCCAGCAACAGGACCGCCGAGATGACGAAGTAGCCGATCCGAGCCATCAGACGTCCTCGAAGAGGAAGTTCTCAAGCCCGAAGGTCAGCCCGGGGGTGTCCACCACCCGGCGCACGCCCAGCAGGATGCCCGGCATGAAGCTGCTGTGGTGCAGCGAGTCATGACGGATGGTCAGGGTCTCGCCGGTGTCGCCGAAGAGCACCTCCTGGTGGGCCAGCAGGCCGCGCATCCGCACCGCGTGCACCGGCACCCCGTCCACGACCGCGCCGCGGGCGCCGTCCAGGCCGTGGGTGGTGGGGTCCGTCTGCGGGGCCAGGCCGGCCTCGGCCCGGGCCGCGGCGATGAGCTGCGCCGTACGGGTGGCGGTGCCGCTGGGGGCGTCCGCCTTGCTGTTGTGGTGCAGCTCGATGACCTCGACGGACTCGTAGTACCGGGCCGCCTGCTGGGCGAAGCGCATGGTGAGCAGGGCGCCGATGGAGAAGTTGGGCGCGATCAGCACCCCGGTGGCGGGGGCGCCCGCCAGCCAGGTCCTGAGGGTGTCCAGACGCTCCGCGGTCCAGCCGGTGGTTCCCACCACCGCGTGGATGCCGTTGTTGACGCAGAACTCGACGTTGTCCATCACCTGATCGGGGTGGGTCAGTTCGACGGCGACCTGCGCGCCGGCGTCGACGAGCTTCTCCCGCTTGTCGGCGCGGCCGAGGGCGGCGACGAGTTCCAGGTCAGGAGCAGCCTCGATGGCGCGGACGGCCTCGGAGCCGATTCGGCCGGTGGCGCCTACTACAGCGACGCGGATTGGGGTGGTCATCCGGAGTGCAACTCCTTGTCCGAGGGCGGGTGACGGTAGGGCCTTGGTTGGCAGCGCAGTTCCTCGCGCCCCTAACAGCCCTTGCAGGGCTTACAGGGCTTCGGTGAGGCGTTCGGCGCGCTTGCCGCTGACGGGGCCTATGACGGCTAGCGAGGGCTTGTAGGCGCCGAGGACCGTGGAGGCGACCTCGCGGACGTCGTCGAGGGTGACTGCGGAGATCTTCGCCAGCAGGTCGTCCACCGAGAGGTGGGTGCCGTAGCAGAGCTCGGCCTTGCCGATGCGGGACATCAGCGAGCCGGTGTCCTCCATGCCCAGCACGGTCGAGCCGGAGATCTGCCCGATCGCCCGCTTCAGCTCCTCCTCGGAGATGCCCTGGTCGGCCACGCGCTGGAGCTCCTGGCGGCAGATCGCCAGCACCTCCTCGACCCGCTTGGGCTGGCAACCGGCGTAGATCCCGAACAGCCCGGTGTCGGCGTAGGAGGACGAGTACGAGTAGACCGAATAGGCGAGGCCGCGCTTCTCCCGGACCTCCTGGAAGAGCCGAGAGCTCATCCCGCCGCCCAGCGCGGAGTTGAGCACGCCCAGGGCCCAGCGGCGCGGGTCGCTGCGGGCCAGGCCCGGCAGGCCGAGGACCAGGTGGGCCTGCTCGGTGGGCCGGTCCAGGATCTCGACCCGGCCCGCCGTGCGTAGCGCCCGGGTGCCGCCGCGCGGCTCGGCCGGGACGCTGTCGGTCCGGGCCAGCGCCCCCGCCGCGGCGAACGCCTTCTCGACCTGGCGCACCACCTTGGCGTGGTCGACGTTGCCGGCCGCGGCCACGACCAGGTGCTCCGGGCGGTAGCGGCGCTTGTAGAAGCCGGCCACCTGGTCCCGGGTGAGCGCGTTTATGGTGTCGACGGTGCCGAGCACCGGGCGTCCCAGCGGCGAGGAGCCGAACATCACCTGGGCGAACAGGTCGTGCACCACGTCGCCAGGGTCGTCCTCGGTCATCGCGATCTCTTCGAGGACGACGTCGCGCTCGGTGTCGATGTCCTCCTGCCGGATCAGCGACCCGGTCAGCATGTCGCTGACGACGTCGATGGCCAGCGGCAGGTCGTTGTCGAGCACCCGCGCGTAGTAGCAGGTGTACTCCTTGGCGGTGAAGGCGTTCATCTCGCCGCCGACCGCGTCCAGCGCGGAGGAGATGTCCAGGGCGCTGCGCCGTTCGGTGCCCTTGAAGAGCAGGTGCTCCAGGTAGTGCGTGGCGCCGTTGAGCACCGGCGTCTCGTCGCGCGAGCCGACGCCGACCCAGATGCCGAAGGCGGCGGAGCGCACCGTCGGCAGGGTCTCGGTGACGACCCGCAGGCCGCCGGGGAGGACGGTACGGCGCACGACGCCGGCCCCGTCCGTGCCCTTGAGCAGGGTCTTGGTGGAACCGGGGCGCTGCTGCGCAGCCGTGGGCTGCTGTGCCACGTGACTTCCTTAGGCGCTGACGACTGATGAGCTGGAGGAACGAGCTGGAGGGGCTGCTGCATACGGGGTGCGGCCCGGTCCTCCGAACGGGGGACCGGGCCGCGTGGTGGTGCTGCGCTGCTACTTGGCCTCGGCCTCGGCCGCAGCCTCGTCGCCGCCCTCGACCACGGGGATCAGCGAGAGCTTGCCGCGCGGGTCGATCTCGGCGATCTCGACCTGCACCTTGGAGCCGACCGCGAGCACGTCCTCGACGTTCTCCACGCGCTTGCCACCGGCGAGCTTGCGGATCTGCGAGATGTGCAGCAGGCCGTCCTTGCCCGGCATGAGCGACACGAACGCGCCGAAGGTCGTGGTCTTCACCACGGTGCCCAGGTAGCGCTCGCCGACCTCCGGCATGGTCGGGTTGGCGATCTGGTTGATCGTCGTACGGGCAGCCTCCGCCGAGGGACCGTCGACCGCACCGATGTAGATGGTGCCGTCGTCCTCGATGGTGATGTCCGCGCCGGTGTCCTCCTGGATCTGGTTGATCATCTTGCCCTTCGGGCCGATGACCTCACCGATCTTGTCGACCGGGATCTTGATGGTGATGATGCGCGGCGCGAACTCGGACATCTCGTCCGGGACGTCGATCGCCTCGTTCATCACGTCCAGGATGTGCAGACGCGCGTCGTGGGCCTGCTTCAGCGCGGCGCCCAGGACCGAGGCGGGGATGCCGTCGAGCTTGGTGTCGAGCTGCAGCGCGGTGACGAAGGTCTTGGTGCCGGCGACCTTGAAGTCCATGTCGCCGAACGCGTCCTCGGCGCCCAGGATGTCGGTCAGCGCGACGTAGTGGGTCTCGCCGTCGATCTCCTGCGAGATCAGGCCCATGGCGATACCGGCGACGGCGGCCTTCAGCGGCACACCGGCGTTCAGCAGCGACATGGTCGAGGCGCAGACCGAGCCCATCGAGGTGGAGCCGTTGGACCCGAGGGCCTCGGACACCTGACGGATCGCGTAGGGGAACTCCTCGCGGGTCGGCAGCACGGGGAGCAGCGCACGCTCGGCGAGCGCGCCGTGGCCGATCTCGCGGCGCTTGGGCGAGCCCACGCGGCCGGTCTCGCCGACGGAGTACGGCGGGAAGTTGTAGTTGTGCATGTAGCGCTTGCGGGTCTCCGGCGCCAGCGTGTCCAGCTGCTGCTCCATCCGGAGCATGTTCAGCGTGGTGACACCCAGGATCTGGGTCTCGCCGCGCTCGAACAGGGCCGAACCGTGGACGCGGGGGATGACCTCGACCTCGGCGGCCAGGGTGCGGATGTCGGTGACCCCGCGGCCGTCGATGCGGACCTTGTCCTTGATGACGCGCTGGCGGACCAGCTTCTTCGTCAGCGAGCGGTACGCGGCGGAGATCTCCTTCTCGCGGCCCTCGAACTGCGGGAGCAGCTTGTCGGAGGCCAGGCCCTTCACCCGATCCAGCTCGGCCTCGCGGGCCTGCTTGCCGGCGATGGTGAGCGCCTGCGCGAGCTCCTCGGTGACCGCGGCGCTGAGCGCCTCGAACACGTCGTCCTGGTAGTCCAGGAAGATCGGGAACTCGCCGGTGGGCTTGGCGGCGTGGGCGGCCAGCTCGGACTGGGCGCGGCACAGCTCCTTGATGAAGACCTTGGAGGCCTCCAGGCCGGCGGCCACGACGTCCTCGGTCGGGGCGGCGGCGCCGCCCTTGACCAGCTCGATCGTCTTGGTGGTGGCCTCGGCCTCCACCATCATGATCGCGACGTCGCCGTCCGGCAGGGTGCGGCCGGCGACGACCATGTCGAACACGGCCTCCTCCAGCTCGCTGTGGCGCGGGAAGGCGACCCACTGGCCCTTGATCAGCGCGACCCGGACGCCACCGATGGGACCGGAGAACGGCAGGCCGGCCAGCTGGGTGGAGGCGGAGGCGGCGTTGATCGCGACGACGTCGTAGAGGTCGTCGGGGTTGAGCGCCATGATCGTGCAGACGACCTGGATCTCGTTGCGCAGGCCCTTGACGAAGGACGGGCGCAGCGGGCGGTCGATCAGACGACAGGTGAGGATCGCGTCCTCGGAGGGGCGGCCCTCACGGCGGAAGAACGAGCCGGGGATGCGCCCGGCCGCGTACATCCGCTCCTCGACGTCCACCGTCAGCGGGAAGAAGTCGAAGTGGTCCTTGGGCTGCTTCGAGGCGCTGGTCGCCGAGAGGATCATCGTCTCGTCGTCCAGGTAGGCGACGGCGGAGCCGGCGGCCTGCTTGGCGAGACGACCGGTCTCGAAGCGGATGGTGCGGGTACCGAAAGAACCGTTGTCGATGACGGCTACGGCTTCGTGCGTGGTGTTGTCTTCCACCTGGAAGATCTCCTTCGTATTCCTCAGGTGGAGCGTCCCCGCACCGATCGACCTGGTGGCGGCCCTGGCCGGTCTTCGATCGAAGCCTCCGGACGGGCGGCGCTGATGCGCTCGTTCCTCCGGCGGCCACTACCGAGGACCGGCGCCCGGTGGCGCCGACGGTCGGGATGCGTGTGGACGCTCCGCGTCTTTGCGGGCGGCGACCGGTCCGGTCGTCCCGCGGTGTCGGGTCCTCTCGTCGTCACGCGCGGCGCGCGCGACCGGAGGACGCTCCACCCTTCCTTCTCACCTTACGCACGCAGTCTTTCCCACGCGTGCGCCCTGCCCAATCATTTCCGCGGGGCGGCTCCTCCCGCTCGGGGAGGAGGATCGGGGCCAGGATGTGCCGAAGGGCGGCTCCCATGTGATGGGAGCCGCCCCCGGGCGGGGTACTAGCGGGCCGCGCCGGCGGCACCGCGGCGGATGCCGAGGCGGTCGACCAGGGTGCGGAAGCGCTCGATGTCCTTCTTGGCCAGGTACTGCAGCAGACGGCGGCGCTGGCCGACGAGGAGCAGCAGGCCACGACGCGAGTGGTGGTCGTGCTTGTGGGTCTTGAGGTGCTCGGTCAGGTCCGAGATACGGCGGCTGAGCATGGCGACCTGGACCTCGGGGGAGCCGGTGTCGCCCTCCTTGGTGCCGAACTCGTCCATGATCTGCTTCTTGACAGCGGCGTCGAGGGCCACAGCAACTCCTTGGTGTCTCGTGGTGCCGGATGGTCCTGGTCTGCTTCACAGGAACTCGTGGAACCCGGCGGCGGGGCCAAGGACAGGCCTTGAACCCTGCACCAGCCTACCAGCGCGGCAGAGTACCCCTTGACAGCGCCTGCTGCAGCTCTTCAGCTGGTGAAGCTGCGGACGGTCGAGTAGACGTCGAGGACGGCCAGCGCGAGCGGGATCAGCGAGATCAGCAGCAGGCCGTCGACCAGGTCCAGGATGCGGCCCCAGAACGGGGAGACCCCGCGGACCGGGACGATCAGACCGACGGCGACCAGCAGTGCGGCGCCGAGGGCGATGGCGGCGCCCAGCCCCAGGATGTGCACGTCCACCGCCGAGGTCCTGGAGATGTTCGCGACGAGGAAGCCCTGCAGGTTCAGGGAGATGCCGACGACCAGCAGGCCGAGGCTGAGCAGACCGGCCCCGAGCAGGCAGATCACCTGGGTGGTGTGCCGGAACAGCCGGGCGCGGAGCATCGTGCTCAGACCGAGGACCAGGGCGAGCACCTCCGGCATGGTGCTGTCGGTGAAGGCCAGCACTGCGGTGCTGCCGATGACGACGGCGGCGCAGCCGCCCACCAGCCCGACCAGCAGCTCATGGCCGCGGCGGGCCCTGGCGGCGATCCGGGTGTAGTCGGCCGGGTCCTCCTCGGCGGCCGGCTGGGCGCCGGACTGGGCGCCGAGCCGGTTGCCCGCGCGCGGGTCGACCTGCTGCGGGGCGTGGAAGGCGACCGGGAGGCGTGCGAAGCGGGCCGAGAGCTGGGGCAGGAAGCCGATCAGCGCGACGGCGACCACGGCCGCCGCCGAGGCCACCTGGCGGGCCGAGGCGTCGGTCAGGATGGCGGCGAAGGTGGCCATGGTGCCGGCCGCGGAGACCACGGTGGCCGCCACGAAGGGCGCGTCGCCGCCCGGCATCAGCGCGGTGAGCAGCACCGACAGGACGAGTACGGCGACACAGCCGACCAGGAACTGGACCCGGCCGGGACCGTTCGTCAGGGCCTGGTTCTGGTCGATCGCGATGATCCCGGATCCGCCGATCAGCGCGTGCGGCAACGCGGCGAGCCCGAGCGCCAGCGCGCTGCCCCGGTCGTCGTAGACCCGGGCGCGGACCCCGGCGAGTGCGGTGAGCACCAGCGCGGTGACGCCGGAGAGCAGGCCGGGCAGGGAGTGCATGTCGTGGTGCAGGTCGCAGAACCACAGCGCGAAGCCCAGCAGCACCAGCAGGACCACGCCGCCGATCAGCGCGGCGCCGCGCATCAGCTGCGGACCCCACAGGCTGCGGTCGGCGGAGACCGCGGTGGCGATGGCCTCGGCCACGTCGTCGTAGACGGCCGGCGGCAGCGAGTCGGCGAAGGGGCGCAGGCTCAGCAGGTCACCGTCGCGGACCTGTTGGGCGACCAGCGGCAGGCTGCTGTCGAGCACCGTGCCGTCGCGGCGCACCAGGTGGAATCCGGTGGGCGCGCCCTCGGGCAGGGTCTGCCCGGACAGCCGCAGCACCTCGGGATAGACGTCGGCCAGCGGGATGTCCTCGGGCAGCGCGACATCGATCCGGCTGTCCGGTGCGACGACGGTGACCCGGCAGAATCCGGTGGATGCGCTGGTGCTCACCCGGAGCCCCTCCCCCTGTGAGTGCCGCGTTGGCAGTCTTTGCTGTCCTCTGTCAGGCGCTCACCCTACCGGCAGCCGGGAGGGTGAGCGCCCCCGACCGGGGCGCCTTCGTCCGCCCGCGCGCCCGTCCCTCCGTGCACCGCCGGACCACCGTAGTAGAGAGGTCTGCCGGTGCACCCTCATGGCCTGCCCCTGTCACGGTAGGGACTAGGATCGGCCCCTGCGGAGAGCGGTGACACGGGGGGCGCCAGCGGCGACCGTCCGTGCCCGTCAGGGGACTCGACAGGACGAGGCTGGTACGACCTTGAGCGTGGTAACCGTCAAGCGACCGCCGCGGGTGCACCCGCCCGCGGTGCCGGGCGAGGAGATCCGCCTGGAATCGCCGCCCGAACTGCCCCGCGGCGACGGCGGCAAGTGGTGGCAGGCCATGCTGCCGATGCTGGCCACCGCGGGTTCGGCCGCCTTCTTCTTCATGCCCGGCATGCAGATGATGATGAAGGTGATGGGCGGGCTGATGGTCGCCTCGACCGTCGCCATGGCCGTCGCCCAGGTCAGCTCCCAACGCAAGGGCGGCGGCGGGGAGATGGAGGACGCCCGCCGCGACTACCTCAAGTACCTCGCCCAGCTGCGCAAGCAGGTCCGCCGCACCGCGGCCGACCAGCGCGACGCCCAGCTCTATCTGCACCCCGCGCCGGACCAGTTGTGGGCCGTCGTCGCCGAGGGCCGCCGGCTGTGGGAGCGCCGCGCCAGCGACAGTGACTTCGCCCAGATCAGGCTGGGCACCGGACCGCAGCAGCTGGCCACCCGTCTGGTGCCGCCGCAGACCGCTCCCGTGGACGAGCTGGAACCGCTGACGGCCGAAGCGATGAAGAGCTTCCTGGCCGCCCACGGCACCCTGCCCGACCTGCCGCTGGCCGTCTCGCTGCGCGCCTTCTACCACCTCTCCGTCTCCGGCGACCCGGACAGCGTCTACGGGACGGTCCGCGCCGCGTTGGCCCAGCTGAGCACCCTGCACTCCCCCGACGACCTGATGATCGGCATCGCCGCCGCCCCCGGCGCCGGACCCGAGTGGGAGTGGGCCAAGTGGCTGCCCCACGTCCAGCACCCGACCGAGTCGGACGGCGCCGGATCGGCCAGGATGATCTGCACTTCGCTGGACGCCCTGGAGGGCATGCTCGCCGACCAGCTGGCCGGCCGCGCCCGCTTCCACCGCGACTCCACCCCGGTCCCGGAGCAGCCGCACCTGGTCGTCGTCCTGGACGGCGCCGCGGTCGGCGCCGACTCGGTGCTGGCCGGCGGCGAGGGCCTGCAGGGCGTGACCGTCATCGAGGTCGTCCCCGGTGACCTGGACGAACCGCGCGGTGCGCTAGCCGTGGTCGTGAGCCCCGAGCGGATGCAGCTCAGCACGGTCGGCAGCGTCTACCACGGCCGGCCCGACCTGCTCAGCGCCTGGCAGGCCGAGGCGCTGGCCCGGCAGCTGGCCCCGCTGCGCGCCTCGATCGGCGACGACGACGAACCGCTGCTGGCGAACCTGGACTTCACCGACCTGATGGGCGTCGGCGACGCCATGTCCGTGGACGTGGCCAGGACCTGGCGGCCCCGGGCGATGCACGACAAGCTGCGCGTCCCGATCGGCCTGGGCGCCGGCGGCGAACCGGTGATGCTGGACCTCAAGGAGGCGGCGCTGGAGGGCATGGGCCCGCACGGCCTGTGCGTCGGCGCGACCGGCTCCGGCAAGTCGGAACTGCTGCGCACCCTGGTGCTGGGCCTGGCGATGACGCACTCCTCCGAGACGTTGAACTTCGTCCTGGCGGACTTCAAGGGCGGTGCGACCTTCGCCGGCATGGCCGACATGCCGCACACCTCGGCGGTCATCACCAACATGGCAGAGGAGCTCACCCTGGTCGACCGGATGCGCGACTCCATCACCGGCGAGCTGAACCGCCGTCAGGAACTGCTGCGCGCGGCCGGCAACTACGCCAACGTCCACGACTACGAGCGGGCCCGCGCCGCCGGGGCCCCGCTGGAGCCGCTGCCCTCGCTGCTGCTGATCATCGACGAGTTCAGCGAACTGCTCACCGCCAAGCCCGACTTCATCGAGATGTTCATCCAGATCGGCCGGATCGGCCGCTCCCTGGGCGTGCACCTGCTGCTGGCCTCGCAGCGGTTGGAGGAGGGCCGGCTGCGCGGCCTGGACACCTATCTCTCCTACCGGATCGGGCTGCGGACCTTCTCGGCCGCCGAGTCCCGGGCGGCGCTGGGCGTCCCCGACGCCTACCACCTGCCGCCGGTGCCCGGTGTCGGCTACCTCAAGTTCGGCACCGATGTGATGGCGCAGTTCAAGGCCGCCTACGTGTCCGGCCCCTACCGCAGCGGCGCCGTCCAGGAGTCGACCGGCCGGGTGCGCAGGCAGCGCCCGGTGCTGTTCACCGGCGCCCCGGTGGCCAAGCCGCTGCTGCCGCTGAACGAGATGGAGCCGGAGGCCCCGCGCCGACAGGACGACGCGCTGGCGGACACCGTGCTGGACGTGATCGTCGACCGGCTGGAGGGTCAGGGCCCGCCGGCCCACCAGGTGTGGCTGCCGCCGCTCAGCGAGGCCCCCGCTTTGGACCAGCTGCTGCCGCCGCTGGGGGCGGTGCCGGACCGGGGGCTGTGCGCGCCCGAGTACGCCGGGACGGGCCGCCTGGTCGCCCCGATCGGCCTGGTCGACAAGCCGTTCGAGCAGCGCCGCGACCTGCTCTACCTGGACTTCTCCGGGGCCGCCGGGCACGGCATGGTGGTGGGCGGTCCGCGGTCCGGCAAGTCCACCCTGCTGCGCACCATGATCAGCTCCTTCGCGCTCACCCACACCGCCTCCGAGGTGCAGTTCTACCTGCTGGACTTCGGCGGCGGCGGCATGATCGGCATGCAGGACCTGCCCCATGTCGGCGGGGTCGCCGGGCGGCTGGACGCCGACAAGGTGCGGCGCATGATCAGCGAGGTCTCGGGCCTGCTGACCCAGCGCGAGGAGCTGTTCCGGGCCCAGGGCATCGACTCCATCGCGACCTTCCGCAACCGCCGCAAGAACGGCTCGCTGCCGGGTGAGCCGTACGGCGACGTGTTCCTGGTGGTCGACGGCTGGCTCACCTTCCGGCAGGAGTTCGAGCTGCTGGAGCCGCTGGTCACCGACATCGCCCAGCGCGGCCTGGCCTACGGCGTGCACGTGGTGGTGGGCGCCTCCCGCTACGGGGAGATCCGTCCGGCGCTGAAGGACCTGCTGCAGACCCGGATCGAGCTCAAGCTCGGCGACCCGATGGAGTCGGAGATAGACCGCAGAGTCGCCCAGAACGTGCCGGCCGGAGCGCCGGGCCGCGGCCTGACCGCCGACAAGTTGCACTTCCTGTCCGGTCTGCCGCGGATCGACGGCTCCAGCGGGATCGACGACCTCGCCGACGGCATGGCCGCCTTCGTCCAGGCCGTGAACAGCTCCTGGACCGGGCCGCGCGCCCCCCAGGTGCGGATGCTGCCGGAGGTGCTGCCGGCCGACCGGCTGCCCAAGGGCTTCGAGCACCCCGAGCAGGGCATCGCCATCGGCATCGACGAGAACTCGCTGGCGCCGGTGTTCCTCAACTTCGACTCCGACTCGCACTTCATCGTCTTCGGTGACGGCGAGACCGGGAAGACGGCGCTGCTGCGGCTGCTGCTCAAGGGCATCACCGAGCGCTACACCCCGGACCAGGCCCGCATCGTCATCGGCGACTACCGGCGCTCGCTGCTGGGGGTGGTCACCAGTCCGCACCTGCTGGAGTACGCGGCGGCGCAGCCGGCCCTGCAGGCGTTCCTCGGCGACATCAGGGGCTCGATGGAGCGCCGCATCCCCGGCCCCGACGTCACCCAGGAGCAGCTGCGGGACCGCAGCTGGTGGTCCGGCGCCGAGCTGTTCCTGGTCATCGACGACTACGACCTGGTGGCCACCTCGACCGGCAACCCGCTGCAGCAGTTGCTGGAGGTCCTGCCGTTCTCCAAGGACATCGGGCTGCACATCATCATCGCCCGCCGCTCCGGCGGCGCCGGCCGGGCCCTGTACGAGCCGGTGATGCAGCGGCTGAAGGAGCTGGGGGCGCAGGGCATCGTGCTGTCCGGCGACCGGGACGAAGGCGTGCTGCTGGGCAACGTCCGTCCCCAGCAGATGCCGCCGGGCCGGGGCGTCCTGGTCACGCGCAGGCGCGGGACGTTCACCGTGCAGACGGGGTGGGTCGGGCAGCAGCAGTAAATCGTTATCCGCAGACCGCGGTCCGATCCGAAGGGGTCGCCTGAGTGATTCGTCACTCGGCGACCCCTTCTGCGTTGCCCTGAGGCCACTCCGAAGATCCATATGGATGACAGGTAGGTGATGTTATGGATCTTTTATTCAAAGGCTTTATGCCGATTCTGTGATCGATATCAAGGCCAATGGACAAAAGGTTCATTTGACTCAGAACACTGATGGGCCATCACATCAGTTGCCGATCGACCTTCACACAACGAAATCCGAAGCAAATCCGCCCTTGACGCCCCGTTAACGGCAGGGGTTACATGGCGGCCGGAGAGCGACAGATTCGCAGCAGCCAATCCGACCGGAGGCGATACCGCTTCTCCCCGCACCAGAGCCCCACCGATCCGATCGGAACGCACATGACCGACATCCTGAGCCGTCCGCCCGAGGACCGCGTCGCACTCGCGAAGGCCCCCCTGGCCGACGAACCCCAGAAGCTGAAGCGCTCCATCGGCGTCGTCGGCGGGACCCTGCTGACGCTGTCGTGCGTGACCCCCGCCTCCTCGCTGTTCGTGCTGGTGCCCGCCTCCTTCGCCAGCCTCGGAACCGGGACCGCGCTCACGCTGCTGATCGCCATGGTCCTCTGCGTCGGCGTGGCCTGGTGTTACTCGGAGCTCGGCACGCTGATCCCCAGCGCCGGCGGCGAGTACGCGATGGCCGGGCACACCGTGGGCCGCTTCGCCGGGTGGCTGGCGTTCATCCAGGCGCTGATCGTGGTCATGATCGTGCCGCCGATCATCGCCCTGGGCACCGCCGAGTACCTGGCACCGTTCATCCATGTCGACCCCAAGGTGATGGGCGCTCTGGTGATGCTGGCCGCGACCCTGGTCGGCCTGCTGGACCTGCGCGCCAACGCCTGGATCACCGGCATCTTCCTCTGCCTGGAGGTCGCCGCGGCCTCGCTGGTCGCCGTGCTCGGCTTCGCCCACGCGAACCGCCCGGCCTCGGTGCTGATCCACCCCCACCTCCCCGGCGGCGCCGTCGGCACCGGCACGATCATCGTCGGTCTGGCCGCCGCGCTGTTCATCACCCAGGGCTTCTCCACCGCCGTCTACCTGGCCGAGGAGATGGACCGCCCGCAGCGCACCGTCCCCCGCACGGTGATGTGGACGCTGGTCATCGGCTCCGCCGTGATCCTGATCCCGGTCATCGCCATCACCCTGGGCGCGCCCAGCCTCAAGGCCCTGGCCGACGGGGACATCAGCGGCATGGTGACCGCCTGGACCAACTCGACGGTCGGCAACATCGTCAGCCTCTGCGTCGCCCTGGCCATCATCAACGCCGCCATCGTCATGGTGATCCAGAACTCCCGGGTGCTCTATGCCTCCGCCCGTGACAAGGCCTGGCCGGAGCCGGCCAACCGCGCCTTCGCCACCATCAGCACCCGCTTCGGCGCCCCCTGGGTGGCCACCCTCGCGGTCGGCGTCCCCGGCGCCGTGCTCTGCTTCGTCAACCTGAGCACCCTGAGCCTGGTCACCGGGGTGGCCGTGACCCTGCTCTACGGTTTCGTCGCCGTCGCGGCGCTGGGCGCCCGACGCGGAAAGCACAAGGAGTCCGGGGCCTGGCGGATGCCGGCCTGGCCGGTCGTGCCGGTGGTCATCCTGGCGGTGCTCGGCTACGTCATGCTGCAGCAGAGCGCCGAGGCCCTGTGGATCACCGGTGGCATCACCGCCGCCGCCGCTCTGTACTGGGTGTTCTACCTCCGGCCGCGGCCGGAGAGCCGCTGGGTGATCACCGTTCCGGAGGACGAGAAGTCCGCCGTCTGATCTCCGGCCCCAGCTCGCCTCGCAGCGTCGCCGTACGGCTCAGTCCGTGCGGCGACGCTGCATGTCGCGGACAACCACGGCGGTGCCCGTGATCAGCAGGACCGCGAGCAGGCCGATGCCCAGGGTGTAGGCGGCGGTTCGACGGTCGCGGTCGGCCTGGGTCTCGCCGAGCGACATCGGCATCGGCTGCAGCGGCGCGGCCGAGGTCCTGCTGTGGACCGTGGGCACGGCGGCGGACTCCGGCGGGGAGTCGTCGGAGAGGGCCGCGACCGGGTCGACCACGCCCCAGCCGATGAAGTCGTTGCGGCCGGCGTCGGTGCGCTGCGCAGTCTGCTCGATCCGGGCGATGATCTGCGCCGACGTCCAGTTCGGGTACTTCTGCTTGAGCAGGGCCGCGACGGCGGCCGCGTACGGAGCGGCGAAGCTGGTGCCCGAGTCGACGCACTGGCCGCCCTTGGGCACGGTGGAGACCATGTCCACGCCCGGTGCGGCGACCTGCACCGAGCGGCCGGTCTCGGAGAAGCCGTCGGCACGCTCGTTGTCCCGGTCCGAGGCGCCCACGCCGAGCACCCCGGGGAAGGAGGCCGGATAGGTCGGGTCTGGGAGGTTCTCGTTGCCGGCCGCCGCGACCACCACGACCCGGTGCCGGATCGCATTGGCGATGGCGACGCCCAGGGCTCCGCTCTCCGGCTGGTAGACCGGCTTCCCGTTGGAGGAGACGTCCTGCGAGATGTTGATGACGCCGGCGCCCTTGGCCACGGCCTCGTCGACGGCCTTGGCCATGTTCTTGATGTCGCCGCCGCCGCCCTGGCCGTCGTTCTGGCGCAGCGACAGGATGGTGGCGTCCTTGGCCAGGCCGACGAACCCGGTGCCCCCGGTCGGACGGGCCGCGATGATGCCGGCCACCATGGTGCCGTGCCCGACGGTGTCGGTGAGCGCCGTGCCCTTGTCGTTCGTCAGATAGCTGGTCCCCGCGATCACCGCGCCGCTGAGCTGCGGGTTGGTGTCGTCGACGCCGGTGTCTATCACGGCCACGGTCACCCCCTTGCCGGTGGCGTAGCGCCACAGCTGCGACAGCAGGACCCGCTGCAGCGACCAGGGCTCGCCGGGGATGTTCCCGGACGGGAAGACGCACTGGCCGTCGGAGGCGAGCGCCGTGCGCGGGGGATGCGTGAGAGCCAGTGCGGGGCCCGGCGCAGTGACCGTCAGCGCGGCCGCGACGGCCAGTGCCGGGAGCGCACGGCGACGGTGGTGGTGCCTGCTCACTGCTGTTCGATCCCCCGCGGTGTCCGTGGTCCAAAGGGCGTCGGGAACAACGCGCCGTGCCGGGCCCCGCTCACGCGGACCCGGCACGGCGACGGCGACGTCGGCCCTCAGCCCCAGATGGTGGCGTTCTTGTTCTCGGTCGCCTGGTAGTTCTGCGCGGCGCTGTCGAGCGCGGCGGCGATCTGGGTCAGCACGGTGTGCAGGTCGGTGGCGGAGGAGTTCCACTCCGCCTGGCGGGCCTGGTAGCCCTCCTGCGCCTTGCCCTCCCAGCTCTGGGCGATCCGGGAGACGCCGGCCTGCAGGTCGTCGAGCTGCGACTGGACCCGGGCGGCGGTGCTGCGAACCTCTTCGGCGGCGTTCGAAATGGTGGAGAAGCTGACCAGGATGTGGCCGTCGGTGCCGGACATGATGTCCCCCATTCTTCAAGCAGTAGAGCAGGCAGGTGAGTTGGTACGGCCGGATCAGCCGAGAGCGGAGGCGATCTTGCTCATCGAGGACTGCTGCTCCTGCTCGGTGCCCGAGTACTGCGCCGAGGTCGCGTCGATGGCTTCCTTGATCTCGTTGAGCACCTTGTTGAGCTTGGCCGCGTCCTGGTTCCACTTCGCCTGAAGCGTGTTGTACGACTGCGCGGCGGAGCCCTGCCACCCCGAGGTGATGGAGCTGACGAGG
This sequence comes from Streptomyces sp. 846.5, assembly GCF_004365705.1. Lineage (NCBI taxonomy): Bacteria > Bacillati > Actinomycetota > Actinomycetes > Kitasatosporales > Streptomycetaceae > Streptomyces > Streptomyces sp. 846.5. The sequence continues at coordinate 2,541,187 of NZ_SOBN01000001.1, forward strand.
CTCTCGAGCCGGCTGAGCTCGGCCTGGATCTGCGCGTTGACGTCGGAGATGCGGCTCGAAAAAGCCCGCATCTCATCGGCGGTAGTCCTGAACTGACCCGACATGTACACCGTCCCCCATGAGACAGACCAACGAGACCGGGCACCCTTTCGGGCGCCGGCGGCCGACACCACTGCAGTGATGTCCCACAGCACTCTAGCTGTCATGTGCAACGCCCCCAACACCGGGCTGTGGACAACTTTCCCGCCCGGCGCCAGCGGTACGAACACGCACCGCCCCTGCCTGCACGGACGCAGCCACCCGGGCCGCACCGGCACTGACGGGACGTCAGGAGCCCTGCTGCTGGCCCGCCGCCGCCGAGGTGAGTGCCGGGCCCGCCGAGAGCAGCCCGGTCCACGCCGCCGGGACCGGCAGCGGCGTGACCCCGCCGTAGCCCAACCGGGCCTGGGTGTTGTCCTGCTGCTGGCCGGTCTGGGAGGAGCCGGTGGAACCGCTGCCCGCCGCGGCCGAGGCACCGGCGGAAGGGCTGCTGCCGTCGGTGTTGAGCTGCACCGGGTAGCGCAGACCGGTGTCCGTCAGCAGGCTGACCGTGCCGGAGGTGGTGCTCACCCCGGTGACCGAACGGAACAGCAGCCCGGTGCCGGGGGTGACGTAGACGCCCGCCGTTCCCGACGAACTGTCGACCGGGTACCCGGAGCCGGTCCACAGGCCCAGCACCGGGACACCGGACGCCGTCGTGGAGCCCGTGTAGACACTGCACGACACCGGGGAGGCAGAGGTGTTCACCTGGCTCACGGACCCCTTCGGCCAGTCCTTGCCCTGCTCGAACGGCGCCTTGTCGTTGGCCCCGGCCACCGCGGCCGCGGACATCACGGTCTCCGTGGTCTGCTGCTCATGCATCAGTGCCTGGACCAGACCGTCGGTGAAGTCGGACATCGGATGGACGCCGTCCTTCAGCACCACGTAGTGCAGGTAGGAGCCGTTGCCCGCGGACACCTTGAAGGTGTCGCCCACGTGGAAGTCGTGCCCGAGGAAGTTCACCGATTCGCCGAAGTTCGGGATGTCCGACCTGGGGTTGCTGATCGGGTCGCCGATCCGCAGAGTGGCCAGCCAGTCCTTGGTCACGGTCTGCGGCTGGCCGACGGTGGCCCCGAAGGCGGCCGTGGCCAGCAGTGCGGCCTGCCCGTTGTCCGCGGTCAACTGGTGCGCCGTGCCGGTCGAGTCGACCAGGTAGGTGCCACTGGGAGCCTGCACATAGGCGGCATGGCCGGCGTCGACCCGGCCCGCCCCGGAGACCTTGGCCGCGTCCGGTCCGCCCAGGACGAACAGCTTCTGGTCGGTGGTGTTCTGCCCGCCGGAGGCGGGACGCTCGCAGTCGGCCCAGGCCTTCGCCGTGCCCGCGTCCTTGGCCGTCGGCAGGCTGTCGGGCGCGTAGGGGATGCCCACGGTCGGGGCGTGCGGAACCTTGCCCGAGTTGAGGACCTTGTCGTCGACCTCCTCCACCGTGGAACCGGCCGTCAGCAGCAGCCGTGCCGAGGCGATGTTCAGCACCGGGTGCAGCTTGTGATCGATCATCACGTAGCGGGTGGTGGTCTCCTTGTCCACGATCACCGCGTTGGCGGTGTCCCAGTGCAGCGGCGCGGACGGCTTGATCATGCCGTAGGCGCCGAACCCGGCCACGGCCACCGCCCCCACGATCAGACCGGGCACCACCGCACGCCTGGGCTTGGGAGCGTCCTCCTCGTTGCCCCCGCCGGAGGGCTGGAGGAAGGCCGCGACGGTCCGCCTCCGTGAGAAGGTGTAGGCGCTCAGTTCGTTCCGGCGTGACGCCATGCTGTCGACTCTCCCCGTCCCAGTTCTCCGACTCCGAGGTGCCCCGATTTCCGGGGCGACCCCGCGCCCGCGCGCGGACCCTACGTACCGTACGGGTACGGTATTGCGATCAGCCAACCGGCCGCCCGTTGCGCCGTGCCGTCCGTCCAGAAAGGTTGACCCGGGGGATGTCCAGCCAGACCGCACCACCGCGCGTCCAGCGACCCGAAGGGCCGTCGGACTCGCCCGGCGCGAGCGCCTACGCGGCCCGCCGCACGGCTCCGGTCCAGCCGGTGCCGCGCCCCCGGCCGGGGCGGCTCGGGCCGCTGCGGCTGCCGCAGCTGGTCCTGTTCGAGATCGCCGCGGTGCTGGTCGCGTTGGGCCTCGGCGGCGGGATGAAGGTGCTGGTCCCGTGCGGATCGGTGGCCCTGGTCCTGGTGCTGCTGGCGCTGGTGCGCCGGCACGGACTCACCCCCGCCGAGATGATGCGCGCCCGGTCCGGTCTGCGGGCCCGGCAGCGCAGGGCCCGGGCGGACGCGGCCGAGGCCGCGACGCCGGCCGTCGAGCTGAACCCGGCGCTCGCCCCGGTGCTGGAGTGCGAGCCCGCACTGCGGACCGTGCAGCACACCGTGCAGGTGGAGGGCAGTGCGACCACCGGCCGTCGGGACCGGCGCGAGATCGGCATGATCGGTGACGGGACCTTCCTCACCGCGGTCATCCAGGTCGAGGCGATGGACGATCCGCTGCGTCCGGTCCGCGGCGCGCACGCCGGGCTGCCGCTGGATCTGCTGGCCGACGGACTCCAGGTCGACGACGTGACCCTGGACGCGGTCCAGGTCGTCCAGTACAGCCAGCCCGCCCCCGCGCCGCACCTGCCCGAACAGGCGCTGGCCGCCCGCGGCTACCGCGAACTGCCGGACGGCGCCACCACTCCGGGCCTGCGGATGACCTGGGTCGCGGTACGGCTGGACCCCGAGCTGTGCCGCACCGCCGTGGCCGCCCGCGGCGGCGGCGAGGCCGGCGCCCGCAAGGCGCTGCAGCGCGCCACCGACCAGCTGGCCAGCCGACTGGTGGGGGCCGGCCTGCGGGCGACGGTGCTCGACGCGAGCGGCGTCGTCGCCGCCGTCTCCACCGCGACCTGCGCCAGCCCGCTGCGCACCAACGCATCGGCCACCGGCGGCCGCCGCACCTCGGAGACCGCCAAGGCCTGGCGCTGCGACGACCGCTGGCACACCACCTACTGGATCGGCCAGTGGCCCAGGCTCGCCGCCGCGGGGACCGGTGCGGGCTCCGCCGAGCTGGTCAACCTGCTCACCGGGATGCCCGGGCTGGGCAGCAGCTTCGGCCTGACGCTGCGTCAGGCCGGCACCGGCGCCGTCGCGCTGAGCGGACACGTCCGGGTGACCGCGCGCGGTGAGGGCGACCTCGATCAGGTGACCCGTCAGTTGGAGGCGCGGGCCAGGAGCGCCGGGGTCGGACTGGTCCGGCTCGACCACGAGCAGGTGCCGGGCGTGCTGGCGACGCTGCCGCTGGGCGGCACACGGTGAGGGGAGCGGGCACGGTGACCACGGTGGAGGCAGGCGGCACGGGCAGCCGACGGGTGCTGCCCGGCTTCGGCCTGCGCGGACCGCGACGGGACCAGCATGTGCTGAGCCGGGAGCAGTTGTCCGCGCTGACGCTGCCGGTCGGCGACGACGGGGTGGTGATCGGTGTGGACGGCACCGGCGCCCCCGCGGTGATCGGTCTGTTCCGGCCCAGCGCCTACGAGGTGATCCTGGTCGGCGGGGTGTGGACGGCGCAGCTGATCGCCCTGCGGGCGGCCGCGACCGGGGCGCGCGTCGCCGTGGAGACCGCCCGGCACCAGACCTGGGCGTCGGTTGCGCAGGCCGCCGGCGGCGGCCAGCCCTGCGTCACGGTGCACCCGGTGGGCCGGATCGGTCCGCAGGGCGCGTCCGTCGCGGCCCCGGTGCTGGTGGTACGGGACTGCGGCGCCCGGCCGCCCCGGAGCCGGCTCTCGGCCGGTCCCTGGCAGACCACGCTGACCCTGCTGCCCTTCCTCGGGCCGGGCGCGGAACGGCTGTTGGCCGCCGCGGACCTGGTCGGCGTCCAGCGGGTCGCCCCGCAGGAGGCGACCCTGGCCGGGCAGGTGCTGGAGCTGCCGCCGGGCGAGGTCGACGCGCTCTCCACGCTCGGCGACGGAGTGACCCTCTGGGGCAACCGCAGGCGCCGGGTGTTCGTGATGAGCGGACCGACCGGCGCCGAGGCCCAGTTGCTGGGGCAGGCTCGACGCGTGGACTGAGCCGGTGACCGGCGCAAGGGGGCCTGTCAGGGGCATTCGCTGGTTGACTACGCTGGTGTACCACGGAGGCGAACGAGAGGGACAGCAGTGACGAGCGATCGCGACGGCGTCTATGTCGGCGACCATGCGCCGGACGAAGACGAGGAGTGGTCGGACGCGCCCGAATACACGCCTCCGGCCTGGTACACCCAGAACGCGCAGCAGGTGGGACCGGCGCAGCCGGCTGTGCCCGAGCCCCAGCCGCCCGCGCCGTTCGTGCCCGCACAGGCGTACCAGCCGGTACAGACGCCAGCCCTTGGCGTGACGGCTCCGACGGCGCCGGAAGCGGAACCCGAGGCTGCGCCGCAGGCGGAGCCCGAGCCGGCGCCCGAGTCGGCGGACGTCGTTCCGGTCGGCGCCGACCTGCGCAAGCAGGCCGTCCCCGAGCCGGAAGCGCCAGAAGCACAGGAAGCAGAGGCGGAGCCGCAGCAGCAGGCCGCCGACTCGGCGCCGGTGACACCCGAGCTGGAGCCCGAGGCCGTGGCTCCCGTCGCAGAGCCACCGGCCCCGCCGCAGGCGTATCGCCCCGCCACCGGAGAGACCCAGCCGCCGCCCCCACCGGTGGCGCAGCAGCCCGCGCCCTGGCCGCAGCAGCAGCCGCCTCAGCAGCAGTGGGCGCCGCCCGCGCCGCCCCCGCAGGTGGAGCAGCAGCCGCAGTGGGCGCCGCCGCCGGTGCCGCCGACGCCGATCGCCGAGCAGCCCCAGCAGCCGTGGGCGCCGCCCGGTCCCCCGGCTCCCGAGCAGCAGTATCCGCAGCAGCAGCCTCCGCAGCCGTGGGCGCCCCCGCAGGGGGTCGATCCGCGCCAGGGCGGCTGGCCGCAGCAGCAGCCGGGGGCCGCCCCCGGCGCGCCGCTGGGCTACACCGCCGCCGTCGAGCTGTCCTCGGACCGCCTGTTGCGGAAGCAGCCCGAGGAGCGCCGCAACACCCCGCGCTTCCGCTTCGGCGGCAAGGCGGCGGAGGAGGAGCGTCAGCGCAAGCTGGCGATCATCCGCACTCCGGTGATGAGCTGCTACAAGATCGCGGTCATCAGCCTCAAGGGCGGCGTCGGCAAGACCACGACGACCACCGCGCTGGGCGCGACGCTGGCCTCGGAGCGGCAGGACAAGGTCATCGCCGTCGACGCCAACCCCGACGCGGGGACGCTGGGTAGGCGGGTGCGCCGCGAGACCGGTGCCACCATCCGCGACCTGGTGACGGCGATCCCGCACCTCAGCAGCTACATGGACGTGCGCCGCTACACCTCGCAGGCGCCCAGCGGCCTGGAGATCCTGGCCAACGACGTCGACCCGGCCGTGTCCACGACCTTCAACGACGAGGACTACCGGCAGGTCATCGGCTTCCTGGGACGGCAGTACCCGATCGTGCTGACGGACTCGGGTACGGGTCTGCTCTACAGCGCAATGCGCGGCGTGCTGGACCTGGCGGACCAGCTGATCGTGGTCTCGACGCCCAGTGTGGACGGCGCCAGCAGCGCCAGCACCACCCTGGACTGGCTCTCCGCGCACGGCTACGCCGACCTGGTGCAGCGCAGCATCACGGTGGTCTCCGGGGTCCGCGAGACCTCGAAGATGATCAAGATCGACGACATCGTCGCCCACTTCCAGACCCGCTGCCGCGGCGTCGTCGTGGTGCCCTTCGACGAGCACCTCTCGGCGGGCGCCGAGGTCGACCTGTCCCGGATGCGGCCGAAGACCCGGGAGGCGTACTTCGACCTGGCGGCGATGGTGGCCGCGGACTTCCCGCGCACCCAGCCGCAGCCGCTGGGCTGGCCCGGCGGCCAGCAGGGCGCGCCGCCGCAGTACGGACAGCAGAACCCGTACGGACAGCCCCCCGCGCCGTACGGTCAGCCGCAGCAGCCGCCCGCACCACCGCAGCCGTACGCCCAGCAACCATATCCGGAGCAGTCGTACCCGCAGCAGCCGTACCCGGAGCAGGGGCCCTACCCCGCCGAGCAGCAGCCCTACCCCGAGCCGCCGCCGCAGGGGTGGGCTCCGCCGCCGCCCGGCTACTACCCGCCGCAGGAGCAGTGAGCGATTGGGGGAGGGAGGCGCCCGGCCCGGGCACCTCCCTCCCTCATGTGGGTCCGTCAGTCCGTCAGCTCGCGGGCCCGCTTGACGTCGACCGCCATCCGGTCCAGCAGCGCGTCGATGGAGTCGAACTTCTCCATCCCGCGCAGGTACGCCAGGAAGTCCACGCTGACGTGCAGCCCGTACAGGTCCAGGCCGACCCGGTCGATGGCATAGGCCTCGACGGTGCGCGCGGTGCCGTCGAAGGTCGGGTTGGTCCCCACCGAGATCGCCGCCGGCATCAGCTCGCCGTCGGCCGTCAGCCAGCCCGCGTAGACGCCGTCGGCCGGGATGGCCGTGTGCGGCAGGGTCTCCACATTGGCGGTGGGGTAGCCGAGCTCGCGGCCGCGCTGGGCGCCGCGCACCACGGTGCCCTCGACCCGGTGCGGACGGCCCAGCACCTCGGCCGCGCCCGCCACGTCGCCCTCGGCGACCAGCCTGCGGGCCAGCGATGAGGAGCACGGTACGGCCTCCCCCTCCATACCGCCGCCGTGCACCGCACCCACCGTCAGATCGCAGACGTCGACGGCGAACCCGTACCGCGGGCCGAGCTCGGCGAGCAGCGCGACATCGCCCGAAGCGCGGTGCCCGAAACGGAAGTTGGGCCCCTCCACGATCAGCTCGGTGTGCAGCGCGTCGACCAGCACCCGCTTCACGAACTCCTCCGGCGCCAGCTGCGAGAAGGCCAGGGTGAACGGGATCAGCAGCACCGCGTCCACGCCGAGCTCGGCCATCAGCTCGGCCCTGCGCCGGTGCGAGGCGAGCAGCGGCGGGTGGCTGCCGGGGCGGACCACCTCGCTGGGGTGCGGGTCGAAGGTGACGACGACGGAACGGGCACCGAGCTCCCGGGCGTGCTCGACCACCTTGCTGATGATCAGTTGGTGGCCCCGGTGCACCCCGTCGAAGGAACCGATGGTGACGACGCTGCGCCCCCAGTCCCCGGGGACTTCCTCCAGGCCATGCCAGCGCTGCACCCTGACCGCTCCTCGTTCGCTTGTCGCTGTGACACCTATAGCCTGCCATGCGGCTGATCGCTGCCCTGCATTGGCTCGGCCTCGCGGAGCAGCGACAGCAGTTCCCGGTGCAGCGGATCGGCGCTGTCGGCCAGCGCTGCGCGGAAGGCGGCGAGCACCGGCGATGGCTGGTCGGCGAGGTCCCGGACGAAGGGGAGCAGCGCGGCCCGCTCGGCCGGACCGTGCGCGGTGCGGGCCGCCAGCCAGGCGGCGACATGGCCCGCAGCCTCGGGGTGCAGGGCGAGGTACTCATCGACCAGGCGGGCCACGGCCGCCCTGGCGTGCGGGGCGGGGGTGGCGCCCAGGGTGCGGAGCACCGCCGCTGCCTCCTCCCCCGGCTGGTGCATCCGGGTCCGGTAGCCGGAGAGGACCAGCGAGGGGTGGCTGTCGAGGGCCGGTGCCAGCGAGCGGGGCGTCAGATGGGGGTCGGCGGCGGCATAGCGGTCGACGGCGGCCGGCAGGTGACGGCCCCGGGTGGCCGGGTCGGCCACCAGCACGGCCAGGGCGGCGCCGTGGAGTTCCCGCTCGGCGGTACGGGCGAGCAGGGCCTCGGCGGCGTAGCGGAGCAGCGCCAGGTCGGCGTCTGCGGCTGAGGCCCGGTCGGCGCCGGACGCCAGCGCGAGTGCCAGTACGGGCGCGTGGACGGCGGCGGCCACATGCCGTTCCGGGCGTGGATCGTGCGCCCAGCGGTCGACCGCCCGGCACATCGCCGACGGCTCGACCGTCGCCAGCTCCCGCAGCAGCACGTCGGCGCGCGGATGGGCCACGTCGACCAGCGCCTCGGCCAGGTCGTCCAGGCCGGTGCTGTGGTGGCCGCGCAGCAGCCGCAGTGCGGCCGGGGCCGACTGTTCGTCCCTGAGCCAGCCGCAGAGCGCGGGGAAGGCCTGGGCCGGGTCGGCGGCGAGCAGGGCGGCCACCGCGTCGAGCGGCTCCGCCGTCCCGCTGCGGGACAGCAGGCGCAGCAGGTCCATCCGGACCGGCAGTGCCAGCGGCAGGCGGGTCCAGAGGGTGAGCGGCAGCGCGGGATCCCCGGCCCGGGCCCGGGCCGCCATCCGGGCGGCGAGAGACCGCAGCAGCGGCAGGTACGGCTCGGCGTCGGGCAGCCGCAGCAGCACCGACTCCAGCAGGGCCGAGGCCCACCAGTGCGCCTCGCTGTCCGGGGGCGCGGCCTCGGGGCCGTCCAGGTGCAGCACCAGCCGGCTGAGCCATGCCTCCAGGGCCACCGGGTCGTCCTGAAGCCGTAGCAGGGCCTCGCGGACCGGCCCGATCCGGTGGTGCGGGACCGGAACAGGCGCGGGCGGCGGCTGCGGGGGCGGTACGGCGTGCCCGCGCGGACCGCCGCGGCGGTGGGTGCCGTGCGGCGCGGCGGGAGCGGCCGGCGTGGTGCCGCCGACGGCTTCGCCGGTGCTGCCGCTCTCGGCCCCGGTGCCGAGCAGGCCGTCGAGGGCTGCGGCGAGGTCCAGATGGCCGCCCTGGATCCACTCCGACAGCTCCTCGTGGGCGAAGCGGTAGCCCGGTCCGGCGGGTACCAGCAGCCCCTCGGCCAGCACCGCGGGCGCCCAGTGCGGCGGGAACACCTCGGCGAACCCGCTCCGGTCGAGCGCTCCCCCGCCGGGCCCCAGCATCCGCCGGGCCGCCTCGTGCACGCATCCGGCGACGGCGGCGGCCATCCGGCGGCACTCCCCCGCGCTGCGCGGTCCCAACCGTTCGGCGATCCGCAGGCAGGCGAGATCGACGCGGGCGCCGAGCAGTTCCGCCCGCCCGGGGAGGGGGACCAGCGGCAGTCGCGGCGCCGCCGACCGCAGGTCGGCCAGCAGCCGCAGGGTGAATGGATGCCGCGGTACGCCGGCCTCGTACAGAGCGGGCAGCGCCCCCGGGAGCAGCCCTACCGACCGGGCCGCCCGCGCCGCGACGGCCGGCGGCATGGGCCCGAGACGCAGCGGCGGCTGCAGGTCCTCCGCGGAGAAGTGGGCGCGGCTCTGCTCCCAGTACTCGGGACGGCAGCCGATCAGCAGCGTGGCGTCCTCGCGCCGCAGCCGGATCCCGGTCTCCGCGCACCAGACCGGCAGCCGGAGCCCCTGCGGCATCTCCTCGGGGCCGTCCAGGACGATCAGCAGCGGCCGGTGCGCCGCGGCGGCCAGCCGGCAGGCCTGGTCGGCACGGGTGCCCAGGGCGCGGCCCACGGCGTCCATGACCGAGGCGTCGTCCGCACGGACGTCGGCCCCGCGCAGCCAGACCGTCGGCAGCCGGTGGGCGGCCCGGGTGCGCCGCACCGCGAGGCCCGCGAGCTCGGTGGTCCGTCCGCTGCCGGGCTCGCCGACCAGGGCGGCCACCGGACGGTCGACCGGCTGTGCGCCCCAGCCCTCGGGCAGCCCGTCCGGACGGTCGACCCGCGCCGACGCCAGGCCGAGCACCGGCCCGACGGTGGCGGCGGCCAGCTCCAGCACCCCGGCGAGGTTCAGCGCGCGCCCGTAGGCCGGCACCGTCGCGGCGTTGCGGGCCAGCAGATCGGCGACCACGGGGTGCCCGGCCGCCGCCCGCAGCGGCACCGCCAGCACGGCGTCCCGGTCCCGGCCGCGCAGCGCGGCGGTGGCGACGGCGGTGACCGCGCCGGTCTCGGCGTCCAGCACCGGGGTGCCCGAGGCCTGCACCGGCAGTCCGTGCGGCGCCTGGTCGAGTTCCAGCTGCCAGACGTCCGCGACCAGGTGCCAGCGCTCGGCCGCGGCGTAACGGGCCGTCACCAGGCCGGCGACCCAGCCCTGGAGGGTCTGCTCCGGACCCGGAAGGTTGATCAGCCGGGTGCCGTGCCCGCCCGCCAGCGGCAGCGGCGGCATCACCGCGTCGGTGCGCAGCAGCGCCAGGTCGAACTCCGGCAGCGGCACGATCTCGGCGGCGGTGAGCCGGCGCACCGCCCCGCCGGGCCAGACCAGCAGCAGCGCGGGCAGCCCGTCGACGGCTTCGTGGCTGGTCAGATAGGTGCCCTCGCGGTCCACCGGGAACGCGGTGCCGCGCGTCCGCCCGGCGGCGTCGGAGACCCGTACCAGCGCTTCGTCCACCCGCTGCACCCGTTCACCCCCGGTCGGCCCCGCTCGACCGGAGGCTGCCCGCAGTGGCCGGTGAGCGACCCCGGGTGCACCTCGCGCCCCCTGGTTCACTCCGAGCGCTCGCTCGATGGGGTGAGCCGGGGTTTGCGTCGCTGGTCCTGGTCGCTGGTCCTAGGTCGGCCGTCCGATGCGCCGACCGCCACCGGCTGTGAGGCTTGGGGCATGACAGCCAGGACAGCACTCACCGAGACCGAGACCGCCTACCTCAGGACGCAGCACCTCGCACGGCTGGCGACCGTGGATGCCAAGGGCCGTCCGCAGAACAATCCGGTCGGCTTCGTGATCCGGGAGGACAGCGCCATCGACATCGGCGGTTGGGCCATGGGAACCACCAAGAAGTGGCGCAATATCGCCGGCAATCCGCACGTCGCCCTGGTGGTGGACGACCTCGCGAGCGTGCAGCCGTGGAAGGTGCGCGGCGTGGAGATCCGCGGCGAGGCCACCCAGGTGGTCGGGCCCCATGACCTGGGCGCGCAGCTGAGCCCGGAGCTGATCCGGATCCGTCCGACCTGGATCCTCAGCTGGGGCCTGGACGGCTGAGGACCGCCCGCACTACCGGGCCGACGGCCGGTCAGACGAAGACGGCCAGCGACTTGGCCTTGCCGCCGCGCTCCTCGATCAGGGCGAGGAAGCGCCCGTCCGGGTCGAAGACCGCGATCGGTTCGAGGGCCCGGTCCAGGCCGGGGCCGACGATGCGGACGCCGTTGACCAGCAGCCTGGCCTGCTCGGCGTCGACGTCCCATCGGGTGAAGGCGGCCGCGGCGGCGTCGGCGATGGGCAGCACAGCGTCCGCGAAGGAGTCCTCCAGCGCGGCGAGGGTGTGCGAGCCCTCGACGGTGTAGGGGCCGACCCGGGTGCGGCGCAGGGCGGTGAGGTGACCGCCGGTGCCGAGCCCGGCGCCGAGGTCGCGGGCCAGGGCGCGGATGTAGGTGCCCGAGGTGCAGTCGACGGTGACGTCCAGGTCGATCAGCGGGGTGCCGTCCTCCGCCCGCGCCTCGCGGCGGGCGTGCACCTCGAAGCGGGAGACGGTGACCGGGCGGGAGGCCAGCTCCACCTCCTCGCCCTCGCGGACCCGGGTGTAGGAGCGCTTGCCGTCGATCTTGATGGCGCTGACCGAGGAGGGCACCTGCAGGATGTCGCCGGTCAGCGCGGCGATCCCGGCCTCGATCGCCGCTGGTGTCACCGCGGCCATGGAGGCAGTGGAGGTGACGTCCCCCTCGGCGTCGTCGGTCACGGTGGCCTGGCCCAGCCGGATGGTGGCCTCATAGGTCTTGGACGTCAGCGCCAGATGCCCGAGCAGTCGGGTGGCCCGCTCGCAGCCGATCACCAGCACGCCGGTGGCCATCGGGTCCAGCGTCCCGGCGTGCCCGACCTTCCTGGTCCCGGCGAGCTTGCGGATCCGGGCGACCACGGTGTGCGAGGTGATGCCTGCGGGCTTGTCCACGATGACCAGCCCGTCGGGGCCGGTTCCCTTGCGCTTCAACGATCAGAGCCTTCAGTCGGCGTTGCTTCGGGTGGGCGGTGCGTCAGCTGGAGCGGAGTGCGGCGCGGAACCGGGCCACGGTCTCCGCCACCGGGTCGTGCGAGGTGAAGCCGGCCGCGTAGGCGTGTCCGCCGCCGCCGAGGGCCCCGCAGGCCGCCGCCACGTCCACCGCGCCCTTGGCCCGGGAGGAGCCGCGCAGGCTGCCGTCCGGGTCCTCCTTGAGCACCAGGGTGGCCTCGGCCTCGGACGCCTTGCGGACCACGTCGATCAGGCCCTCGATCTCCTCGGGGAGCACCCCGTGGCTCACCAGGTCCGCCCAGGGGACCCAGGTCCACACCAGGCCGAGACCGTCGGCCGCCTCGGGGTCCAGCACGGCCCGTTCCAGCGCGGCGGCCAGCACCTTGAGGTAGCCGAAGGACTGGGTGTCCCACAGCCGCCGGGAGATCAGGTCGTGCCGCACTCCGGTGGCCAGCAGCCGGGAGGCCAGCTCATGGGTGGCCGGAGTGGTCGCCGAGTAGCGGAAGGAGCCGGTGTCGGTGGCCACCCCGGTGTAGAGGCAGGTGGCGATGGAGACGTCCAGCGGGACGCCGAGGCGCCGCACCAGCTCGTCCACCAGGACCGCGGTCGCGGGGGCGGCCGGGTCGATCAGCAGGTGCGTGCCGAAGCCGCCGTTGGAGGCGTGGTGGTCGATCACCACCAGCGTCTCCGCGGCCTCGGCCTTGGCCTGCAGCAGACCGAGCCGCCGCACGTCGGCGACGTCGAAGGTGATCAGCAGTTCCGGCCGGTCCGGCACCGCCGAGGCCGGGACCAGCAGCTCCTGCGCGGGCAGGAAGGCCAGCGAGGCGGGCACGATCTGCGGGTCGTCCCCGAAGGACACCCGCACCTCGACGCCCAGCGACCGCAGCGCGATCCCGGCGGCCAGCGCTGAGCCCAGGGCGTCGCCGTCCGGCAGCACATGGCACACCAGGTCCACCGAGGAGGCCGCGCGGATGGCCGCCAGCACGGGCTGCCAGTCCGCATCGACAAGCCCGCCATCAGTGAGGCCCGGCGCCGCTGCCAGCTCGTTGCGCGGAGACGGCAGCGCCGGGACGCCCGCCACCAACGTGGCGGGCGTCCCGGCGGCCTGCTGCGGGGCCACGGCTACTCGTCCCCGGCTGAATCGACAAGCCCGTCGTCGTCGACAAGCCCGTCGTCGTCCTCGCCCGGCTTGCGGTACGGGTCGGCCTCGCCGGCGTAGGTCTTGCCCACGGCGACGCTGCGCACCTCGGCGTCCTGCTGCCTGGCCTTGACCAGCAGGTCGTCCAGGTGCCGGGCGGTGTCCGGGATGGCGTCGGCGACAAAGGTCAGGGAGGGCGTGAACCGCACCCCGGTCTGCCGTCCGACCTCGGTGCGCAGCACGCCCTTGGCGCTCTCCAGCGCGGCGGCGGAGGCCGCCCGCTCGGTCTCGTCGCCGTAGACCGTGTAGAAGACGGTGGCCTCGCGCAGGTCACCGGTGACCCGGGTGTCCGTGATGGTCACGAAGCCCAGGCGGGGATCCTTGATCCGCCGCTCCAGGGTCTCCGCGACGACCACCCGGATGCGGTCTGCGAGCTTGCGCGCCCTCGCGGTGTCGGTCACTGGTCCTCCTCGTGCAGTGGGCTCGATCGCCCCTTGGGCTGGATCGCCCCATGAGACTCCGGGCCCGCCCACAACGTACCCGGATGCATCCACCTAGGGATGCCATGTCTGATTGTGCTATTCGTCATCGTCGTCCCGGAGCCGGCGGCGGGCCGACAGCAACTGGACCTCGGGACGCCCGGAGACCAGCCGTTCACAGCTGTCCAGGATCTCGGTGACGTACGAGACGTCGCCCGACACCACGGCCAGTCCGATCTCGCTCCTGCGGTGCAGGTCCTGGTCCCCGGTCTCGGCAGCGCACACGCTGTACTTGCGCTGCAGTTCGGCCACGATGGGCCGGACGATCGAACGCTTCTCCTTGAGCGAGTGGATATCGCCGAGCAGAAGGTCGAAGGTCAGTGTTCCCACGAACATGAGTGACAGGTCAAGCCGACCTGAAGGCCTCGAAGGTGTGCTCCGGTTTGCTGAAGCCCCGCCACCGTACTCAACGCGGCCGGGGCCGGTCGACAGGTTTCGTCGACCGGCCCCACCCGACTCCGTGACCTACGCGCGCGGCTTCTCGCGCATCTCGAAGGTCTCGATGACGTCCTCCACCTTGATGTCGTTGAACGACCCCAGGGTGACACCGGCCTCGAAGCCCTCGCGGACCTCGGTCGCGTCGTCCTTGAAGCGACGCAGGCCCTCGATGGTGAGGGACTCCGCCACGACCTTTCCGTCGCGGATGAGGCGGGCCTTGGCGTTGCGCCGGATCAGGCCCTCGCGGACCAGGACACCGGCGATGTTGCCGAACTTGCTGGAGCGGAAGACCTCGCGCACCTCCGCGGAACCGAGGCGCACCTCCTCGTACTCCGGCTTGAGCAGGCCCTTGAGCGCCGCCTCGATCTCCTCGATCGCCTGGTAGATGACCGAGTAGTAGCGAATGTCGACGCCCTCGCGGTCGGCAGCCGTGCGGGCACGGGCGGCCGGGACCACGTTGAAGCCGATGATGATGGCGTCGGAGCCCATCGCCAGGTCGACGTCGGACTCGGTGATCGCACCCACACCGCGGTGCAGGATGCGGAGCTCGACCTCGGCGCCGACGTCCAGCTTGACCAGCGCGTCCTCGAGGGCCTCCACGGAACCGGAGACATCGCCCTTGATGATGAGGTTGAGCTGCTGGATGCCGCCGGCCGCGATCGCCATGTCCAGGTTCTCCAGGGAGATCCGCATCGGACGACGGGCGAACATGGCGTTGCGGTCACGGGCCGAACGCTTCTCGGCGATCTGACGCGCGGTGCGGTCGTCGTCGACGACGATGAAGCTGTCGCCGGCGCGGGGCACCGAGGTGAGACCGAGGAGCAGCACCGGACGGGACGGACCCGCCTCGGCGACGTTCTTGCCGTTCTCGTCCAGCATGGCGCGGACGCGGCCGTAGGCGTCGCCGACCGCGACGGAGTCGCCGACACGCAGCGTTCCGCGCTGGACCAGGACGGTCGCCATGGCGCCGCGGCCCTTGTCCAGGTGCGCCTCGATCGCGATGCCCTGGGCGTCCTGCTCCGGGTTGGCGCGCAGGTCGAGCGAGGCGTCGGCGGTGAGGACGACGGCCTCGAGCAGCTGCTCGATGTTGATGCCCTGGCGGGCGGAGATGTCGACGAACATGGTGTCGCCGCCGTACTCCTCCGCGACCAGGCCGAACTCGGTCAGCTGACCGCGGACCTTGGTCGGGTCGGCGCCCTCGACGTCGATCTTGTTGACCGCGACCACGATCGGCACGCCGGCGGCCTGGGCGTGGTTCAACGCCTCGATCGTCTGCGGCATGACGCCGTCGTTGGCCGCGACCACCAGGATCGCGATGTCGGTGGACTTGGCACCACGGGCACGCATGGCGGAGAACGCCTCGTGGCCGGGGGTGTCGATGAAGGTGATGGCGCGCTCTTCGCCGTTCACCTCGGTCGTCACCTGGTAGGCGCCGATGTGCTGGGTGATGCCGCCGGCCTCGCCGGCGATCACGTTGGTCTTGCGGATCGCGTCGAGCAGGCGGGTCTTGCCGTGGTCGACGTGACCCATGACGGTGACCACCGGCGGACGGGACATGAGGTCTTCCTCGTCGCCCTCGTCCTCGCCGAAGTCGATGTCGAACGACTCCAGCAGTTCGCGGTCCTCGTCGTCACGGCTGACGATCTCCAGGACGAAGCCCATCTCGTCGGCGAGAAGCTGAAGCGTCTCGTCGGGGACGGACTGGGTCGCGGTGACCATCTGCTCGAGGTTGAGCATCACCGAGACGAGCGCGGCCGGGTTGGCGTTGATCTTCTCGGCGAAGTCGGTGAGGGACGCGCCGTGCGACAGCCGGACCGTCTGGCCGTTGCCGCGGGGCAGCATCACGCCACCGATCGACGGGGCCTGCATCGACTCGTATTCCTGACGACGCTGACGCTTCGACTTGCGCCCACGGGCCGGACGGCCGTTCGGGCCGCGGCCGAAGGCACCCTGCGTGCCACCACGGGCACCCGGGCCACCGGGACGACCGCCGAAGCCGCCGGGACGGGGGCCGAAGCCGCCGCCACCGCCGCTGCCGCCACCGGGGCGACCGGCGAAGCCGCCACCGGCCGGGCGTGCGCCCGGACCGGCCGGACGGCCCTGGAAACCGGGACGCGCGCCACCGGCGCCACCACCGGCCGGACGGCCACCGGGGCCACCCGGACCACGGCCACCGGGGCCGGGACGGCCGGGGCCGCCGCCGTTGGAGGCGGGACGCTGCGGCATCATGCCCGGGTTGGGACGCGGCATACCGGACGGGCTCGGGCCGCCGGGGCGGGGACCGCCCTGCGGACGGGGCATCCCGCCGGGAGCGCCGGGACGGTCGCCACCCGGACGCGGGGAACCGCCGGGGCGGTCACCGCTCGGACGGGCCGGACGGTCGCCACCGGGGCGGGGCGAGCCACCGGGAGCCGGACGGTCACTGCCGGGACGGGACGGACGGTCGCCACCGGGGCGCGGGGCACCGGTCGGACGGTCGCCACCCGGGCGGGCCGGACGGTCGCCACCCGGAGCCGGACGGTCGCCACCGGGCCGCGGGGCGCCGGGGCCGGCCGGACGGGCGCCGGGGCGCGACATGCCGGTGTTGCTGGACGTGAAGGGGTTGTTGCCCGGACGCGGACCGGCCGGACGGGCGCCCGGGGTCGCGGCGGGACGCGGCGCGGGGGCGCCGGGGCGCGGACCTGCGGCAGCGGGGCGCGCGGCGGGAGCCGACGGCGCCTCGGGGGTGGCCGGGGCCGGGGCCGAGAACTCGGCCGCCGGGGCGAGCGGGCGCGGCGCGGGGGCGCCGGGACGCGGACCCGGGGCAGCGGCGGGACGCGGCGCGGCGGGAGCCGCGGGCGCCGCCGGGGCGGCCGGAGCAGCGGCGGCGGCAGGGCGCGGCGCTGCGGGGCGCGGTCCGCCCGGACGGGGTGCCGAGGCGGGCGAGGCCGCCGCGGGCTTGGGGGGTGTCGGCTTGCTCGACGACGCGGGCTTCGAGGGGGCACTGGCCCCACCGAAGGCAACTTCCAACTTTCGTACGACAGGCGCCTCGATAGTCGAGGACGCCGAACGTACGAACTCACCGAGCTCTTGGAGCTTGGCCATGACGACCTTGCTCTCAACGCCCAAATCCTTGGCGAGTTCGTAAACCCGGACCTTAGCCACTTCGCTCCTTTGTAGGTCCGGGTGTTCCGCCGGACCGTCGCTACTTCATGCTCGTACTCATCGCGTACTCATCGAGTGCTCATCGCAATCTCGACCTACTTTCGAACTCGCGAGGTACCTGGTGCTCGGCCCCCGCACATGGGTGCGGCAGCTCAGTGCTCTGACATTTCTGCGACCCTCGGCAGTGCCTCTACGTACCGCTGGACTGCCGCGGTGTCGAGCGGCCCCGGCAGGCGGAACGCCCTGGGGAACGCCCGGCGGCGCAGCGCCAGGTCGAGGCACCCCGGTCTGGGGTGCAGGTGCGCTCCCCGGCCGGGCAGCGTGCCTCGGGGATCGGGGACGCAGACGCCCTCGACCGCCGTCACACGCAGCAGGTCATGTTTGGCCGCTCGCTCCCTACACCCGACGCAAGTGCGTTCCGGGCATGAAAGGGCACGCGTCCGACCAGACATGTCCAAGTCTACCCCTCTGATGGTCTTCACTCCGAACCACTTACGGCGCTCTTCCAGCGAACCGCCCGCTCCGGGACGGCCCGGCGGTGGTTCAGCGGTTGCGATCGTCGCCGGATCCGGGAGGGCCGTCGCTCTCCACGTCCGGGCGGATGTCGATGCGCCAGCCGGTGAGACGAGCGGCCAGGCGGGCGTTCTGGCCCTCCTTGCCGATCGCCAGCGACAGCTGGTAGTCCGGGACGGTCACCCGGGCGGAGCGGGCGTCGTAGTCGACGATCTCCACGCGGGTCACCCGTGCGGGGGACAGCGCGTTGGCGACCATCTCGGCCGGGTCGTCCGACCAGTCCACGATGTCGATCTTCTCGCCGTGCAGCTCGGCCATCACCGCGCGGACCCGACCGCCCATCGGGCCGATGCAGGCGCCCTTGGCGTTCAGCCCGGACCGGCCGGTCCACACCGCGATCTTGCTCCGGAAACCGGCCTCGCGGGCGATGGCGGCGATCTCCACCGAGCCGTCCGCGATCTCCGGGACCTCCAGCGCGAACAGCGCGCGGACCAGGTTGGGGTGGGTCCGCGACAGCGTCACCGAGGGGCCGCGCACGCCGCGGCGCACCGCGACGACATAGCACTTCAGCCGCAGCCCGTGCTTGTACTCCTCGCCGGGAACCTGCTCCTGGGCCGGCAGGATCGCCTCGATCTTGCCGATGTCGACCAGGACGTTCTTGGGGTCCTTGCCCTGCTGCACCACACCGGTGACGATGTCGCCCTCGCGTCCGGCGTACTCGCCGAAGGTCAGCTCCTCCTCGGCGTCGCGCAGACGCTGCAGGATCACCTGCTTGGCGGTACTGGCCGCGATCCGGCCGAAGCCGCTCGGGGTGTCGTCGAACTCGCGCGGGGTGGCGCCCTCGGCGACCTCGTCCGCGTCCTCCTTGGCCCAGACCGTCACATGGCCGGTCTCGCGGTCGAGCTCGACCCGGGCCTTCTGCCGCGAGCCCTCAGTGCGGTGGTACGCAATGAGGAGGGCCGACTCGATCGCCTGGACCAGCAGGTCGAACTTGATCTCCCGCTCCTGCACCAACCTGCGCAGGGCACTCATGTCGATATCCACGGCTACGCCTCCTCTTCTCTTCTCTTCAGTCAGTCGTGGGGTACTGCTACGCCTCGTCGGAGAGGGCTTCGTCCTCGACGTCCTCAACGTCCTCAACGTCGTCGTCCAGGCCCTTGCGGTTGAACTCGATCTGCACCCGGGCCTTGGCGATGTCCGCGAACGGCAGCCTGCGCTCGGTGGCCTTGCCCCTGCCCTTGACCGGCGGGATCTCCAGCAGCACGCCGTCCTCGTCGGACTCCAGCACCCGGCCGGTGACCTCGGCACCCGTGCCCAGCTGCGCCTTCACCAGACGGGTGCGCGCGCGACGCCAGTGGCGGGGCAGGGTGAGCAGCCGGTCCACGCCCGGGGAGCCGACCTCGAGGCGGTACTCGCCGTTGCCCAGCACCGCGGTCCCGTCGGGACCGTCCAGCGCCGCGCCGAAGGACCGGCTCAGCTCGGCGACGGTGTCCAGGTCCACTCCGCCGTCGGCGTCCAGGACCACGTCGAGGACGCGGCGCCCGCCGACCTTGGTGAGGGTGACCTCTTCCAGATCAACGCCCGCCTCGGAGGCGAGCGGTTCCAGCAGAACCTGCAGCCGGTCATTCAGGGTGGTGCTCATCCGGGTGACTCCTCGGCCGCGTCTGCTGTTGTCTGTAGGTCTAAAGAACAGCCCACAGCCTATCTGCTTCCGACCCGAAGTGCCGATTCGGCGACTTTGCGGGGGCGCTGCCCGTCGAAGCCGATCACACGGTAGCGTCCCTGCTCGTGACCATCTCTGCCCCCGGAATCCGGCGCCGTTCCCTGCTCAGCGCGGGGCTCGGGACCGGAATCGCCGGCCTGCTCGTCGCCTGCGGGAGCGTCTCCGCGGGCACGTCGGCGGACAGCCGTGCCGCCCGCACCGTCGAAGCGCCCGATCCGGACGTTCCGGTGCGGGCCCGGGCGCTGGCGGCGACCCGGGCACTGGCCGCGCAGTACGACGCGGCCATAGCGGCGTTCCCGGCAGCGGCGGCGGGTCAGCTGAGGCTGCTGCGGGCGCAGCTGACCACGCAGGAAACAGCCTTCGGCGCCGCGACGGCCTCGGCATCCGCCTCGGTTTCCGCTTCGGCCCCGGCGTCGGTTTCGGCGTCATCGTCGGCCGTGCCCCCGACCAGCCGCGGCGCGGCGGTCACCGCGCTGGACGCCGCCGAACGCGCCACCGTCCAGGCCAGGTTGAAGGACCTGGCGGCCGCCTCCCCGGCGCTGGCGCGGCAGCTCGCCTCCGCCGTGGCCGACGGCGCGCAGCACTCGATGGTGCTGCGCGGCTCCGTACCGGCGGGACCTGCCGCCGCGCCGCTGACCCGGGCCGCTCTGCCCGCCGCCGCCCTCGCCGCGCTACAGGCCGCACTCGCCGCCGAGGACGCCGCGGTCTACGCCTACGGCGTCATCGGCGCGCAGCTCGGCGGCGACCGCAGGAGCCGGGCCACCGCCTCCTACCAGGTCCATCGGGACCGGCGCGGGGCGCTGCAGCAGCGGATCGGCGCCACCGGCGCGACCCCGGTCGCCGCCGCGCCCGCGTACCGGCTGCCCGCCCCGGTCTCTGACGCGGCCTCAGCGGTGAGGCTCGCCGGGCTGGTCGAGGACCGGATCTGCGCCGTCTACGCCAACGCCGTCCAGGCCACCTCGGGACCGCTGCGCGCGACCATGGCCGCCGCGCTGCGCCAGGCCGCGTTGGACACCCTGGCCTGGCGCGGCACCGGCAGTGCCTTTCCCGGCCTTCCGCATGGCTGACAATGGTGCAAGTGCACCACCACGGGGGCGAACGAGCGAAAGGCCGGTATGGCAGCGACGGAACAGCAGATCAGCATCCCGGTGCGGCTCCAGGAGACCGTCACCGCCTGGGAGGGTGAGTCAGGGGTCCGCTGGCTGGAGTCGCTGCCCCGGCTGACCCTGGACTACCTGGAGCGCTGGGAACTGACGCTTGAGCGGGTGTTCGAGCCGGGCGGGCAGATCAGCCTGGTGCTGTACGTCCGCAGGGCCGACGGCACGCCGGCGGTGCTCAAGCTGGGTCTGCCCGCGCCGGAGACCGCCCAGGAGCACGCCGCGCTGGCCCACTGGGACGGCCGCGGCGCGGTACGGCTGCTGGCGACGGCCCCCGACGGCGAGGCGATGCTGCTGGAGCGGCTGCACGGCGAGGTGCCGCTGCTGTCGCTGGCCGAGAGCAAGGCGATGCTGGAGGCCGAGGGCACGCTGCAACGGCTGTGGGTGGCGCCGCCGGAGGGCCATGCCTTCACCTCCGTGGCCGACTACGTCACCGGGCTGTGCGCGACCCTGCGCAGCCGACGCGAACTGGCAGCCGCCGCCGATCTGCGGCCGCTGCTGGACGAGGCGCTGGCGACAGCCGAGGAGCTGCTCGGCAGCGGCACCGAGGAGTTGCTGCTGCACGGGGACTTCCACCACGGCAACGTCCTCGCCGCCGAACGCTCGCCCTGGCTGGCCATCGACCCCAAGCCGCTGGTGGGCGAACGCGCCTACGACCTGGCCTGGCTGGCGCAGGACCGCCTGGAGACCCTCGCCGGGGTGCCGGGGCCGCAGGCCGCCGCACGGCGAAGACTCCAGCGCCTGTCCGACGCGGTCGAGGTGGACCGGGAGCGGCTGCGCGGCTGGACCCTCTTCCGGACCGTCGAAGCCGGTCTGTGGAGCCTGGAGGTCGGCGACCCCCGCAGCGCCGGGCTCTACCTCGAATTCGCCGCCATGCTCTAGACACAGCCCCCTGAACCCGACCGCCGAGAGGACCCCGCCCGTGGCCGGCCGAGCCCACCGCAAGCGGATCACCGACCAGGACATCGAGAAGATCCGCGGCTTCAAGCCGTCGTACGCGCTGATGCCCTGGGTGCTGATGGTGCTGGGCCCGGCGCACGCGGTGGTCGGCGGCAGCTATCCGCGTCCCGTGGCCGCCCTCTGCGGTCTCGGGGTGTTCGTCCTGCTCTACTTCGCGACGATCCTGACAGCGTTCCAGCCGCGGTTCCAGAACGGCAGGCTGCCGACGGTGCTGACGCTGCTGCTGGTGCCGGTCACCGGCGCGCTCGCCGGTTCGCTGCCGCACGCCCTGCTGCTGTACTCGCTGCTGGCCATCGCCGGCGCGGTGGTGGTACCGGGGCGGGGCGGCCCGCTGGTGTTCGTCGGCATCCCGGCACTGGCCGCCTTCACCGCGTACCTGCGGAGCGGGCAGAGCGGGGAGGTGATCAATGCCGCCTGGAGCAGCTTCCTGCCGGGCGCGCTCACCTTCGTCACCCTGAGGCTCCTCGCCGCGGTGAGCCAGCTCCGGGAGACCCGGCAGGAGTTGGCCGAGGCCGTCGGCGGCTACCGGGAGGCCGGGCTGTCCGAGGAACTGCGGCGGGCCCGCTCGCTGCTGAGCGCGGGCGGGATCGAGCCGGTACTGCGCGAGTCGGGACCGCCGCTGCCCGCGCAGCTCGACCTGCTGCTGGCCTGGGTGGTGCGCGAGGGTGTCACCCATGTGGTGCGGCACAGCGGGGCCAGGCGCTGCACCATCGAGCTCGAACGCGGCTCGGACCCGGTCCGGCTGAGCATCACCGACGAGGGGGCCCCGGCCGTGGCGCCGTCCCGCTCCGAGGGCCTTGGGCTCCAAGACCTCAAGGAACGGATCACGGCGGGCGGCGGTCTGCTCACGACGGAGCGGACCGAGAAGGGGTTCCGGCTCGCCGCGGCGATCCCGGCCCAGCGCTACTCCAATTTTCCGGGGAACGACCCCCCGAACCCCCACGAAGCCGCCTGAGGCGGGCGCAGCGGGAGCGGCCACTACCGCACCGGAACAGAGCTGTCAGCGACGGGGCGGGAACGGCAGCGGGGCGCCCATCACGGCGTAGGGGACGGCCGTGTTGGGGAACATCACCTGGCGGGCCAGGTCCCGGTAGCCGAGCGAGCGGTAGAGCGCACGGGCCGGGGTCTCCCGGTCGATGGCCGAGAGGATGCTCCGGGGCAGTCTGGTCCCGGCACAGAGCGTGGTGATGATGCGACGCCCGAAGCCCAGGCCCTGGTAGTCGGGGTGGACATGCAGTTCGGTGACGGAGAAGGACTGGTCCAGCCAGTAGCCGAGGCCCTTCGCCTCAAGGTGCGGCTCGATGACCGAACTCCACCAGTGGGCCCGGTCGTTGGGCATCCCGTAGCCGAATCCCACCAGCCGTCCGAGATCCCCGGGGTGGCTGCGTTCCACGGCGCCGAACGCCCGCACGCCGGGGACCAGGGCGTGCCTGCCGACGATCTGCAGCCGGACCGCGACCTCCTCGCTGCCCAGCCCAAAAGCGGCGGCCTGCACCGCCAGGGCCTCTGAAGCCCGCCCTGCGAGGTCGAATGGCTCGATCGTGACGTCGTTCATCGCCCTCGCACCGTACCCGGTCGGCCACGGGACGGGACAGTCACCCGGTCCCGTGGCCGACGGAGTGTCACCGTACGCGGGGACGACGGCGTCCGATCAGCAGGAACGCGGAGACGCCGAGCAGCATCAGTGAGACAGCGATACCCACGTACGGGAGGGTGGTCCGGGAGGCCCCGGTCTCCGCCAGCACACCGCCCATGGCGGTGCTGGTGGGCTTGGCCGAGGTGGTGTGCATGATGGGCGCGGCCGCGGTGTGGCTCGCGATCGTGGGCGGGATCGTGGTGGTCATCGGTGCGGCGGAGGTGGTCATGGGTGCGGCCGTGGTGGTCGTCGGCGAGGCCTTGGTGGTCATCGGTGCGGCGGCGGAGGAACTGGCCGAGACCGGGACCGGGCTGGGGGCCGTGTCGTGCACCTGGACGACGGCGGGCGCCGACGTGGAGACCGGCACGCCGATCGCCTGGACCGATCCCGAGGAGGGCGACGCGGAGACCGCCGGAGCACCGGACCCGGCGGCGACCGCGGTCGCGGACGCCGACGCGGACTTCGCCGCGGAGGCGGATGCAGCGGTGGACGGCGGGACCGAGGCCGAGGGGGCGGCCGAGGTGCTCTTCGCGGGGCCGCTTGCTGCGGCACTCGCCGAAGCGCTGGGCGCGGTACTGGCCGAGGCCGAAGCAGAGACCGAAGCCGAGGCCGAGGCGGAGGCCGACGCGGCCGCCGACGCCTGCGGGCAGTTGAGGTTGGTGAGCGAGGCCGTGAACCGCGCGGTCAGGAAGTCGAAGAGGTTCTGACCCGCCTGGGGCGACGCGGCTCCGGTGAAGAAGGCCTTATCGGCGTTGATGCGCTGGAGGCCGTTTGTGGCCAGGCTGGCGCAGTAGGCCAGCGGATCCCCGGTGTCCCTGCGGCTCAGCGCCGGCATGTCGACGCCGGCCCGGTAGAGGTTGGTCTTGGCACGGCTGGTCGCGCCGTTCACCTGGGCCATCGGGTCGTTCACCGGCACCAGGGCGATCGGCGCGCGCTGGAACGCGGCCGCCTGGAGCTCGTCCAGGCCCAGTGAGGTCACGTTGTGGCCGGGGTCGGCGAGATCGGGCGCCGTGTACGGGGTGCAGCCGAGGGCCGGGTCGACGAACGCGGTCAGCAGCAGGTTGTCGCTGCCGTTGGCGAGCGAGACGGCCGCAGGCTGCGCGGCGATGGTGAGCGCGGTCTTCTGCGCCAGGGTGCCGGCGGCGGTGGCCAGGTAGTCGGTGGTGACGTTGTCGCTCTGGTCCTGGTCGATCAGGCCGAAGTCACGGGTGCTCAGGCACGGCTTGCCGTCCTTGCCGGTGCCGAGCGGGGGAACCTTGAGCCTGCCGGCCCGCTCCGCGCGGTTGGCCGCGGAGAAGAAGGCGGGTGCGTTGCAGTAGGCGAACTGCGTGAACAGCGAGCCGTTCAGTCCGTTGACGCAGTGGCCGGTCCGGAGGCTGCCCTGGCTGCTCCGCAGGGTCAGCGTGCCGGCGTTGAAGCCGAACCAGATGCCGACCACGGCACCGGCCGGGAACTTGGGGAGCACCGGCGCGACGGCGGCCTTGGTGCCCTGGTCGATCACCAGGGGGTTGTAGACGGCTATCGCCCCGGTCGCCGGGTCCACCACGGTGGCCTGGACGAAGGCCGACTGGGCGGTGTTCGCCTCCTGGCAGTGACCCTGCGCCGGATCGGTGGCGGTGAGCAGGTACGGGGTCGCCAGGCCCTTGGCGCTCAGCGGGTTGGCCGGGACGGTGAGGGTGCAGTTGGCGTTGGGGGTGGCCGGCGGAGCGGCGGCAGCGGGGGGAGTGCCGCCGGTGGCGCCGAAGGCGCTGCCGAGCAAGGTGGCCAGGCCGAGGATTCCGGCCAGCACGCCGATCAGCGTGGCCCGCTTGGTGCGGCCGCGTGGCGGGCGTCGTCGATGGGCCTGGGTGGTACCGGTTGATGCTGCGTCACTCGGGTGCATGCGCAGTCCTCTGTCAGAGGGCACCTTGGAAGCGGTGACATCCGGAGGGCTCAAGCCCGTCCTGGGGGAAGGAATGTCACTCAAGGTGATGACGGCGCGAGTGTATGCACAGCGTGCATCCGTACGAGGCGGTTCCCGGAACACCTGTCACAGCTACCACTCAGGCGCTCAGCGACAGCCATCAATCAGAACAACACGCTCATGAACGTGCCTACTTCGGAGAATCCCACGCGTCGGTACGCAGCCCGGGCAACCGTGTTGAAGTCGTTGACGTAGAGGCTCACCACCGGGGCGACCTCTCGCAGGGCGTGCTCGACCACGGCGGCCATCCCGCTCTCGGAATGGCCCCGGCCGCGGTGGCCCGGGGCCACCCAGACGCCCTGGATCTGGCAGGCCTGCGGGGTCGCCGCGCCGATCTCGGCCTTGAAGACGACCTTGCCGGCCTCGAAGCGGGCGAAGGCACGCCCGGTGCTCACAAGCTCGGCGATCCGGGCCCGGTAGAGCAGACCGCCGTCCCCCGCGAGCGGGGAGATCCCGACCTCCTCGGTGAACATGGCGACGCAGGCGGGGATGAGCATGTCCATCTCGTCCCGGCGGACCCGGCGCACCCGGGGGTCGGGGGCGATCTCGGCGGACGGTTCCCAGGTGGCCATCAGCGGCTGGTTGGGACGCACCTCGCGGGCCGGGCCCCAGGCGGGCTCCAGCAGCGACCACAGATGCGCGGTGGCGTCGGCCGGGCCCACGATGGACGAGCAGCGGCGGCCCTGCCGCCTGGCGCGCTCGGCGAAGCCGGCGATGGCCTCGGGCCCCGCGCTCAACGGCACCAGGTTGGCGCCGGCATAGCAGAGCGCCTCCAGGCGGCCGCCCTCGTACCAGCCCCACATCTCGCCGCCGAGCCGCCAGGCGTCGAGCCCGGCGACGGCGACACGGGCCGCGACGAAGGCGTTGGCGATCGGGTCGCGTTCCAGTACGTCCAGGGCAGCCGGGAGGTCACCGGGCTCAAGGACCCGCGTCGTCATCACCGAACCGCTCAGCACGGAGGCACCCTACCCCGTCAACACGCCCGGGGAGGAGAGCAGGGAGGCGGTATCCGCCCCACGCTGTTCTCCACTCCGCCGTCGTGTGTTCTGCTGCCGGCCGACTACTCGCTGACCGAGACGGAGGGCTCACCGGAGGCGACACCCTCGTCCTGCATCTGCTCCGCCAGCTTGAGGGCCTCCTCGATCAGCGTCTCCACGATCTTCGACTCCGGCACGGTCTTGATCACCTCGCCCTTCACGAAGATCTGCCCCTTGCCATTGCCCGACGCCACCCCCAGATCCGCCTCACGCGCCTCGCCCGGACCGTTGACCACACAGCCCATCACCGCGACCCGCAGCGGCACCTCCATGCCCTCAAGCCCCGCGGTGACCTCCTCCGCCAGCTTGTACACATCCACCTGCGCCCGCCCGCACGACGGACAGGACACGATCTCCAGCCCCCGCTGACGCAGGTTCAACGACTCCAGGATCTGATTGCCGACCTTCACCTCCTCCGCCGGAGGCGCCGACAACGACACCCGGATCGTGTCCCCGATCCCCTCACTGAGCAGCGCCCCGAACGCCACCGCCGACTTGATCGTGCCCTGGAACGCCGGACCCGCCTCGGTCACCCCCAGATGCAGCGGATAGTCGCACGCCGCCGCCAACTGCCGATACGCCGCGATCATCACCACCGGATCGTTGTGCTTCACCGAGATCTTGATGTCCCTAAACCCGTGCTCCTCGAACAGCGAGCACTCCCACAACGCCGACTCCACCAACGCCTCCGGCGTCGCCTTCCCGTACTTCTCCAACAACCTGCGGTCCAACGACCCCGCGTTGACCCCGATCCGGATCGGCACCCCCGCCCCCGCCGCCGCCTTCGCGATCTCCTTCACCTTGTCGTCGAACTGCCGGATGTTGCCCGGATTCACCCGCACAGCCGCACACCCCGCATCGATCGCCGCGAACACGTACTTCGGCTGGAAGTGAATGTCCGCGATCACCGGGATCTGCGACTTGCGCGCAATGGTCGCCAACGCATCCGCATCATCCTGCGACGGACACGCCACCCGCACGATCTGACACCCCGACGCCGTCAACTCCGCGATCTGCTGCAACGTCGCATTCACATCCGAGGTCACCGTCGTGGTCATCGACTGCACCGACACCGGCGCATCACCACCGACCGCCACACTCCCCACCATGATCTGACGACTCCTACGCCGCACGGCAAGCGGCTTGAGCGGAGCGGACGGCATTCCGAGCGAGATCGCGGTCATCTCTGGCTAATTCCCCAAGGTGAGGTGGCGGCCCGACCGGAACTCCCGGTGGTCCGGGAGGCTGGAGCTGGTCCCAGCACTCCCGGACCAACCGTACGCCACAGGGCCGACCTCACTCACATCCCGACCGGCGCCGCAACCCGAGGTTTCGCTGTTGTTCAGGTGGCGGGTCAGTTGACCTTCACCGGATTCACCACGTCGGCGATCATCACCAGCACGGTGAAGCAGAGGAAGACCCCGGCCACCACGTACGCCACCGGCATCAGCTTGGCGACGTCGAAGTGGCCCGGGTCCGGAAGGCGGAACAGCTGGGCCATCCGGCGGCGGAAGGACTCCCACAGGGCGCCGGCGATGTGGCCGCCGTCCAGCGGGAGCAGCGGCAGCATGTTGAGCAGGAAGAGCGAGAGGTTCAGCCCGGCCAGCAGCTGGACCTCGAAGGCGAACCGGTCGATCAGCGGGGCCTTCATCGCGAAGACCTCACCGCCCACCCGGGCCACGCCGACCACACCGACCGGGGAGTCGGTGGCGCGGGGAGCGCCGTTGAAGACCGAGTCCCACAGCGCCGGGATCTTGGACGGCAGGGCCAGGACGGAGTGCACACCGCTCTTGGCCATGTCGTACATCTGGGTCATGCTGGCGCCGAAGGTCAGCGGGACCGTGGTCGTCACCGGCGAGAGGCCGACGAAGCCGGCCTTGGTCGTCCGGCTGGTCGGGTTCCCGTTGGCGTCGTCCACGTAGACGGTGTTCTCGACCGGGGTCACGGTCAGCGTCAGCGGGGCGCCGTTGCGCTCGACGACCACCTTGATCGGGGTGCCGGCGACGGACTTGCGGATGTCGCTCTGCAACTGGTCGTAGCTGCTGATCGGATCGCCGTTGTAGGAGACGACCTTGTCCCCCGCCTTCATGCCGGCCGCAGCGGCCGGCGAGGGCTTGGCGTTGGCCGGGCAGGTGTCGGTGGTGGCGCTTCCCTGCGCCAGGACGCAGGCGCTGACGTAGCTCACCGTCGGCACGGCCTTGGCCATCCCGAAGCCCATGAACAGGGCCAGGAACAGGCCGAACGCCAGGATCAGGTTCATGAACGGCCCGGCGAACATCACGATGACCTTCTGCCACGGCTTGCGCGTGTAGAAGAGCCTGGTCTCGTCGCCCGGCAGGATCTCCTCGTAGGACTGCTCGCGGGCGTCCTCGATCATGCTGCGCCAGGGCGAGGTGCTGCGGGCGGTGACCTTCCCGTCCTTGCCAGGGGGGAACATCCCGATCATGCGGATGTATCCGCCGAGCGGGATCGCCTTGATGCCGTACTCGGTGTCGCCCTTCTTGCGCGAGCAGATGGTCGGGCCGAAGCCGACCATGTACTGCGGCACCCGGATCTTGAAGAGCTTGGCCCAGCTGAGGTGCCCCAGCTCGTGCCAGGCGATCGACAGCAGCAGGCCGAACGCGAAGATGGCGATGCCGAGGAGGGTCATGAGTGCCGTCATCGGCCACCTGCCTTCTTGATGTGGTCCTGCGCGGTGCCGCGGGCCCAGGTCTCCGCAGCCAGGACGTCCGCGAGGGTCAGTGCAGTTCCCGGACTCGGCCGACCGTGCTCGGCGACCACCTTGGCCACCGTATCCACGATGCCTGTGAACGGCAGCCGACCGTCCAGAAAGGCGTCGACGCACTCCTCGTTGGCGGCGTTGAACACCGCCGGGGCGGTGCCGCCCAGCGAGCCCACGTGCCGGGCCAGGCCGACGGAGGGGAAGGCCTCGGTGTCCAGCGGGAAGAACGTCCAGGTGGCGGCCTTGGTCCAGTCGCATCCCGGTGCGGCGTCCGGGACCCGGTCCGGCCAGCCGAGGCCCAGCGAGATCGGCATCCGCATGTCCGGCGGGCTGGCCTGGGCCATCGTGGAACCGTCGGTGAACTCCACCATCGAGTGAACGATCGACTGCGGGTGGACCACGACCTCGATCTGCTCGAACGGGATGTCGTAGAGCAGATGGGCCTCGATCACCTCCAGGCCCTTGTTGACCAGGGTGGCCGAATTCACGGTGATCACCGGGCCCATGTCCCAGTTGGGGTGGTTGAGCGCCTGCTCCCGGGTGACTCCGGCCAGCTGCTCGCGGCTCCAGCCGCGGAAGGGTCCGCCGCTGGCGGTGACCACCAGCCTGCGGACCTCGCGCCGGGCGCCGCCCATCAGCCCCTGGAACAGCGCGGTGTGCTCGGAGTCCACCGGGACGATCTGGCCGGGCTTGGCGACCGCCTTGACCAGCGGGCCGCCGACGATCAGCGACTCCTTGTTCGCCAGCACCAGCACCCGTCCGGCCTCCAGCGCCGCCAGGGTCGGCGCCAGGCCGATGGACCCGGTGATGCCGTTGAGCACCGAATGGCACTCCATCCCGGCGAGCTCCGTCGCGGCGTCGGGCCCGGTCAGGATCTCCGGGAGTTCCTGGCCGGGCTCCGCCGCGGCCGCCAGCGCCGCACGCAGCTCCGGTTCCGCCTCGGCCCGCGACAGCGCGACCTTGCGCACCCCGAGCCGCAGCGCCTGCTCGGCCAGCAGCCCGACCCGTCCGCCGGCAGCGGACAGGCCGACCACCCGGAAGCGGTCGGGGTTGCGCAGCACCACGTCGATGGCCTGGGTCCCGATGGAGCCGGTGGATCCGAGGATCACCAGCTCCCGGGGGCCTTCGGGGTCGGCGACGACGGGGACGAAGCGCAGGTGCGGATCGGCGAGAGAGTCCATGTCGACCATTGTGGACTGCCGCGCCGACAGTGGAGCGTCAGGTGCCGTTCGGATGCTGCTTACTCCATCTCCCGGGGAGCGACCCCCCGGACCCCCACGGCGCGTCAGGTGCCGCTCGGATGCGCTTTGAACCAGGTGAGGAAGGACGCGGTGGGGCTGCCGAGGCCGGTGACGTCGTCGTAGCCCTTGGCCGTCTTCAGCGAGGAGTCCTTGTTCAGTGCCACCAGGAGCAGCGTTCCGCTGCTGTTCTGGGCCAGGAAGCTCGGCTCGTGGCCGTCCACCGGGTTCGGCACCACATCGTGGAACTGCGAGGTCCCGTTGAGGTGGTAGAGCACCGGGTTGGCGTAGCCGAGCGGGCTGCCGGAGCTCTGCACCGCCAGCGCCTCCATGCCGGAGAACAGCGGCGAGGCCAGGCTGGTGCCGCCGACCGGCTGCTCGCTGTACTTGCCGCCGGTCATGGTGAAGTTCACCCCGCCGTCGGCCGCGGTGGTGGCGGTGACCTTGCCGGTGGTCTGGCCCACGGTCAGACCGGTCAACGGGTCGGCCAGCATCGCGACGTCGGGCTCCTCGCGGTTGGCCTTGCCGGTGGTCGCGGTGGCCAGGCTGTCCGGCACCACGCCCTTCTGGTACGACGGCTGCGGGAAGTAGACGGAGTTGCCGCCACCGCCACCGCCCTGGAACTTGCCGGCCGCGGTGTCCCAACTGCTGCCGCTCTGCGGGTAGGCCACGTCGCCCCAGCCGGTCTCCCACTGGTACTGGCCCTGCGCCCCTATCCCCAGCGAGGTACCGCCGACGGCGGTGACGAAGGGGTCGCTGGACGGGTACGAGGCGGTGGGGCTGCTGGTGGCGTTGCTGGCCTGGGTGTAGTCGCCGTCGTCGCCGGTGGAGAAGTTGAAGGTGATGCCCTCGGCCGCCGCCTGCTGGAAGATCTGCTCACCGGCCTGGACGTCGTTGGTGTCACCGGTGCCCTCGGGGCTGCCCCAGGAGTTGGTGACGATGTCGGCGGTGCGGCCGCTGACGATCTGCTGGAAGGCGTTGAAGAAGTCCGCGTCGTCGGGCTTGCGGGCGGCGTAGTAGACGATCTTCGCGTCGGGGGCGACCGCGTGCACCGCCTCGATGTCCAGTGTCTCCTCGCCCCACCAGCCCGAGGCCAGGTCCGCGGTGCTCGCGGCGTCGTAGGAGTCCGGCAGGACCTGCTTGAACTGGTCCGAGCCGAGCTGCGGCAGGCCGTTCGCGGCGGACCAGCGGTTGACGTCCTCGACGATCGTCGGCGAGGCGTAGGCGTCGACGACCGCGACGGTCACGCCCTGGCCGGTGAGGTTGCTGCCGGTGATGCCGTAGGCGCTGCGCAGCTGGGAGACCGTGTAGCCGCACAGGAGCTGGGTGGGCTTGCTGCCGTCCGGTGCGACCGTGTCGGCGCCCGAGGCGACCCGCTCGCCGTAGTAGCTGCTGCAGTTGGCGCTGCTGCCGGCCGCGGCACGCAGCTTCGGCGCGTTGACCGGGCTGGAGGTGGTGAGACCGGTGACGCTGGAGATGTAGTCGCCGACGTTGGCCGGGTACTTCGGCTGGCCGGTCGGGGCCAGGTCGGTCCGTCCCGCGTGCTTGAAGCGGTCGATCTTGATGCTGAGGGTCTTCTCCACCTCGGAGACGGTGGTGGAGACGTTGATCGACTGGGCGGTCTGCGAGAGCACCTTCATCCCGGCCTGCTGGACCCACTGGGTGACGGCCTGACTGGCGTCGGCGTGGTTGGCGAAGGTCGAGTTGAAGTCCGAGGGCGAGAGGAACCTGTGGTACCTGGGGTCCCCCGGGGTGCCGACCTCGGTGGCGTAGGTGGCGAGGTTCGCCGGGCTGGACTTGGCGAACCAGACGGTACCGGTGACCACGGTGTTGGGGTCGGCGTGGCCGACGTCGTTGGCGGGGACCGCCCACTTCGGCGGCACCCAGGAGGTGCCGCCGTCGGCGGAGGTGCCGTCGGCGCTGGTGCCGGTGGACTTGTTCTTGCTGCTGTTGGAGGCCACGACCGCGCTGACGCCGGCCACCAGGACCAGGGCGGTGACCGAGGCGATCAGCACGCCCTTCCGGGACCGACGCGGACCGCCCCTGCCGCTGCCCCCGCCACTGCCCGGGCCCATGGGGCTGCCGGGACCTGAGGGCCCGCCAGGACCACCGGGGCCACCCGGGCCCCCGGGGCCGCCGCCGTAGGGCGGCTGCTGGGGCGGGCGCGGCGGAGGGGGCGGCTGGCCGTACGGGTTCTGCGGCGGCTTCTGGCCGTAGGGGTTCGGGGGCTGCTGCGGCTGGCCGTAGGGGTTCTGCGGCGGTGGCGGAGGCCCGTAGGGATTCGGCTGCTGCGGCCTGCCGTACGGATTCGGCGGTTGCTGCGGCGGTGGCGGCTGCTGCGGTCGGCCGTAGGGATTCGGGTTGGGCTGCTGCGGTGGCGGGGGCTGCCGACCGTACGGGTTCTGCGGCGGCTGCGGAGGCCCGTAGGGATTCTGCGGCTGCTGGGGGTTCTGGGGATTCTGCCCGTAGGGCGGGTAGCTCACCTGAGGGACCTGTTCTTCTCGGAGGTGTGACTCTGCCGGGAGCCGGCCACTTCCGTCGGATCCGCTGACGCGGCCTCAGACGCGGCGTACGGGCCCCCGGTGTCATGTCTCCATCCGTCGTACGCCTGCGCGCATCGTACCGAGCCGGGGCAACCCCCAGGACCGCCAGGGTCGCCCCGCTCTGATGACGAATCAGCTGACGCTCAGCGGATCGTCCGGTGCACATTGTCCCGCTGTGACGGCCCAGGAGTGGAGTCCGCGATCCAGGGCCCCTCGCCCGAGGGGTCGAGGATTCCCTGTTCGAGCCAGGTGTAGCGGCCGCCGACCACCTGGCGGGCGATCTTCCGGTCCAGGTCGTCGGTGTTGGTCCAGAGCCGGCCGAACAACTCGTCCACCCGGATCCGGGCCTGACGGCAGAACAGCTCGGCGAGCTCGTACGCCGCCCGCCCCCGCTCCGGGTCCTGACCTGCCCCGGCCGTGGTGCGCAGCATCTCCGCCCGCACGCAGACCGCGCTCATCGCGAAGAGTTCGGCGCCGATGTCGACGATCCGTCCGAGGAAGCCCTGCTTGGTCTCCATCCGCCCCTGCCAGCGGGACATGGCGTAGAAGGTGGAGCGCGCCAGCTTGCGCGCGGAGCGCTCGACGAAGCGGATGTGCCCGGACAGGTCCTGATATCCCCCGTCCGGATGAAACTCCCGGTACGAGGTGGGGAGTTGGCCGGGGCCGGCGGCCAGCTTGGGCAGCCATCCGGCGTAGAAGACGCCGGCCCGGGCGGCGGCGCGGCCCTTGCGTCTGAGGTCGGCCTCCGGCTCGATCAGGTCGCCGGCGACCTTGAGGTGGGCGTCCACCGCCTCCCTGGCGATCAGCAGGTGCATGATCTCGCTGGAGCCCTCGAAAATCCGGTTGATCCGCATGTCGCGCAGCACCTGCTCGGCCGGGACCGCCCGCTCACCGCGTGCGGCCAGCGACTCCGCCGTCTCGAAGCCACGGCCGCCGCGGATCTGCACCAGCTCGTCGGCGATCCGCCAGCCCATTTCGGAGCCGTAGAGCTTGGCCAGCGCGGCCTCGATCCTGATGTCGTTGCGGTCCTCGTCGGCCATCTGGCTGGACAGGTCCAGCACCGCCTCCAGCGCGAAGGAGGTCGCCGCGATAAAGGAGATCTTCCCGGCGACGGCCTCGTGCTCGGAGATGGGCTTGCCCCACTGCTCGCGCGCGGCCGACCACTCACGGGCGATCTTCAGACACCATTTGCCGGTGCCCGCGCAGATCGCCGGCAGCGAGAGCCGCCCGGTGTTGAGCGTGGTGAGGGCGATCTTCAGGCCGGCGCCCTCGGCGCCGATCCGGTTCTCGGCAGGCACCCGTACCTGGTGGAAGCGGGTGACCCCGTTCTCCAGGCCGCGCAGACCCATGAAGGCGTTGCGGTTCTCGACCGTGATGCCCGGGGAGCCGGCCTCGACCACGAACGCGGTGATCCCGCCCTTGTGCCCCTCGCTCCTGGGCACCCGCGCCATGACCACCAGCAGATCGGCGACCACCCCGTTGGTGGTCCACAGCTTCACCCCGTCCAGGACATAGGACGCGCCGTCCTCGGAGGGGACGGCCGCGGTCGCCAGCCGGGCCGGGTCGCTGCCCACGTCCGGCTCGGTGAGCAGGAAGGCGGTGATGTCGGTGCGGGCGCAGCGCGGCAGGAAGCGCCGCTTCTGCTCCGCGGTGCCGAACTGCTTCAGCGGCTGCGGCACGCCGATGGACTGGTGTGCGGAGACCAGGGCGCTGATGGCCGGGCTGACGCTGCCGAGCAGCGCCAGGGCGCGGTTGTAGTACAGCTGGGTGAGACCGAGGCCGTCGTACTCGGTGTCGATCTTCATCCCGAAGACACCGAGCTCCTGCAGGCCCCGGACCACCTCGTCGGGGATGACCGCCTCGCGCTCGATCAGCGCGCTGTCGATCTTCGTCTCGCAGAAGGCACTCAGCCTGGTCAGGAACGCCTCACCCACCCGCACCGACTCCTCGTCGGGGAGCGGGTGCGGGTGGATGAGGTCCAGCCGGAAGCGGCCGAGGAACAGCTCCTTGGCGAAGCTGGGCCTGCGCCAGTCCTGCTCACGCGCCTCCTCGGCGACGCGCCGGGCCTCGCGCTCGGTGACCTTCGGGACTTCGGTGCCCTTGGAGCCCTCGGTACCTTTGGGGACCTCGGGAGAGACGTCGGGTGTGGACATCACGCACCACCTCGCAGCGGGTTACCGACCAGTGCTACCCGACCGTACGCTGCGTCACCGACAGATCACCAGAGGTGAGACCCGATCGGGGTCAGAGCGCCAGCCCCGTGAGCACCATGACCCGCTCGTAGGTGTAGTCGGCCATCGCGTACGCCACGCCCTCGCGCCCCACGCCGGAGTCCTTGACCCCGCCGTACGGCATCTGGTCGGCGCGGTAGGAGGGGGCGTCGCCGATGATCACGCCGCCGACCTCCAACTCGCGGTGGGCCCGGAACGCGGTCTGCACGTCGTGGGTGAAGACGCCTGCCTGCAGGCCGAACTTGGAGTCGTTGACCAGCGCGAACGCCGCCTCCGTGCTCTCCGCCGAGGTCAGCGTCAGCACCGGGCCGAAGACCTCCTCGGTGGCCAGGGTGACCCCGGCCGGGACGCCCGCGAGCACGGTCGGCGCATAGCTCGCGCCCTCGCGCTTGCCGCCGGTGAGCAGCTGCGCGCCCGCCGCCACGGCCTCGTCCACCCAGGACTCGACCCTCTTGGCGGCGTCCTCGTTGACCAGTGGGCCGACGTCCACCGCATCGTCCGAGGGGTCCCCGGTGACCTGCGCGCCGACCTTGGCTACGACCTTCTCCACCAGACGGTCGAAGACGCTCGCGTCGGCGATCACCCGCTGCACCGAGATGCAGGACTGGCCGCCCTGGTAGTTGGCGAAGGTGGCGATCCGGGTCGCGGCCCACTCCAGGTCCGCCTCGCTGGACCAGTCGGCCAGGACGACGGCGGCGGCGTTGCCGCCTAGCTCCAGGGTGACGTGCTTGCGCGGCACCGAGTCCATGATCTGGTAGCCGACCCGGTCGGAGCCGGTGAAGGAGATCACCGGCAGCCGCGGGTCCTGCACCAGGGCCGGCATCCGGTCGTTGGACACCGGAAGGACGCTCCAGGAACCGGCCGGGAGGTCCGTCTCGGCCAGGATCTCGCCCAGCACCAGCGCGGAGAGCGGGGTGGCCGGGGCCGGCTTGAGGATGATCGGGGCGCCGACCGCGATGGCCGGGGCGACCTTGTGCGCCACCAGGTTCAGCGGGAAGTTGAACGGCGCGATGCCCAGGACCGGCCCGCGGACGAAACGGCGGGTGATCGCCAGCCGACCGGTGCCGCCCGCGTCGGTGTCCAGGCGCTGGCCCTCACCGCTGTTGAAGCGGCGGGCCTCCTCGGCGGCCCAGCGGAACACCGAGGCGGCACGGCCGATCTCGCCGCGCGCCCACTTGATCGGCTTGCCGTTCTCGGCGGTGATCAGCCGGGCCAGCTCCTCGGCCCGCTCGGTCAGCCGGCGCGCCACATGGTCCAGCGCGGCCGCCCGTACGTAGGCGGGGGTCGCGGCGAACTCGTCCTGCACCGCCACGGCCGCGGCGACGGCCTCCTCGACCTGCGCCTCGGTGGGGATGCTGACGGTACCGACCAGGCTGCCGTCCCACGGGTGGTGCACCTCGAAGGACTCCGTGCCGCTCTCCTGCCGACCGGCCAGCCAGAATGCGTGGGTGCTGGTCACCGAGGTCACCGGACCTTTCCTCTACTACCTGCTGTGCGGATGTCTGCTGTCTGCCTCCACGGTAGAGCCGGCCGGCGCGGGCCGAGCTTGTCCGCAACGGAGCACTGCGGCACGCCGTCCGTACGTACTGGAGTGGGCGGTGGCAGCGGGCGTCACCCGTTGCTGCGGGTGCGCAGGGCGAGCCACAGCTCCATCCGGACGTCGGTGTCGTCCAGCGAGCGGCCGAGCAGCTCCTCGACCCGGCGCATCCGGTAGCGCAGGGTGTGCCGGTGCACGCCCAGGTCGGCCGCGGCGGCGTCCCACTGGCCGTGGCGGGAGAGCCAGGCCTGCAGGCTGGCCTCCAGATCCCCGCGGGCGGTGAGGTCGTGCTCGCGCAGCGGTCGCAGCAGCGCGTCCGCGAAGGCCAGCACCGCCTCGTCGGCCAGCAGCGGCAGCAGCGAGCCGGTGCCCACCTCGTCGTGGTCGACGCTGCGGCGACCGCTGCGCAGCGCCACTGCCAGTGCCCGTTCGGCCTGCGCATAGGCGGCTCCGGCCGCCTCGGGGGTGGTCGGCGCCGAGATTCCGACGGACAGGGCCTCCAGGTCCTGGGCCGCGGCGACGACGTCCGTGTGGACGCTCCCGCCGTCCACGGCCAGCAGGACCAGCCGGTCGCCCTCGGGGGCCAGCAGCACCGGCTCACCCGAACGGGTGGCGGACTGTTCGGCGACGTCACTGATGAAGTCGAGCGGCTCGCCCTCGGCCAGCAGCACCCGGACCGGTCCGTCCGGCAGCCCGCCCAGCAGCGGTTCGGCGACGGCCCTGGCCGTGCCGATCTCCCCGGCCAGCACCAGCCTGAGCAGCGCGGACCGCATCCGCTCGGCCGAACGGCGCAGATCGCGGGAGCGTTCCAGGGTCAGCGTCAGCAGCGCCACGGCGGCGTTGAGGACATAGCGCTCGGTGGGGGTGAGCCGGTCCTCGGTGCCGACGGCGAGGAAGCCCCGGGCCCGGCGGTCGGCGCCGAGCGACTGCAGCACGACGTAGTCCTGGTCCTTCTGCTCGTTCTGCAGGGCCGCGCTGGAGGGGGCCGGACGGCTCCGCAGCCGCTCGACCTCGGGCCGCAGCGCGCGCGCCCGGCGCGCGGCCCAGTCGGGCGCCGCGACCAGCACGGTCCCCGAGGCGTCGTACAGCGCCGCCCAGCCGCCGAGGCGCGCGGCCAGCCGGCGCACCAGCGCGGCGGTGCCGTCCTTGCCGAGCGCGGCCCGGGTCAGCTCCTCCTGGGCCTCAAAACTCGTGGTCACCGCCTGGTACTGCTCGGCGGCGAGAGCGGCGGTGACGGCCTTGCTGATGGCGATGAAAGGCGTCGGCTGCGGAACCTCCAGCAGCGGCAGCTCGCGCTCGGCCGCCGCCTCGACCAGGGCGGCGGGAACCTCCTGGTAGGACAGCCCGACCCCGATCCCCAGCCCGGCGACCCCGGCATCGGCCAGCCGGTGGACGTAGCGCCGCAGCTTCTCCTTCCCGCGGCCCAGCTTCAACCCGGTGGTGAGCAGCAGTTCGCCGCCTTCGAGGAAGGGCACCGGATCGTCCAGCTCGCTGGTGTGCACCCAGCGCACCGGGCGGCCCAGCTGCTCACCGCCCGCGAGCACGGTGAGGTGCAGCCCGGGTATCGCCACCAGCGACGACAGCGTGACGGCGGTGGCGCCGGAGGGGGTGGCGCTGGACGGGGTGGCGGCAGTGGCGCTGTGCTCGGTCATGTCACCTTCGACGAGGTCCGCAACTGGCCGCCGGGGACAACGGCCTGCCCCGATTCTGCCTCACCGTCGCACAGCCCCGCTCACGGAAGAACGGCGGTGACGGGGTGGCGACGGGATCGCGACAGGGCTACGACCGCAGGTCGACCAGCAGCGGCGGCACGGGTGTCCCGTCCACCGCCGTCAGCGAGAGGACCGCATGACCGCCCGGAAGCACCTGCGCCAGCTCCGAGGGCGACCACCGCCGGCGCTCCACCCGCCGGGTGGTGACGCTCTCGGTCTGCGCCCGCTCCCCCGCCAGTACCGTGCGGATCGCCCGCCAGGTCCGCTTGATCATTCCGCCGGAGGTGTCCGGCGCGCGGGTGACGTCCCGCTCGTCGACCCAGACCGTCCCCCAGGTCTCGGCGAACAGCGTGCCGTCCCAGGGGGCAAGGCCGGGGAAGGCCATCCTTCCGCCCACCGCGCCGAACAGCGGCGCCCGCAGGCTCTCCGGCAGGTCCGAGAGGGTGCGCAGCAGCAGTACCGCACCGGCGTGGGCGCCGCGCAGCCGCTGCAGGTCGCGGACGCTGTGGGTGTCGATCACGGCGGAGGCGTCGTCGACCACCAGGCCGGCGAAGAGGGAGCGGTCCTGCCGGGTACCTGCAGCGTGCAGGAACTGGCCGACGGCGAGACGGGCCAGGATCCGCGCCGCCTCGGGGTGGGCGTGCTCCGGAAGGGCGATCCGGACCCGGAGCGGGTGGTCGAGGGCGTGCATGGCGAACAGCGGGAGTCCGGCGTCCTGGGCGGCGGCGGTACGGGCGGAGCCACGGCTGGGGGCGGAGGCGGCGGGGGCGGCGTTGAAGCAGCCGGCGAAGACCGGCCGGTCCAGCAGGCTGAGCCGGTCGGCCAGCAGCCCGCCGGGGTCGTCGATCTGACCGTGCATCCGCTCCCGCTGGGCCAGGTCGTACTGATGATCGGTCAGCTGCCCGGATGCCCGCAGCGCCTCGCGCAGTCCCGCCCAGGCGTCGGCGTCGCCGCGCAGCAGCAGGCAGAGCTCGCGCAGTCCGGGCGCCCGGCCGTGCGCCGCCGCGAAGGGGCCGACGACCTGCTGCAGCGCCTGACGCGCGAGCGTGGCGCGCGGCGCCAGCTCCTCCGGGAGCAGCGCGTCCGCCAGCCGGGCCGCGCCCTCGTCGGGGCGGCGGGCTCCGCCGTAGAGGTCGAGCCCGTAGCGACCGCGCGGA
This sequence comes from Streptomyces sp. 846.5, assembly GCF_004365705.1. Lineage (NCBI taxonomy): Bacteria > Bacillati > Actinomycetota > Actinomycetes > Kitasatosporales > Streptomycetaceae > Streptomyces > Streptomyces sp. 846.5. Next base: position 2,580,410 of record NZ_SOBN01000001.1, read on the forward strand.
TCGCCGGGCGCCACCACCACGTCGTACCAGGAGTCGGGGCCGAGATCGGCGTCCGCGGCACCGACCACCACGGCCACCGCGGTCCCGGCCAGCGCCTGGAGGCACAGCGTCTCCGCCACCGGGCGGGCCAGCCTGGCCGTCTTCCCGGTCCCTGACGGACCGACGGCCAGCAGCGAGGTGCCGAGCAGGGTCGGGTCGAGGGCAAGGTCGACGCCGCGGTAGGCCGGAGGGTTCTTGGGCACGTCCTGGGCCGAGCCCAGCCGGATCTGACGGAGCAGCAGGTCGTTGCCCGGGCCACGGGCGGGCAGGTCACGCGCCCCGGAGGGGTGGGCGCAGGCGGCCGAGCCATGGTCCCGTACCGCGTCGAGCAGCGCGGCCAGACGGTCCGGGTAGTCGCGGACGCACTCCAGCGCGCGGTTCAGCCGCTGGTGGTCGACGTCGCTCACCCGGCCGGCGGCCGTCTCCTGCTCCAGCAGGGCCAGCCCGCCGGGCTCCGCGAAAGGTCGGAAGGCCCACCAGGGATCCACGATCTGGGGCCGGCCGTCGGCCTGCGCGGGGATGACCGCCTTCTTCTCGGTGGCGCTCACCGCCCGGCGCACCAGCGGACGTCCGTAGCGGCGCCAGACCAGGGACCAACGGCCCATCCGGCCGAAGACCTTGATCAGCAGCGCGACCTCCAGCAGGTCCACCAGCCAGGTGGTGAAGGTCAGTCCGCCACCCTCACCCACCTTGGGGACCACGAAGCCGCGGATCTCGACGTTGACCAGGCTGCCCAGGTAGTAGAAGACCTCCCAGGCGACCACCAGGTTCAGCGCGGCGCGCAGCAGCAGCTGCCAGGCGGGGATCCCCGCGCCCTCCTCGTCCCGCTGCTCCTGAGGCGTCCGCGCCGCCGGGCCGAGCGCGTACATCCCCGGCGTACCGGAGTGGCGGGGCGCCGAGAGCCAGCCGATCAGGTCGAAGCCCCGGTGCGGAACCGGGCGATCGGAGATCTGGTCGGAAGTCTGTGGGTACGCCTGCGGCGCGCCGCCCAGTGCCATTGCTGTCCGCTCCCTCGCGCCTGCCAAGACCCTCAATCTAGTGGACGACGGCAATCCCGAGCAGAGGCACGACGGCAGGCGCGAGGGTGCCCGGCCATGCCCGGCCATGCCCGGCGATGTCCGACCAGGACAACTCCTACCCGCGCACCACTCCCCCGCGGCGTATGCGACGCCCATCGTCCCGCCGTAGCCTGCGAGAGTACGAGGCGCGATCGGCGCCGAAGCCCCCATCACTCCCTGGGAGACCTCACATGAGCGCTGCTCCGTCCAGCGCCGGGCAGCTGCCCGGCGGCCCCTCGCTCCCCCAGGAGCGCCGCCTCGTCACCGCCGTCCCCGGCCCCAAGTCGCAGGAGTTGCAGGCCCGCAAGCTGGCCGCGGTCGCGGCGGGCGTCGGCACCACCCTCCCGGTCTACATCACCCGTGCGGGTGGCGGCGTGGTCGAGGACGTGGACGGCAACTCCCTGATCGACTTCGGTGCGGGCATCGCGGTCACCAACGTCGGCAACAGCGCCCAGGCCGTGGTGGACCGCGCGACCGCGCAGCTGGCCGCGTTCACCCACACCTGTTTCATGGTCACCCCCTACGAGGGCTACGTGGCCGTCGCCGAGCAGCTCAACGAGCTGACGCCGGGCGACCACGAGAAGCGCAGCGCGCTTTTCAACTCCGGCGCCGAGGCCGTCGAGAACGCCGTGAAGATCGCCCGCGCCTACACCAAGCGCACCGCCGTCGTGGTCTTCGACCACGGCTACCACGGCCGCACCAACCTCACCATGGGCATGACGGCGAAGAACATGCCGTACAAGCAGGGCTTCGGGCCGTTCGCCCCCGAGGTCTACCGCGTCCCGGTCGCCTACCCGTACCGCTGGCTCACCGGCGCGGAGAACGCCGCCACCGATGCCGCCGCGCAGGCCATCGACATGATCAACAAGCAGATCGGCGCCGAGAACGTCGCCGCCATCGTGATCGAGCCGATCCTCGGCGAGGGCGGCTTCATCGAGCCGGCCAAGGGCTTCCTGCCGACGATCGTCGAGTTCGCCAAGGCCAACGGCATCGTCTTCGTCGCGGACGAGATCCAGACCGGCTTCTGCCGCACGGGCCAGTGGTTCGCCTGCGAGGACGAGGGCATCGTCCCCGACCTGATCACCACCGCCAAGGGCATCGCGGGCGGCCTGCCGCTCGCCGCCGTCACCGGCCGCGCCGAGATCATGGACGCCGCCCACGCCGGCGGCCTCGGCGGCACCTACGGCGGCAACCCGGTCGCCTGCGCCGCCGCGCTCGGCTCGATCGAGACCATGAAGGAGCTCGACCTCAACGCCAGGGCCCAGGCCATCGGCGCGACCATGCTGCCGCGCCTGCGCGCGATGCAGGAGAAGTTCGACATCATCGGCGACGTCCGCGGGCGTGGTGCGATGATCGCCGTCGAGCTGGTCAAGCCCGGCAGCAAGGACCCCAACCCGGAGGCGACCGCCGCGCTCGCCAAGGCCTGCCACGCCGAGGGCCTGCTGGTCCTCACCGCCGGCACCTACAGCAATGTGCTGCGCTTCCTGCCGCCGCTGGTCATGCCGGAGCACCTGCTCAACGAGGGCCTGGACATCCTGGAGACGGCCTTCGCCGGGCTGTGAACCCGCCCACGGGGCCGACCGTCAGCGTCCGCACCGTCTTCCCCACGCCACGGCGTGAAGAAGGTGTGCGGACCTGATGGCGGGTGGGTGAGACGTGCAGCCGCACCCACACCTGTGACGTACTGTCATGACAGATGGAGAAGCAGCGCCCGTCGGTGACTGACCCTCACCGGCGACACACCGCCGAGGACACCACAGCGGACTCCGGTCCGCCACCCCTCAGCCGATCGACCGTTCGCCGCGCCCAAACCCCCCGGGCCACGCGGACCGGCGATCACCACAGCCACCCCGGGGCTCTCCCCCCTGCTCCGGGGTGGCTTCTCCATGCCCTGACGAAGGTCCTGGCATCGCTGTGGTTCCCCGTCTCGCTGCTCGTCGTCCTGGCCGTGACCACCGAACAGGTTGTCACCAAGGGACCGCTGCTGGGTCTCGACACCTGGATCCGCGACCATGTGCTCACCCTGGTGTCCGAGAACCCCTACCCGAGCCTGGACCAGCTCGCCGAAAACTGGGCCAACATGGGCGACACCAGGGCGGCAGCCCCCGTGCTGATCCTTGCCACCGTCGCCGCGGCGGTCCGGACACGCTCCTGGAAGCCGGTGCTCGCCTCGGTGCTGGCGGGGACAGCCCTGTTCTCCACCGTCATCCCCGGCAAAATCATCATTGGCCGCCCCGGCCCCGAAGGCGCGCCTGTCCTCCCGGGCCAGTGGGGCTGGTTCCCCTCAGGCCACACCAGCACCGCCGGAATCTGCTACGGCACCGCGGCGTGGCTGATCGGCATCTGCCTCCTCAGCGCCCAACCCCGCCTGCGCCGAACCCTCTACGCCGCGACAGCCGCCCTCTGCACCGGCGTCGGCGTCTGTCTGATCTGGCGCGACTACCACTGGTTCCTGGACGTACTCGCCGGCTGGTCCCTCACCGGCCTGACCCTTTGGTGCCTGACCCGCTGGGGGTCTCGGCCGACGACGGGTCGACGGACAGGCAGGTAGAAGCTGCGGGCGGCTGACGAACGTCGCTTCGGCGCGGGTGGTCGGTGGGTGCCGGATGCGTCTGGCTGCCGAGCCCCCGTCCCGACCCCGTCTCCGACGTGCGTGTTCGCTCCCGGTGATCCACCATCACTTCCGTGGGGCGCGTTGGTGTGTGGGTGGCTGGGGTGGGGCGTGCAGAAACGTTCCTGCCGGGGCCGGGGGTGGTTTTGGGGTCACTGCCTGTACGTTCGGGTCACTCCTTCGACATCAAACCCGGACATAGCGGTCATGATCCGTCTGACGAGTGACCCAAAAGCATGGGCAGTGACCCCAAAAGCGCCGCCCCCGACAGGAACGTTTCTGCACCCCGCCACGCGCGCCCGGGAACGGCGCCCGGCCCGGGTCTGGCTCCCCCGCTGTTGTTGGCCCGCAAGCGGAGCGAGCAACAGCAACAAGCCACGGGCGGGGGTGGGCGGCATCGGTGGCGCCATGTAAGCCACCCACCCTTGCCGCCGGCCCGCAGTGGCGTCCGGCCTCCCCATCCACTTGGTGGGGGAACGCAGGTAAGCCCCCTGACCGGTGGTCAGGGGGCTTACCTGGAATGGTTGTTCGGCGGCGTCCTACTCTCCCACAGGGTCCCCCCTGCAGTACCATCGGCGCTGTGAGGCTTAGCTTCCGGGTTCGGGATGTTACCGGGCGTTTCCCTCACGCTATGACCACCGAAACCCTATCGGGTGTTCAGCGAACACTCTCTTCAATTGTGATGTGCCATCGAAATGGCACGTTCACCGGGGCTGTTCGCAACCCGGGAACTGCACAGTGGACGCGTAGCAGCTATGGTCAAGCCCTCGGCCTATTAGTACCGGTCAGCTCCACCCCTTGCGGGGCTTCCACATCCGGCCTATCAACCCAGTCGTCTACTGGGAGCCTTACCCACTCGATGGTGGTGGGAGTCCTCATCTCGAAGCAGGCTTCCCGCTTAGATGCTTTCAGCGGTTATCCCTCCCGAACGTAGCCAACCAGCCATGCCCTTGGCAGGACAACTGGCACACCAGAGGTTCGTCCGTCCCGGTCCTCTCGTACTAGGGACAGCCCTTCTCAAGACTCCTGCGCGCGCAGCGGATAGGGACCGAACTGTCTCACGACGTTCTAAACCCAGCTCGCGTACCGCTTTAATGGGCGAACAGCCCAACCCTTGGGACCTACTCCAGCCCCAGGATGCGACGAGCCGACATCGAGGTGCCAAACCATCCCGTCGATATGGACTCTTGGGGAAGATCAGCCTGTTATCCCCGGGGTACCTTTTATCCGTTGAGCGACGGCGCTTCCACAAGCCACCGCCGGATCACTAGTCCCTGCTTTCGCACCTGCTCGACCCGTCGGTCTCACAGTCAAGCTCCCTTGTGCACTTACACTCAACACCTGATTGCCAACCAGGCTGAGGGAACCTTTGGGCGCCTCCGTTACATTTTAGGAGGCAACCGCCCCAGTTAAACTACCCACCAGACACTGTCCCTGATCCGGATCACGGACCCAGGTTAGACATCCAGCACGACCAGAGTGGTATTTCAACGACGACTCCACAACCACTGGCGTGGCCGCTTCACAGTCTCCCACCTATCCTACACAAGCCGAACCGAACACCAATATCAAGCTATAGTAAAGGTCCCGGGGTCTTTCCGTCCTGCTGCGCGAAACGAGCATCTTTACTCGTAATGCAATTTCACCGGGCCTATGGTTGAGACAGTCGAGAAGTCGTTACGCCATTCGTGCAGGTCGGAACTTACCCGACAAGGAATTTCGCTACCTTAGGATGGTTATAGTTACCACCGCCGTTTACTGGCGCTTAAGTTCTCAGCCTCGCCCCGTCGAAACAGAGCTAACCGGTCCCCTTAACGTTCCAGCACCGGGCAGGCGTCAGTCCGTATACATCGCCTTACGGCTTCGCACGGACCTGTGTTTTTAGTAAACAGTCGCTTCTCGCTGGTCTCTGCGGCCGGCCCCAGCTCAGACAGTGAATGTCGTCACCAGCACCGGCCCCCCTTCTCCCGAAGTTACGGGGGCATTTTGCCGAGTTCCTTAACCATAGTTCACCCGAACGCCTCGGTATTCTCTACCTGACCACCTGAGTCGGTTTGGGGTACGGGCCGCCATGAAACTCGCTAGAGGCTTTTCTCGACAGCATAGGATCATCCACTTCACCACAATCGGCTCGGCATCAGGTCTCAGACTATGTGTTGTGCGGATTTGCCTGCACAACGTCCTACACCCTTACCCCGGGACAACCACCGCCCGGGCTGGACTACCTTCCTGCGTCACCCCATCGCTCACCTACTACCCTGTTGGGTCACCGGCTCCACCACTCCCCCTCGTCCGAAGACTCCGGGGCGGCTTCGCGGGTTTAGCATCCAGAGGTTCGACGTTGGCGCTTCAAAGCGGGTACGGGAATATCAACCCGTTGTCCATCGACTACGCCTGTCGGCCTCGCCTTAGGTCCCGACTTACCCTGGGCAGATCAGCTTGACCCAGGAACCCTTGGTCAATCGGCGCAAGAGTTTCCCACTCTTGTATCGCTACTCATGCCTGCATTCTCACTCGTGAACCGTCCACAACTCGTTTCCACGGCTGCTTCACCCGGCACACGACGCTCCCCTACCCATCACAACACCCGTTGGGGCTTCACGTTGCAATGACACGGCTTCGGCGGTGTACTTGAGCCCCGCTACATTGTCGGCGCGGAATCACTTGACCAGTGAGCTATTACGCACTCTTTAAAGGGTGGCTGCTTCTAAGCCAACCTCCTGGTTGTCTCTGCGACTCCACATCCTTTCCCACTTAGCACACGCTTAGGGGCCTTAGCCGGTGTTCTGGGCTGTTTCCCTCTCGACCATGGAGCTTATCCCCCACAGTCTCACTGCCGCGCTCTCACTTACCGGCATTCGGAGTTTGGCTAAGGTCAGTAACCCGGTGGGGCCCATCGCCTATCCAGTGCTCTACCTCCGGCAAGAAACACACGACGCTGCACCTAAATGCATTTCGGGGAGAACCAGCTATCACGGAGTTTGATTGGCCTTTCACCCCTAACCACAGGTCATCCCCCAGGTTTTCAACCCTGGTGGGTTCGGTCCTCCACACGGTCTTACCCGCGCTTCAACCTGCCCATGGCTAGATCACTCCGCTTCGGGTCTTGGGCGCGCTACTCAATCGCCCTATTCGGACTCGCTTTCGCTACGGCTACCCCACACGGGTTAACCTCGCAACACACCGCAAACTCGCAGGCTCATTCTTCAAAAGGCACGCAGTCACGACCAGTAAGGGCAAGCCCTCCTGGAGACGCTCCCACGGCTTGTAGGCACACGGTTTCAGGTACTATTTCACTCCGCTCCCGCGGTACTTTTCACCATTCCCTCACGGTACTGTCCGCTATCGGTCACTAGGGAATATTTAGGCTTAGCGGGTGGTCC
>NZ_SOBN01000001.1:5590000-5839458 GCF_004365705.1 Streptomyces sp. 846.5
CGTTCGATAATCGCAAACACCGCACTCCCGCGCCTGTCGGACCCGGGCTGTACGGTTCCCCCATGCCCGACCGGAACCCCGCTCCGCCGATCCAACTCGCCGAGGTCACCGGTGTGCTGGAGCGGATCACCTATGCCAACGAGGAGACCGGCTACACGGTGGCCCGGGTCGACACCGGCCGCGGCGCCGGGGACCTGCTCACCGTCGTCGGCGCGCTGCTCGGCGCCCAGCCCGGGGAGAGCCTGCGGCTGCACGGCCGCTGGGGCAGCCACCCGCAGTACGGCAAGCAGTTCACCGTCGAGAACTACACCACCGTGCTGCCCGCCACGGTCCAGGGCATCCGCCGCTACCTCGGCTCCGGGTTGATCAAGGGCATCGGTCCACGGCTGGCCGACCGGATCGTGGAGCACTTCGGCACCGAGACCCTGGACGTCATCGAGCAGAGCCCGGCCCGCCTGATCGAGGTCCCCAAGCTCGGCCCCAAGCGGACCAAACTGATCGCCGCCGCCTGGGAGGAGCAGAAGGCGATCAAGGAAGTGATGATCTTCTTGCAGAGCGTCGGCGTCTCCACCTCCCTGGCCGTCCGCATCTACAAGAACTACGGCGACGACTCGATCCGGGTGGTCAGGGAGGAGCCCTACAGGCTGGCCGCCGACGTCTGGGGGATCGGCTTCCTCACCGCCGACCGGATCGCCCAGGCCGTCGGCATCCCGCACGACAGCCCGCAGCGGGTCAAGGCGGGGCTGCAGCACGCGCTGTCGCAGAGCGCCGACCAGGGCAACTGCTTCCTCCCGGAGGAGCGGCTGATCTCGGACGCGGTGAAACTGCTGGCGGTGGAGGTCGGCCTGGTCATCGAGTGCCTGGCCGGCCTGGTCGCGGAGGAGGGCGTGGTCCGCGAGCAGGTGCCGTCGGACGAGGGCGTCGGCGAGAGCCTGACCGCGGTCTACCTGGTGCCCTTCCACCGCGCCGAGATCTCGCTGGCCAACCAGCTGCTGCGGCTGCTCAAGGGCCCGGAGGACCGGCTCTCGGCCTTCGTCGACGTGGACTGGGGCAGGGCCCTGGCCTGGCTGCGGACGCAGACCGGCGCCGACCTCGCGCCCGAGCAGGAGCAGTCGGTCAGACTGGCCCTCACCGAGAAGGTCGCGGTGCTCACCGGGGGCCCTGGCTGCGGCAAGTCCTTCACCGTCCGCTCCATCGTGACCCTCGCGCTGGCGCGCAAGGCCAAGGTGGTGCTGGCCGCCCCCACCGGGCGGGCCGCCAAGCGGCTGGCCGAGCTGACCGGCTGCGAGGCGTCCACGGTGCACCGGCTGCTGGAGCTGAAGCCGGGCGGGGACGCCGCCTACGACCGGGACCGGCCGCTCGACGCCGACCTGGTGGTCGTGGACGAGGCCTCGATGCTGGACCTGCTGCTGGCCAACAAGCTGGTCAAGGCCGTGGCCCCGGGCGCGCACCTGCTGCTGGTCGGCGACGTCGACCAGCTGCCCTCGGTCGGCGCCGGGGAGGTGCTGCGGGACCTGCTGGCCCCCGGCAGCCCGGTCCCGGCGGTCCGGCTGACCCGGATCTTCCGCCAGGCGCAGCAGTCCGGCGTGGTCACCAACGCCCACCGGATCAACGAGGGCCTCCCGCCGATCACCGAGGGCATGGCCGACTTCTTCCTCTTCGCCGAGGAGGACACCGAGCTGGCCGCCGGGCTCACCGTCGACGTGGTCGCCCGCCGGATCCCGGCCCGCTTCGGCCTGGACCCGCGCCGCGACGTCCAGGTCCTCGCCCCGATGCACCGCGGCCCGGCCGGCGCGGGCAATCTCAACACCCTGCTGCAGGCCGCGGTCACCCCCTCCCGTCCGGACCTGCCCGAGCGCCGCTTCGGCGGCCGGACCTTCCGGGTCGGCGACAAGGTCACCCAGATCCGCAACAACTACGAGAAGGGCGCCAACGGGGTCTTCAACGGCACCGTCGGCGTGGTCACCGCGCTCAACCTGGAGGAGCAGCGGCTCACCGTGGTCACCGACGAGGACGAGGAGGTGCCCTACGACTTCGACGAGCTGGACGAGCTGGCGCACGCCTACGCGGTGACCATCCACCGGTCGCAGGGCAGCGAATATCCCTGCGTGGTGATCCCGGTCACCACCAGCGCCTGGATGATGCTGCAGCGGAACCTGCTCTACACCGCCGTCACCCGGGCGAAGCAACTGGTGGTGCTGGTGGGATCGCGGCGCGCCCTGGCCCAGGCGGTGCGGGCCGTTTCCGCTGGTCGCAGGCATACCGCGCTGGACCACAGGCTGCGAACAGGCTGATCCGACGGTGATCCTGCTGTCGAGTATTGAACGCACAGCGGCCTGATCTTTGTGGTGTTCAGCTCTTTTTGGGCACCCTGGCTGCACGTTTGTCAGGCAAATGGTGGACAGTGTTATGAGTCAGGGCACCCCTTGAAGAGGTTCATTTCGCTGGTGAGGGAAGACGTGAGCGACAACTCTGTAGTACTCAGCTACCACGGCGACGAGTACGAGTACCCGGTGGTGGACGCCACCGTCGGCAACGCAGGCTTCGACATCTCGAAGCTGCTCAGCCAGACCGGCCTGACCACGCTGGACAACGGCTTCGGCAACACCGCGGCCTGTAAGTCGGCGATCACGTACATCGACGGCGACAAGGGGATCCTGCGCTACCGCGGCTACCCCATCGAGCAGCTCGCCGAGCAGGGCACCTTCCTGGAGACGGCGCACCTGCTGATCAAGGGCGAGCTCCCGACCGCCGACGAGCTGTCCACGTTCCAGCGGGAGGTGTCCCAGCACACCCTGCTGCACGAGGACGTCAAACGGTTCTACCAGGGCTTCCCGCGCGACGCGCACCCGATGGCGATGCTGTCGTCGGTGGTCAGCGCGCTGTCCACGTTCTACCAGGACAGCCACAACCCGTTCGACGCCGAACAGCGCGACCTGTCGGCCATAAGGCTGATCGCCAAGCTCCCCACCATCGCGGCCTACGCCTTCAAGAAGGCCCAGGGCCACCCCTTCGTCTACCCGCGCAACGACCTCGGCTACGTCGAGAACTTCCTGCGGATGACCTTCGCGGTGCCGGCCGAGGACTACGAGCTGAACCCGGTCGTCGTCAGCGCCCTGGAGAAGCTGCTGATCCTGCACGCGGACCACGAGCAGAACTGCTCCACCTCCACCGTCCGCCTGGTCGGCTCCTCGCAGGCCAACCTCTTCGCCTCCATCTCGGCGGGCATCAACGCGCTCTGGGGGCCGCTGCACGGCGGCGCCAACCAGGCTGTGCTGGAGATGCTCACCGCGATCAAGAACGACGGCGGCGACGTCGACGCCTTCATCCGCAAGGTGAAGAACAAGGAAGACGGCGTGAAGCTGATGGGCTTCGGGCACCGCGTCTACAAGAGCTTCGACCCGCGCGCCCAGATCATCAAGAGCGCCGCCCACGACGTCCTGGCCCAGCTGGGCAAGGCCGACGAACTGCTGGACATCGCGCTGAAGCTGGAGGAGCACGCGCTCACCGACGACTACTTCGTCTCGCGCAAGCTCTACCCCAACGTGGACTTCTACACCGGTCTGATCTACCGCGCGATGGGCTTCCCGACCAGCATGTTCACCGTGCTGTTCGCCATGGGCCGGCTGCCCGGCTGGATCGCCCACTGGCAGGAGATGATCACGGACCCGACCAGCAAGATCGGCCGTCCGCGCCAGATCTACACCGGCATCGAGACCCGCGACTACATCCCCGTCACGGAGCGCTGAGCGCCCACCGCGGGCGTCGGCTCACGGGAGCCGGAGACGCGCACGGCGCGGACCGTAGGGGGAGGCCGCTCAACCACCCCCCGGCCGCGCCGTGCGCTGTCGGCCACCCAGCGACGGAGGCCGACGTACGGGGTCCGCCGGAACCCCGATTCACGTGTTGTAACACACAACAGGGGGCCTGAAGTTACGCCGGTCCCCTGTGACTCCGCTCTCATGGCGCAGAGTAGTGGTGACGTGACGTCAAACCTGGTCAGTCGCGCTGCCCCTGGAAGCTTCGCAGCCGCAGGCTGTTGCTCACCACGAAAACCGAGGAGAAGGCCATGGCCGCTCCGGCGATCATGGGGTTGAGCAGCCCGAACGCCGCCAACGGCAGTGCGGCGACGTTGTAGCCGAAGGCCCAGAACAGGTTCCCCCTGATGGTGCCGAGGGTCCGCCGGGACAGCCGGATCGCGTCCGCGGCCGCCCGCAGGTCGCCGCTGACAAGAGTGAGATCGGCCGCCTCGATCGCCGCGTCGGTGCCGGTGCCCATCGCCAGCCCGAGGTCGGCCCGGGCGAGCGCGGCGGCGTCGTTCACCCCGTCGCCGACCATGGCGACGGTGCGGCCCTCGGCCTGGAGCCGGGCCACCACCGCGGCCTTGTCCTCCGGCAGCACCTCGGCGATCACCCGGTCCTGGTCGATGCCGACCTCCCGGGCCACGCTCGCCGCCACGGCCCGGTTGTCGCCGGTCAGCAGGACCGGCGTCAGGCCCAGCGCCCGGAGCCGGCGCACCGCCTCGGCGCTGGTCGGCCTGACCGCGTCGGCGACCACCAGGACGGCCCGTACGACCCCGTCCCAGCCCACGGTGACGGCGGTGAGGCCGGAGGCCTCGGCGCCGTCCCTGGCGGCCCGCAGCGGCTCGGGAAGCGACTCTTCCGGACCGGACCGGCTGTGCTCCTGGACGAAGCCCTCCCGGCCGGCCACCACCCGGTGCCCCTCCACCAGGCCCTGGACGCCCAGCCCGGCGGTGTTCCGGAAGTCCTCGACCGGTGGCAGCAAGCCGTCGGGCTCGGCGGCGGCCGCGGCCTCCGCGACGGCCCGGGCGATCGGGTGCTCGGAGGCGTGCTCCAGCGCCCCGGCCAGCCGCAGCGCCTGCGCCCGGCCGACGCCCTCGGCGGTGTGCACCGAGCGCAGCGCCATCTGACCGGTCGTCACCGTGCCGGTCTTGTCCAGGACCACGGTGTCCACCGCCCGGGTGGACTCCAGCACCTCGGGACCCCGGATCAGGATGCCCAGTTGGGCGCCGCGCCCGGTCCCCACCATCAGCGCGGTGGGGGTGGCCAGGCCCAGCGCGCAGGGGCAGGCGATGATCAGCACCGCCACCGCGGCGGTGAACGCCTCGGCGGCATTGCCACTGACGGCCAGCCAGCCGACCAGCGTGGCAACGGAGATGACCAGCACCACCGGGACGAACACGGCGGAGATCCGGTCGGCCAGCCGCTGGGCCGCGGCCTTGCCGTTCTGCGCCTCCTCGACCAGTCGGGCCATCCGGGCCAGCCGGGTGTCGGCCCCCACGTCGGTGGCCCGGACCACCAGCCGCCCACCGCAGTTGACGGTGGCTCCGGTGACCGGGTCGCCGGGGGAGACCTCGGTGGGGACCGACTCGCCGGTCAGCAGCGAGGTGTCCACGGCGGAGCTGCCCTCGGCCACCACGCCGTCGGTGGCGATCTTCTCACCGGGGCGGACCACGACGAGGTCGCCTACCGCGAGCGCGGAGACGGGCACCCGTACCTCGCGGCCGTCACGCAGCACCGTGGCGTCCTTGGCGCCCAGCGACAACAGGGCGTGCAGCGCGGCCCCGGCCCGTCGCTTCGCCCTGGCCTCCAGGTAGCGGCCGAGCAGGATGAAGGCGGTCACCCCGGCCGCGGTCTCCAGGTACAGCGTCGAGGAGGCGTCCCCCGCGCCGACCTCCAGGCTGAAGCCGTGGGTCATCCCCGGCATCCCGGCGGTGCCGAGGAAGAGCGCCCAGGTGGACCAGCCGAAGGCGGCCAGGGTGCCGAGCGAGACCAGGGTGTCCATAGTCGCGGCGCCATGGCGCAGATTGGTCCAGGCGGCGCGGTGGAACGGCCACCCCCCGTACGCCACCACGGGTCCGGTGAGCGCGAAGGAGAGCCATTGCCAGTTGCGGAACTGCAGTGCGGGGACCATGGCCAGCAGCACCACCGGCACGCTGAGGACCGCCGTGATCAGCAGGCGCTGCCGCAGCGCGGCGAGCCCGTCGGGGACAACGGCATCGGCTGCTTCGGGCTCGGGCTCGGGCTCGGGCTGCGGGGCCTGGGCGGTGTAGCCGGTGCGTTCGACGGTGGCGATCAGGTCGTCGATGCCCAGCCCGGGGGCGTAGCTGACGCTCGCCCTCTCGGTGGCGTAGTTGACGGTGGCCTCCACGCCGTCCATGCGGTTGAGCTTCTTCTCGATCCGTGCGGCGCAGGAGGCGCAGGTCATCCCGCCGATGGACAGCTCGACCCGGGAACGGGGAGCGTCGGCGGCGACGGTGCGGGCGTCCGGCACGCCGGTGCCGGGGGTCGCGGTGCTCATGGTGCGTACTCTCCTCTCGCGGAGTCCGGTCCCGGCGACCGGACCGGACCCTGCGGCCTCAGTCCCTGACCGGCACTCAGGCCCGGCCGACCAACTGGTAGCCCGCCTCGTCGACGGCGCTGCGCACGTCCTCGTCGGCGAGGGGCTGCTCGGAGGCGACGGTGACGGTCCCGGCCTTGGCGTCCGCGCTGACCTCGATGACCCCGGGCAGGGCGCTGATCTCCTCGCTCACCGACTTCTCGCAGTGACCGCAGCTCATGCCCGAGACGGTGAAGACGGCAGTGGACATGTGTTCCTCCATGATTCGGTGCGTTGCTCTCCGGCGTATCCAACACCATACCCCTAGGGGGTATTTCGATGCGGGGCCGGAATGTTTGAAGATCCGGGAAATCGCGGCCTTCCGATACAGAGGGTAACCAGATGGATGCGATGCGTTCGCTTCCGCCCCGGGAAACGCCGCCGCGCGGCCTTGCGGCTCAGCCGAGCGGCAGCAGGTCGGGGCGCTTGGCCGAGACCGCGTCCCCGGAGGACTCCCCGCGCAGCCGGCGGCCGACCCAGGGCAGCAGGTGCTCGCGGGCCCAGTGCAGGTTCTCCCGGCGCAGCTCGGCCGGGGTGTGCGGCGGCGTCGCCGGCCAGGGGGCGTCCGGGGCCTCGGCCGTGTCCAGGCCGAGGGCGCGGGCGGCCAGCAGGGCGACCCGCTGGTGGCCCTCGGGGGCGAGGTGCAGCCGGTCCTCGCTCCAGGCCGGCCGGTCACGCAACGTCCGCAGCGCCCAGATGTCGGCGACGGCGAGGTCGTTGCGGTCGGCGATGGCGCGCAGATGGGCGTTGTAGGTGGCGATCTTGCCGCGCAGGTGCTTGAGCACGGGTGTGTCGCGGGTGTCGAAGCCGGTGCAGATGAGCACGGTGCCGGCGGACTCGCGCAGCCGCACGGCCGCCGCCTCGAAGCGTTCGGCGACCTCGTCCGGGTCGCTGCCGGGCCGCAGGATGTCATTGCCGCCCGCCGTGAAACTGACCAGGTCCGGGTGCAGCTGCTCGATCCGGGGCACCTGCTCCTCGACGATCTGGTCCAGCAGCCGGCCGCGCACCGCGAGGTTGGCGTAGCGGAAGTCGTACGGACCCTCGGCGGTCCGCGGACGGCGCTCGGCGAGCAGACGGGCCAGCCGGTCGGCCCAGCCGGCGAATCCGCCGTCCGGATCAGGGTCGTTGAGGCCTTCGGTGAAGCTGTCCCCGAGGGCGACGTAGGAGGTGAACGCGGGAGTGTCGGTCTGCGCAGCCATGGCGAAAATACTTCACCACCTCAAGTGAGCTACGCCACCGTAGGTGTGCCTTGACGGTGGTGATTAGGGCCACGCAAGGGGCGGGAATATGCCGATCGACGCGTGAGCGCTTTGTCCGTGTTTATCCGATATTCAGGTAGATTCGCAGTGTGGCAGGGGATCAGGCGGAACGGGCCGAGCTGCGCGGCGACGTGGGGACCTATGCGCTCGGCTACGACGCGGCGGCGCTGCTGAAGGCCAGCCTGTGGGTGCGGCTGCTGGCTCCCTGCCTGGTGATGACGGTGGTCTCGGTACTGGATGTGCTGGCCGGCCAGAACACCTACCTCGCCTCGCTGCTCTCCGTCGTCCCCCCGCTGGCCGCGCTCACGCTGTACCCGCTGGAACTGGTGCTGACCAGCGGCCTCGGCATGGCGCTGCTGGTGGCGCTGAGCCGCTACGACGGACTCGACCAGCCGTACGACCGGCGGCTCTTCTACGGCACCCTGGTCTCCTACGTCGCGCTGTCCGCCGCCAGCGTGTTCATCTCGCACTTCCGCATCGTCCGGACCCGGCACCTGGTCGCGATGAGCACCGTGGCCGAGGCCGCCCAGCTCGCGCTGCTGCGCCCGCCGGGACCGACCGTCGGTGACATCCGTCTGGCCGCGCGCTATGTCTCGGCCGCCGACTCGGCGAAGATCGGCGGGGACCTCTACGGGGTGCTGGACACCCCGTACGGGGTACGCGCCATCATCGGCGACGTGCGCGGCAAGGGGCTCGCCGCGGTGCAGTCCGCCGCCGTGGTGCTGGGCGCCTTCCGTGAGGCCGCGTACGACGAGGCGGAGCTCACCGGGGTCGCCCGGCGGCTGGAGGCCAGCGTGATGCGGCATGTGCCCTCCGGGGAGTTCATCACCGCGATGCTGGTCGGCTTCGGCGCGAGCGACGCCGTCGAACTGCTGCACTGCGGACACGTTCCACCGCTGCTGGTCTCCCGGGACGGCATCGCGCGACTGCTCAACCCCCCGGACCCCTGGGTGCCGCTGGGGCTAGCCCATCTCGCCCCCGGCGGCCCGCAGCCCTGGAGCGTGCCCTTCGTCGGGGGCGATGTGCTGGTGCTCTGCACGGACGGGGTGGTGGAGGCCCGGCACAAGGGCGCCGGGGTGTTCTACCCGCTCGCGGACCGCGCCCCCGCGCTGGTGTCCGACAGCGGCGCCGATGTGGAGGCGGCCGTCGCCCGCATCTACGCCGACCTGCTCCGGCACGCCGGCGGGTCACTGCGGGACGACGCCGCGCTGCTGCTGCTGGCCAGGGACGCGTTGCCGCTCCCGCCGGTCCTGTCACCCGGACGGTCCGCGCCGTAGTGCGGGGGGATCGCGCGGGTCCGACACTTGGGCGACAGGCGATCAAGGAGGAGTCGACATGTTCCAGCTCATCTGGATCATCATCGTGGGCGCCGTGCTGGGCGTCCTGGCGAAGATGCTTCTCCCCGGCAGGCAGGCCATCCCGTTCTGGCTGACCGTGATCTGCGGCATGGTCGGCGCGCTGCTCGGCAATCTGGTCGCCTCCTGGATCGGGGTGCGCCACACCAGCGGCATCGACTGGATCCGGCACCTGCTGCAGCTCGTCGGCGCCCTGGTCGCCGTCGGCGCTGGTGCGTCGTTCTGGCCCCAGGCCAAGTCCAGGCGCTGACCCCCGCGCTCTCCCCGGGCCCCTGGCAGGCCGACTGACGGCCTGCCAGGGGCCCGGCCGTTCTCATCCGTTCGGCCTACACTGGCGCGATGTCGACAGCAGAGTCCATGGCGGGGGCGTCGCTGCGTCGATCCTGGCTGGTCGCCACGCTGCTGCTGACCCTCGGCCCGCTGCTCGGCGCGGTACTGGTGGCGCCGCGGGCCGGCGCCTCGCCGAACGCGGGGCTCGGGCTGCTGCTGTTCCTGGGCTCCTCGGTCCATGTCGCCGGCACCGGCTGGTTCTACACGGTGCCCGAGGTGCGACGGCATCTGCGGGCAAACCCGGGCCGCTACCTGGTCGCACCGGCCGCCCTGATCACGGCGACAGCCGTACTCGCGGCGGTGGTCCCGGCGCGGGCCTTCGTGCTGGTCCTGATGGCGTTCTTCGGCTGGCAGTTCTTCCACTTCCAGAAGCAGAACCTGGGCCTGTCCGCGCTCGCCTCCAGCGCCTACGGCTGCGGGCCGCTGCGGCCGGGCGAACGGCTGGCCGTCAACGGCACCGGGATCGCCGGGATCGTGGGGCTGCTCAGCCACCCCGCGCTGCTCCAGCTCACCGGTGCGCCGGGGCTCGGAGCGCTCTTCCCGATCGCGGCAGGGGCGTACGCGCTGGGCGTGGGCTACGGGGCACTCCAGCTCGTGCGCCGCCCGCGCGCCCTGCGGCCGGCGCCGGTCAGCGCGGTGTACCTGACCTCGCTGGGCTTCTTCCTCCCGGTCTTCCTGTTCGCCTCGCCTTACGCGGCCGTGGCCGGACTGACCGCGGCCCACGGCTACCAGTACCTGCTGATCATGGCCCTGGTGGCGGGCGGCGGACCGGGCGGCCGCCAGTCCCGGTGGATCGCGCTGGCCGTGCTGCTGAACATCGGTCTGATCCTGGGCCTGACCCTGAACCTGGCCTCGCACCTGCACACCGGCCCGGCGCCGGCGCGGGCGGTGTACGGCGCGTATCTGGGCGTGGTGATGGCGCACTTCGTCGTCGACGCCGGACTGTGGCGGCTGCGGGACGAGTTCCCCCGGCGGTTCCTCGCCCCGCGCCTGCCGTACCTGCTGTCAGGGCGCCCCGCCGCAGCCCCCGACGGCGGAGGCGACCGGCGAGACCAGCAGCACCACCGCGACGGCCACGCCCGCGAGGCCCAGCAGTGACAGCAGCAGGGCCAGGCCGGTCCGGTTCCGACGCTGCTTGGCCTCGGCCTTGGCCGGCACGGCGTCCTGCGGTTCCCCGTGGGGCTGCAACTCCAGCTGGGTCATGGTGATCTGCCTCCTCGTCAGTCGGGTGCCGACGCCCCCTGTGCGAGTGTGACGCGGTCGGTCGTGACTGGGTTCCACCCGGAGGCGGAGTCTCGATCACGGCTCAGCCACGGGCCGGTAACGGCAGATCTGGTGACGGCGGATCAGTAGCGGCTGCCCGACGGCGCCGGGAGGGCCTCCAGCTGCGCGAGTTCCTCCGGGGTCAGCTCGACCGAGGCGGCGCCGGCGTTGTCGGCCAGGTACTTGGGGGTCTTCGTCCCGGGGATCGGCACCACGTACTGGCCCTGGGCGATCACCCAGGCCAGTGCGGTCTGGGCCGGCGTTGCCCCGCGGCGCTCGGCGATCGCGCGGACCGCGTCGACCAGCGCCTGGTTGGCGGCCAGCGCGTCCTCCTGGAAGCGGGGCAGGGTGCGGCGCCAGTCGTCCGCGGGCAGGTCGTCGGCGCTGGCGATGCTGCCGGTCAGGAAGCCGCGGCCGAGCGGGGAGAACGGCAGGAAGCCGATGCCCTCGCTCTCGCAGTAGGGCAGGACCTCCGCCAGGGGGTCGCGGGTCCACAGCGACAGTTCGGACTGGACCGAGGCCACCGGGTACACGGCCTGCGCCCGGCGGATCTCGTCCACCGAGACCTCGGACAGGCCGAGCCGCAGCACCTTGCCGGCGGCCACCGCCTCCGCCATCGCCCCCCAGGTCTCCTCGATCGGGACCTCGGGGTCGATCCGGTGCAGCTGGTACAGGTCGATCCGGTCGGTGCCGAGACGCATCAGGCTGGCGTCGACGGCCTGCCGGATGTGCTCGGGCCGTCCGTTGCGGACCAACTGCCCGCCGCTCGCCAGGTCGGCTCCGTCGAAGGTCAGCCCGACCTTGGTGGCCAGCACGACCTCGTCGCGCAGTCCGGCGCCGAGGGCCCGGCCGACCAGTTCCTCGTTGGTGAACGGGCCGTAGACGTCGGCGGTGTCGATCAGGGTCACCCCGAGGTCGACGGCCTCGCGGATCACGGCGATCGAGGTCGCGTCGTCGCGGCCGGCCGGGTCGTAGGCGTGGGTCATCCCCATGCAGCCGAGTCCGACTGCTCCGACCAGGGGGCCCCTGCTGCCGAGTGAGGTGGTACGCATGGCTGTTGCTCTCCTCGTCCGGATGTTCCTGCTCGGTACAGGCTCCACCCTGCCGGTTGGAGTGGACTCCAAGTCAAGCCTCCTCAGCGTGTCCGGAGGACCGGGCGCGGGAGGCGGGTGGGGAACAGACGGTCGGTCAGCGGGACGAAGCCGTCGTTTGTTGCTCCCGAAGTCGTACGCGGCGAAGCGCAGTCTCGCGGCCTGGACGATCGGCGCCATTTCCATCACGGGCTGCTGGACGTACGTCAGGCGGCGCAGCAGGAAGCCGTCGGCGTTCAGGAGCAGGACGTTGCTGCTGCCGAACGACTGAAGCAGATAGTCGGGGTTGCCGGTGGTGTTCTCGCTGTACCGGACGATCTCGGTGACCGGACGGCGGGTCCGGAGGCGTCGGGCGCCGGGGGAGGGGCGCAGCTGCGGGTCCCGGTCGCCCGGGGCCGGGCGGGGCGAGACGGAGGACACGGAAGCGCGCGCGGTCGCCGTAGTAGAGGTGGGCGCCGTCCCAGCGGAAGCCGTCCCGGAGGGTCATCACCTTCCCCGGGGGCCTGGTGGCCCGCTTCACCGAGCGCTTCGAGGGCTCTCCGCCGGGGTGCGCGAGCAGCGGCTCGATCCGTCCGGCCGCGCCCTGGTCCGGGTCGAAGGCGGGAGGTGACGAGGTGTATCCCCAGGCCTCCCGGACCGCCTCCGAGGCTCTGGCCACCCGCGCGGTGCGGCGCAGTCCGGCGGGCCAGGCCAGCCAGACGTAGGGCTCCAGCAGCGAGGGCAGCGGCGCGAGCAGGAGCAGCAGCGGACTCAGGTGCGGCACCGCGATCACCGCGGTGACCGGCAGCAGCCCGGCCCTGGCGGCGATCCGGCGGTGACGGCTGCGGAACCGCTGGGCCGGGTGCTCGTCGCGCTCGGGCGCCCGCCACACCGGCAGGGTGAGCCCGAGCACCAGCAGGATCCCGCCGGGGGGCCGGTCCCCGGCAGCCAGCAGGGCGCAGCCGGAGCCCGCCGCCGACAGCTGCAGCAGCCAGCGCCTCGGTCTGGCCACCCTGCGCCAGCTGCGGCTGAGCGCGGCTGTGGTCTGACTGGTGATGTTGGTCATGGTCGATCCCCCGCTGCGTGGTTGCGCAGAGGAGAGTATGCGCCGGGGGCGCAGCGGCGAACAGAGGGTCGGCGATCGGTGTGGTCGGGGTTGCCGGAGCACCTGAATTGTTGATGATGTCAAGTTGTTGCAGTACCCTCGACGGCATGAATCGCACCGCCGCGGAGTCCGCTGTCACCGTTCCGACCAAGGCCGACCTCATCGAGGAGTTCGCCGCGATCGGGGCTGCCTACTACCAGGACTTCGCCGCGGTCGCCGCGCGGCACGGGCTGACCTCCGTGCAGGCCAAGGCGCTCGCGGTGCTGGTGCGACGGCCGCTGCCGATGCGCGGGATCGCCGAGCAGCTGGTCTGCGACGCGTCCAATGTCACCGGTCTGGTGGACCGGCTGGAGGCGCGTGGGCTGGTCCGGCGCGAGGTGGGGGCGAGCGACCGGCGGATCAAGATCGTCGCCGCGACGGAGGCGGGGGAGGCGGCGATCCGCGCTGTGCGCGCGGACATGCAGGCCACGCATGAGGCGCTGGATCTGCTCAGCGAGGAGGAGCGCAGGGTGCTGCATGAACTGCTGACGCGGTTGAGGCCGGTTCTTGAGCAGGGTTGAGCTGCGCGGGTTTTCGGGTGCGGGTTGTGCATGGTTGGCCGCGCAGTTCCCCGCGCCCCTAACCCCCCAGGGGCGCGGGGAACTGCGCGACAAGCCAGCTACGGTCCGCAGCCGAAAACCCTACCTGAGGGCGTCGATTGCTTTGAGGATGCGTTGCTCGGAGACTGTGTAGGGGGTTCCCAAGGGTTGGGCCCACAGGCTGACGCGTAGTTCCTCGATCATCCAGCGGATCTGCAGCACGCCGTCCTCGTCGCGGCGGTCCGGAGGCAGGTGGGCCAGTAGGTCGGCGTAGGCGTCCTGCATGCGGATCACTGCCACCGTGCGATCCCGATCGCGATGCGGATCGTCCGGGAGCTTGACCAGTCGGCGTTCGATCGCCTTGAGGTAGCGCAGCAGGTCCGGGAGTCGGCGCTGGCCGGTCTGAGCGATGAAGCCGGGGTGGATCAGCTCGGTCAGCTGGGCCCTGACGTCGGTGAGACCGGTGAGCACCGCCAGGCTGTTGCTGATGCCCTTGAGCCGCTCGGTCACCCGGTGGTTCACCGCCAGGATGTTGGCGACCTTGACCACGGTGTCGGCGGTCACGTCGTACAGTTCGGCGCGGACCGAGTCCCGCAGCCGCTTGTACGACTCCTCGTCCCAGGCCGGGCCGCCCGCGTCGGCGATCAGCCGGTCCGCGGCGGCGGTCAGGCAGTCCGCGAACAGGGCGTCGGTGCTGCCGTGCGGATTGGCCGCCAGCGCCAGCTTCGCGCCGTTGCCGAGCCGCGACTGGATCGAGTTGACGGGGGAGTTCACCCCGAGCAGCAGCAGCCTGCGGGTACCGGCCAGCATCGCCCGCTGCTGGGCCCTGGGCGTGTCCAGCAGCCGTACCGAGACCGAGTCGCCGTCGTCGACCAGGGCCGGGAAGCCCTTGACGGTCTGTGCGCCGCGCTTCTGCTCGAAGGTGTACGGGAGCTCGCCGATGGTCCAGTCGGTCAGCCCGCGCTTCTCCAGGCCGCCGGCGGCTTCGGCGATCGCGGCCTGGGTGCGGCTGCGCAGGTCGAGCTTGAGCGCCTCCAGGTCCTTGGACTCGGCTAGCTTGCGGTTCTTCTCGTCCACCACCCGGAAGGTGATCCGCAGATGGTCCGGGACCGCCTCGTAGTTCCAGCTCTCGCGCGGCACCGCGATGCCGCGCAGCTCGTGCAGCTGCCACTCCAGCAGCTCCACCAGTGGCTTGTCCTCGGTGGAGGGGGTCGACGGGTCGAGGTTCGCCAGGCCGCGCATCAGGTGCTTCGCGTAGTCGGGAGCCGGGACGAAGTTGCGGCGCAGCGCCTTGGGGAGCGACCGGATCAGCGCGGTGACCAGGTCCTCGCGCAGCCCAGGGATCTGCCAGTCGAAGCCGATCGGCCGTACCTGGTTGAGCAGGGTCAGCGGGATGTGGACGGTCACGCCGTCCGCCTCCGCGCCGGGCTCGAACTGGTAGGTGAGCGGGAGCGCGATGTCGCCCTGGTGCCAGACCGAGGGGTAGTCGCGTTCGGTGACCGTCGCCGCGTTGTCGTTGACCAGCAGGTCCGGGGTGAAGGTCAGCAGGTCGGGCCGGGTGCGGTGGGTCTTCTTCCACCAGCTGTCGAAGTGCGCCCCGGAGACCACCTCGGAGCCGATCCGCTGGTCGTAGAAGTCGAACAGGGTCTCCTCGTCGACCAGGATGTCGCGGCGGCGGGCCCGGTTCTCCAGCTCCTCGACCTCGTCCAGCAGCTTGCGGTTGTCGTGGAAGAAGCGGTGGTGGGTGCGCCATTCGCCCTCGACCAGGGCCCGGCGGATGAACAGCTCCCGGGAGAGCTCGGGGTCGATGGAGCCGTAGCCGACCTTGCGCTGGGCGACCAGGGTCACCCCGTACAGGGTGACCTTCTCGAAGGCGACGATCTGGCCCCGGTCCTTCTCCCAGTGCGGTTCGCTGTAGCTGCGTTTGAGCAGGTGGGCGGCCTGTTCCTCGATCCACTCGGGCTCGACCTTGGCGGCGATGCGGGCCCAGAGGCGGGAGGTCTCGACGAGTTCGGCGGCGATCACCCAGCGCGGGGTCTTCTTGAACAGTGCCGAGCCGGGGAAGATCGCGAACTTGGCGCTGCGGGCGCCGAAGTACTCCTGCTTCTCCGCGTCCTTGAGGCCGATGTGGGAGAGCAGCCCGGCCAGCAGCGAGCGGTGCACGGCGTCGCCGTCCACCTCGTCGGCGGGGTGGCCGAGCTCGATCTCCAGTGACCTGGCCACCTGGCGCAACTGCGCGTCGATGTCCTGCCACTCGCGTATCCGCAGGTAGTTGAGGAACTCCGACTTGCACATCCGGCGGAACTGGCTGGAGGACAGTGCCTTCTGCTGGTCCTTCAGATAGCGCCAGAGATTGAGGTAGGTGAGGAAGTCCGAGGTCGGGTCGGTGAAGCGGGCGTGCAGCTGGTCGGCGTGCGCCCGCTTCTCCACCGGCCGCTCGCGCGGGTCCTGGATGGACAGCGCGGCGGTGATCACCATGACCTCGCGGACTACGCCGTGCTTCTCCGCCTCCAGCACCATCCGGGCCAGCCGGGGGTCCACCGGCAGCGCGGAGAGCTTGCGGCCGACGGGGGTGAGGGTGTTGACCCGGCCGCTGGTCTCCAGCGCGCCCAGCTCCTGGAGCAGGTCCACGCCGTCCTTGATGTTGCGGCGGTCCGGCGGCTCCAGGAACGGGAAGGCGCCGATGTCGCCCAGGCCGGCCGCGGTCATCTGCAGGATGACCGAGGCCAGGTTGGTGCGCAGGATCTCCGGATCGGTGAACTCGGGGCGGGAGAGGAAGTCCTCCTCCGAGTACAGCCGGATGCAGATGCCGTCGGAGGTACGGCCGCAGCGGCCCTTCCGCTGGTTGGCGCTTGCCTGCGAGACCGCCTCGATGGGCAGCCGCTGGACCTTGGTGCGGTGGCTGTAGCG
The DNA here is from genome assembly GCF_004365705.1 of Streptomyces sp. 846.5. Lineage (NCBI taxonomy): Bacteria > Bacillati > Actinomycetota > Actinomycetes > Kitasatosporales > Streptomycetaceae > Streptomyces > Streptomyces sp. 846.5. The sequence continues at coordinate 5,606,270 of NZ_SOBN01000001.1, forward strand.
GGAGATGCGCGCGGTGCCGGGGTCGATGACGTAGCGGATGCCCGGGACGGTGAGCGAGGTCTCGGCGACATTGGTGGCCAGCACGATGCGGCGGCCGTTGTGCGGCTGGAAGACGCGGTGCTGCTCGGCGGAGGAGAGCCGGGCGTAGAGGGGCACCACCTCGGTGAACCTCAGGTTCAGTTTCTCCAGCGCGTCGGCGGTGTCGCGGATCTCGCGTTCGCCGGAGAGGAAGACCAGGATGTCGCCCTGGCCCTCCCGGCTGAGCTCGTCCACGGCGTCGCAGATCGCCTGGACCTGGTCGCGGTCGCGGTCGGGGCCCTCGTTGCCTTCCTCGTCCTCGTCGCCCTCCTCGATCACCGGGCGGTAGCGGACCTCGACCGGGTAGGTACGTCCCGAGACCTCGATGATCGGGGCGTCCTCGCCGCTGCGCGGGTCGGCGAAGTGGTGGGCGAAACGCTCCGGGTCGATGGTCGCGGAGGTGATGACCAGCTTGAGGTCCGGACGCTTGGGCAGCAGCTGCTTCAGGTAGCCCAGGATGAAGTCGATGTTGAGGCTGCGCTCGTGCGCCTCGTCGATGATCAGGGTGTCGTACTGGCGCAGCAGCCGGTCGTTCTGGATCTCGGCGAGCAGGATGCCGTCGGTCATCACCTTGACGGCGGTCTCGGGTCCGACCTGGTCGGTGAAGCGGACCTTCCAGCCGACGGTCCGGCCCAGCTCGGTGTGCAACTCCTCGGCCACGCGTTCGGCGACGGTGCGGGCGGCGATCCGGCGGGGCTGGGTGTGGCCGATCAGGCCGCGGACGCCGCGGCCGAGTTCCAGGCAGATCTTGGGGATCTGGGTGGTCTTCCCGGAGCCGGTCTCACCGGCGATGATCACGACCTGGTTGTCCCTGATCGCTTCGAGGATGTCCGCGCGGCGGGCGCTGACCGGCAGCGACTCCGGGTACGTCGGGGTCGGGATCGAGGCGCGGCGGTTGGCTGCCCGCAGCTCGGCGGCGTCGATCTCGGCGGCCAGGGCGGCCTGGGCGCGTTCCCGCTTCTCGGGTTCGCGCAGCTTGCGCAGGCCCTCCAGGCGGCGGCCCAGCCGCTCCTCGTCGCGGAGGGTCAGCGTGGGGAGCTTGGCGACCAGTTCGGCGAGCGCGCCGGTCGCGGGCGCGTTGTCCCGGCGCGCTTCGGCGTCCCTGCGCGGGACTTTGGCCTCCCTGCGCGGGGCGCTGCCGCCTTCGCCCCGGCGCCCGCCACCACGCGAGCGCCCGCCGCGCGCACGGCGTGCGGGCGTGTCTGCGGGCGTGCCCGCGGGGGCGTGCACGGGCGTGTCGGGGTGTGCGGAATCGCCGGCCGGAGCGGCGGTGGAGGGGGCGACTGCGGAGGAGTCGACGGCGGCGGAGCTCTGCGGGGTACCCATTGCGCCCTCCAGCCTACGCAAGCGGCCCCCTCACCTGTCGACCCGATATCGGCGCAGCCCGTCCGGGTCCTCCTCGGCGCGGGTGAAGCCGCTGCGGGCCAGCACCCGCTGGGAGGCGGTGTTGTCGGGTGTGGTGAGGGCCAGCACGCTGCGGACGGCGGGGTGGGCGAAGGCGAACGAGGTGAGCGCGTGCACGGCCTCGGTGGCGTGTCCGGCCCCACGGGCCTCCGGGACCAGGTCGTAGCCGATCTCCACGGTCCCGTCGGCATGGGGCGGTCCGTGGAAACCGATGCTGCCGATGGCGTAGCCGTCGTCGCGCCGGGTGATCGCGTACAGCCCCCACGGCGGCCGGTGCCAGCCCACCTCGTCGGCGCGGGCGACCGCGCCCGCCATCGCCCGGGTCCCCTCGCCGGGGCCGTCCCCGAGCCACCACCAGCCGCCACCGCCCCCGTAGGCGAGGTCCAGCGCCGCCGTGGGACTGACGGCGGGGAGGTGAAGTCGCTGGGTGCTGATCACCCGACCCAGTATGGTCCGTGCGCGGAACCCGTACGGGTCGCCGGTCAGTGACCGTTGACGCGGAGCAGCAGCTTGCCGGTGCTCCTGCGGCTCTCGACCAGGCGGTGCGCCTCGGCGGCCCGCTCCAGCGGGAACTCGGCGGTGACCGGGAGCCGCACGCCGTCGGTGGCCGCGAGGCCGAAGGCGGCCTCGGTGAGGTCGCGCAGGCCCTGCGGGTCGGCGGCGGCCAGCCCGAGGATGCTGAACGCGGAGACCGACAGCGCCTTGGGGGCGAGGTCGGCGAAGCCGGCGCTCCAGGGTTCGGCGTCGCCGGCGTTGCCGTAGGAGACGGCGCGTCCGTAGCGGGCGAGGGCGGCTACGCCGCGCCGCCAGGTGTCGCCGCCGACCGGGTCGAGCAGCAGGTCGACGCCGCGTCCACCGGTGGCCCGGGCGAGCTGCTCGTCGAAGTCGGCGCCGACGAAGACCTCGTCGTAGCCGAAGTCCAGGGCGTACTTCGCCTTGCCGGGGTGGGACACCACGCCGTAGACCCCGGCCGCCCCGGCGAGCCGGGCGACCTGCCCGAGCGCCGTGCCGACGCCGCCCGCCGCGCCCTGGACCAGGACGGTCTCGCCCGCGCGGAGCCGTCCGGCGCGGTGCACCAGGGCGTAGGCGGTGGGCAGGACGGAGGGCAGGGTCGCGGCGTCGCGCAGGTCGAGCCCGGCCGGGACGGGGAAGGTGCGGGCGGCGTCGGCGACCACCGACTCGGCGTAGCCGCCGGTGTCGAGGAGGGCGGCGACCGGCTGGCCAGGCCGGAACCCGGTCACGTCGGCGCCGACGGCGCGGACCAGCCCGGACACCTCCAGGCCCGGCACGAAGGGCAGGCCGGTGACCCGGTAGCCGATGGATCGGGCCTTGATCTCGGCGAAGTTGATCCCGGCGTAGGCGGTGTCGATCAGGATCTGACCCGGTCCCGGCCGGGGCACCGGAACCTCACGCAGGGTCAGCACTTCCGGCGCACCCAGCTGTTCGACGACGACTGCACGCATGGCACACTCCTGGAGCAAGGTGTTCGATGAATTGCGAACAGTGGTGAGTGTACGCGTTTGGTCGAACACTTCAAGGTGTGTCCGGGTGGTGGGCCGGTCCGCTTCAGTCCTCGTCGTCCGGGTCGTCGTCGCTGCCGCCCTTGGCCTCCAGGTAGCTGACGGCCACATGGGTGTCCAGCGGGAAGTGCACCGGGGTCGCGCCGAACACCAGATGGCGGGCCTCCTCCCCGGCCTCGGCCACAGCTTCGCGCACGGCGTCGGCGAGCTGCGCCGGGGTGTGCACGATCACCTCGTCGTGCTGGAAGAAGACCAGCCGCGGATGGTCGCCCGGGACGTCCACCGGGATCGCCGCGAGGCGGCGGCGCAGGCCGGCGATCAGGGCCAGGGCCCAGTCGGCGGCGCTGGCCTGGATCACGAAGTTGCGGGTGAAGCGCCCGCGTGAACGGGCGTCACGCGCGGCGCTTCCGCCGCCGGGGCCTGTTCCTGTTCCGTCGAGGTTGCCCTCGTCGGTGGTGAAGGCGCCCGCGGTGTGGTCCAGCCAGTCGGCCGAGGGCGGCGGGCAGACCCGGCCCAGCTGGGAGCGGACCACCCCGCCCGCCTCGCCGGTTCGCGCCGCCGACTCCACCAGGCCCATGGCCTGCGGGAAGCGTCGCCGCAGCACCGCTACCAGCTGACCGGTCTCCCCGGTGGTCTGCCCGTACATCGCGCCCAGCAGGCCCAGCTTGGCACGGGCCCGGTCGCCCTTGAACGCCTCGGCCGCGAGCCCCGCGTAGAGGTCCCCGGCGGCGCCGGCGCGGATCATGCCGGGGTCGTTGGACATGGCCGCCAGCACCCGTGGCTCCAACTGCCCGGCGTCCGCCACCACCAGCCGCCAGCCGGGGTCGGCGACCACGGCGCCGCGCAGGATGCGCGGGATCTGCAGCGCCCCGCCGCCCCGGCTGGCCCAGCGGCCCGACACCACGCCGCCGACCACGTACTCGGGGCGGAACCGGCCGTCGCGGACCCAGGCCTCGCGCCAGGCCCAGCCGTGCGCGGCATGGATCCTGGACAGCTCCTTGTAGCGCAGCAGCAGCGGCGCGGCCGGGTGGTCCAGCTCGCGCAGCACCCAGTTGCGGGTGGAGGTCAGGCTGACGCCCTGCTCGGCGAAGGCCCGCAGCACCTGGCCGGGCGAGTCCGGGTTGAAGGGCCTGCCGCCGAACAGCTTCTGCCCGCCCAGGGCCTCATGGAGGTCCTGGGCCAGCGCCGCCAGCTTGGCCGGCTGGGCGCCGCCGCGCGGACGCGGACCCAGCAGGTCGTACAGCAGGTCGTCATGGACCCGGGCACTCCACGGCAGACCGTCGAAGCCCATCTCGGCCGCGACCAGGCCGCCTGCGGACTCGGCGGCGCAGAGCAGCCGGATGCGGCCCGGGTCGGCGCTCGCGGCGATCCGGCGCTGCTGCTCGGCGTGCACCGCGACCAGGGCCTGCAGCGGGTCGGTGCCCGGGGGCAGCCGACTGCGGTCCGGGGCGAACAGCGAGTCCTGGTCGCCGTCGGAGCCGACCGCACCTTCCGGCAGGTCGGCCGGCACCGGCAGACCGTGCAGCCGGGCCCAGGCCGCGCCGAGGGAGCGCGGCTGCCCGTAGCGGTCCTCCTGGCCGAGCAGCAGCGGCTCGACCAGTTTCACGTCATGGCAGCGGGCGAGCCGGCCCCCGGGAAGCCGGCTCTCCGGCAGCCGGGGGAGCAGCCGCCCGTACACCTCGTCCGTCGCGGCCCACACCCAGCGCGGGGACTCGGCAGCCTCCCGCTCGGCCATCGCGGCGGCGAGGTCCGGCACCCGCACCGGGCCGCCCAGCGGGGTCCCGCTCTCGTCCAGCGGCTGCATCCGCCCGCCGGGGCCGTCCGGCTCCGCCGTCACCGCGACCCGCTGCGCCGCCACCTGCCGTCCTCTCGCTTGCGACGACCGTCCGGTCGTCCGGTCGTCGTCTGCGGAACGTACCACCGGGGACCGACAGAACCGGGCGACCGGTCGGCGGCGGGTGCGTGGGTCACTCGTCGTCGAGGCGCACCGGCATCAGCAGGGAGAAGCAGCCTGCTTCGGCGCCATCGGGGAGCCGGACCGCGAGCGGGGCGACCGGTCCGCCCAGTTCCAGGACCAGCTGGTCGCGGGCGCCGGCGGCGAGGGCGGCCAGCAGGAACTCGCGGTTGACGGCGAGGTGCTCGGCGGGCCGGTCCTGCCGGTTCACGACGGTGAGGGCGCCCTCCGGCGAGACGCCGAGGACGGCGATGTCGAAGTCCCTGCCGTCCTGCTCGCGCCGACGGCTGTGGACGTCGGCCGTGGCCAGCGCCGCGCGCAGGGCGGGCACGTCCACTGGGACCCTGCGGCCGGGCGACAGCCGGGTGAGCCTGCGGTAGTCGGGGAAGTCGTGGTCCAGAACCGCACCGCCGGCCTGGCTGCCACCCGCCTCCAGGGAGATCCGGTCCTGGTCGAGGGTCAGCACGGCCTCGCCCCCGGACCCGAGCAGGGCGCGGGCTGCGTCGACGAGGGCGGCCGGGACAAGGACCTGCTTCGCCGCCGGGGACGTACCGTCCGCAAGGGGGACCTGGGCCAGGGCGAGTCGGTAGCGGTCGGTGGCCACCAGGCGCAGGGCCCGCTCCTCCGGGTCGACGTCGAAGCAGACCCCGCCGAGCATGGGCAGCTCCGGATCGGTGCTCACGGCGAAGCGGACGGCGTCCACGGCGGCGGCGAGCGCTTGGGCGTCCAGTGCCAGGCGTACGGGGGCGGTGTTGCCGGTGCTTCCGGTGTCGGACATGTGATGCTCCCTCAGAGCGAGTAGGTCTCGGACTGCGGAGAGTTCACGGCGGGCGTCGTCCAGGCCGTTCTGCAGACGCAGCAGATGTGCGTCCAGCAGCTTGCCGACCAGGGCGGTGTCCTCGCCGGCCCATCCGGCGAGGATGAGCCGCAGGTCGGCAAGCGGCACGCCGACCCGGCGCAGCCGGGCCAGCAGCCGGGCCTCGGCGCGCTGCTCGGGCCCGTACCACCGATAGCCGCTGACGGGATCCACCTGGACCGGGAGGAGGACTCCCGCTCCGTCGTAGAACCGCAGGGCGCTGACGGTCAGTCCGCTGGCCCGGGCCATCTCGCCGATGCTGAGCAACTGCTGCTGGGTCTCGCCCGTTGTGCTCTCCACAGCGGTGACCCTGCTGGCTCGACCAGGTCGAGGGTCAAGCGGCGGCATCGGTGACGCGTCGAATCGGGACGTCAGCGGGTCGGCGACAGGCCGAGCCCGGCGCCCAGGGCGGGGGCCCTGCGGACGATCACGGCGCCGCGCGGGGCGGTGATCCGCAGCCAGGCAGGGTGCCGGTACAGGGCGACCGTCCGGGACTGCCGGAGCAGGCCGACCAGGTGGGCGGCGTGGACGGCGCGCATGGTCAGCCCGCTGGGGTGGACCTGCCGGGACCAGATCGACTCGGCCAGCGCGTCGGGGTCGGCGCCCTCCTGGCGGAACTCGGTGATCGCCGCCTGGACGGCGGCGTCCAGCAGCGCGGCGTCGAGGTCGGCGACATGCTCCCAGGAGGTGCGCGGCGGCAGCAGCCCGGCCCAGGAGGGGCCGGTGACCGACGGCGGCAGCACCAGGTCGGCGGCGCTCGCGCTCCCGCTGTCGTCGCCGATGCCGTCCAGCAGCTGTCCGGCCGAGACGGTCGTGTCCAGCGCCGGCTGCGGCTCCGTCTGCGGCTGTGCCGGCGCGGCCAGCGGCACGGTGCGGACGACCAGCGGCCCGCTCTCGCCGAGCGGCAGTCGGCCGAAGACGGCCAGCGCCCCGTTGGCGGTCTGCAGCCGGACGGCGGCCGCCTTGTCGTACCGGAGCAGCCGGGAGAGGAAGGCGCCCAGCGCGGGTGCCTCCCGGGGGTCGGCGAACCGGATCGCTGTCACCGTGGTCACGCGGCTACCGCTGCGGTTTCCAGGTAGTCGAAGAGGAAGGCGCGCTCGCCGGGGGTGAGCCGGCGCGGGCGGGCCGCCGCCAGGTCGTAGGGGACCACGATCGTGGAGGCCCGGACATAGACGGTCTCCTCGTCCTTGATCTCGTAGGCGACCGTGAAGGAGGCGTTGCCGAGCTTGGTCAGCCAGGTCTCGATGGTGACCGGCTCCGGCCGGTACACCAGCGGACGCAGGTAGTCGACCTCGTGCCGTGCCACCACGGAACCCTCGGAGAACGCCTTCTCGCCCACCTCTCCTGCGTTGGTGAAGGTGAAGTCGATCCGCGCCTCCTCCAGGTAGCGCAGAAAGACCACGTTGTTGACATGCCCGAACGCGTCCATGTCGGACCAGCGCAACGGGCAGGCGTATATGTGGCGAGGCACGGTAGGTCTCCTGAGCGGGGCGGAAGGCGCCGGGGAAGGCCTGGCTCGGTACTGTCTGCCAAGCCTGCCCCGGCGGTGTTGCGGGCAGGTGTCGCCGGAGTCAGCCGCGGGTGAGCTTCTTGTAGGTGGCGCGGTGCGGGCGGGCCGCGTCGGCGCCCAGGCGATCGATCTTGTTCTTCTCGTAGGACTCGAAGTTGCCCTCGAACCAGTACCACTTGGAGTCGCCCTCGTAGGCGAGGATGTGGGTGGCGACCCTGTCCAGGAACCACCGGTCGTGGGAGATGACCACGGCGCAGCCGGGGAACTCCAGCAGCGCGTTCTCCAGCGAGCCGAGGGTCTCCACGTCCAGGTCGTTGGTGGGCTCGTCGAGCAGCAGCAGGTTCCCGCCCACCTTCAGGGTAAGCGCCAGGTTGAGCCGGTTGCGCTCACCGCCGGAGAGGATGCCCGCGGGCTTCTGCTGGTCCGGGCCCTTGAAGCCGAACGCCGAGACATAGGCGCGGGACGGCATCTCGACCTGGCCGACGTTGATGTAGTCCAGCTCGTCGGAGACGACGGCCCACAGCGTCTTCTTGGGGTCGATGTTGGCGCGGCTCTGGTCGACGTAGGAGACCTTGACGGTGTCACCGATGCGGACCGTGCCGGAGTCGGGCTGCTCCAGGCCGAGCAGCATCTTGAACAGCGTGGTCTTGCCGGCGCCGTTGGGACCGATGATGCCGACGATGCCGTTGCGGGGCAGGGTGAAGCTCAGGTCGTCGACGAGCATCTTGTCGCCGAACGACTTGGAGAGGTTGTTGACCTCCACCACGACGCTGCCCAGACGCGGGCCCGGCGGGATCTGGATCTCCTCGAAGTCCAGCTTCCGCATCTTGTCGGCCTCGGCTGCCATCTCCTCGTAGCGGGCGAGACGGGCCTTGGACTTGGCCTGACGGCCCTTGGCGTTGGAGCGGACCCACTCCAGCTCCTCCTTGAGGCGCTTGGCGCGCTTCGCGTCCTTCTGGCCCTCGACCTTGAGACGGGTCGACTTGGTCTCCAGATAGGTGGAGTAGTTGCCCTCGTAGGGGAAGGCACGGCCGCGGTCCAGTTCCAGGATCCACTGGGCGACGTTGTCGAGGAAGTACCGGTCGTGGGTGACGGCGACGACGGTGCCGGCGTACTTCTCCAGGTGCTGCTCCAGCCACTGGACCGACTCGGCGTCCAGGTGGTTGGTGGGCTCGTCGAGCAGCAGCAGGTCGGGGGCCTCCAGCAGCAGTTTGCAGAGCGCGACGCGGCGCTTCTCGCCACCGGAGAGGTTGTTCACCGGCCAGTCGCCGGGGGGGCAGCCCAGGGCGTCCATGGCCTGCTCCAGCTGGGCGTCCAGATCCCAGGCGTTGGCGTGGTCGAGCTCCTCCTGGAGGGTGCCCATCTCTTCGAGCAGCGCGTCCGAGTAGTCGGTCGCCATCAGCTCGGCGATCTCGTTGAAGCGGTCGAGCTTCCCCTTGATCTCGCGGACTCCGTCCTCGACGTTCTCCAGGACGGTCTTGCTCTCGTCCAGCGGGGGCTCCTGCAGCAGCATGCCGACGCTGTAGCCGGGGGAGAGGAAGGCGTCGCCGTTGGACGGCTGCTCCAGTCCGGCCATGATCTTCAGCACGGTGGACTTGCCCGCGCCGTTGGGGCCCACGACGCCGATCTTCGCGCCAGGCAGGAAGCTGAGCGTCACGTCGTCAAGGATGACCTTGTCGCCGTGAGCCTTCCGTGCCTTGCGCATGGTGTAGATGTACTCAGCCAAGGTGAACCGTCCGGCGTCGTAGGGGGTTGGTTACAGCCTTCCATTGTGCCGCACCCGGGGCGGGCCCCCGAACCCCGGTGAGTCAGGGCTCACACTCCCCGCTCACCGTCCGCCGGCGGAGCGGCCCCGACCAGTACCGGAGCAGCGGTCGGCGGGGCGGGGGCCTGCAGTCGCGGGTCGGCCGCGGGTCCACTGCCGGGGGAGTCCTCGGTCGGCTCCGTGGTCCGCGTCGAGGCCTTGGCCACCAGTTCGGGCCGTGCGCGCACGGTGCGTCGGAACGCCGAGGTGCCCCGGGAGAGGTCGTGGCCCATCGCCGTGGCCTCGATCTCGGCGGCGTACCCCCGCGGCTTCCCCTCTCCGTTGTCCCACTCCCGGACCCGCATTCTTCCGGTCACCAGCAGCGGATCACCCCGGCCCACCGAGGCCAGCACGTTCTCTGCCAGCCATCTCCAGGACCAGACCGTGTAGAAGCTGGTGTCCCCGTCCACCCAGATCTCCCGCTGCTTGTCGAACCGCCGGTCCGTGGCCGCCAGCCGGAAGCTCGCCACCGGAACCCCGCTCGCCGTGGTCGCGTACCGCACCTCCGAGGCCACGTGGCCCACGACCGTCACCAAAGTGCTGTTCATCGCGCCGTTCCCCTGTCCCGTGTGCTGCTGTACGGAACTAGCCTGGAGGAGAAAGGCGACCCGGAGCGGCGCCGGGCGCAGACCTGTGGACAACCCTGGGGGTGTGGAAAAGGCCCTCACTCGATCGGGTGTAGTTGCCGACTTGTACCCCTGTGTGACGGCGGCGGTGACGATGTTCTCTCGATTGACCGTGTCCGTACACGCTCGGTAACCGGCTCCGACCATAACGGCTGAGGCAGCAGCGCCGTAACGAGTGGACAACAGCCCGCCATCTGGGCTCCCGCACCGCTGCGCCCAAGGATCTCACCTGCGATTATCAGACCGCCCAAGCGGGGGTTACGGCCTGTACCACTCCGCCGGCACACCAGGTGCAGAGCCAACCGGCCCTTATCCTGTCCCACGGCAGGACCCAGCCCGGCCCACCAACCCCGGCGTCTGTCCCGCCCCGCCCCCATAGCTCAGTGGATAGAGCAGGTGCCTTCTAAGCACTTGGCCGCAGGTTCGAGTCCTGCTGGGGGCACCAAAATAGTCACATTCGAACCTTCGACACCGTAACTAGGTATCGAAGGTTCCCAAGTCAGACCCCCAGCGGCGCGTAGCGCCCTGGGGGTCTTGTCGTTGCCGAGGCTCTCGGCCGAGCGTCGCAGGACATCGGCCATAGTCACGAGCCCTGCCTCGCGGTCGGCCTGGACAGCGTGTCCTGCCTGGATCACATCCGGACCCAGCAGCACATCGAACGGCTCCGCGTACTCACCCTGGACACTGTCCTCATCGATCATGAGGTGGGTGAAGAACGCCTGGTTGAACAATCTGCGCAGTGATGGGTTGGCAGTGAGGTACGCCGCATGGCAGTCCTGCGTGAGACCAAGTGCTCGCGCCAGGTTGACTTCGATCTTCTCGGATTCTGCCGCCGCCGCGTTCAGGCGCTCCTCGACGGTTGCGAGCTGGCTGGTGATACGTTCCTGCTCGCCTGCGATGAGCTCGAGCGGCACGGCCCCGCTATAGATCGCGTCCATCAGCTTCTTGCGCTGGCCGGTCAACTTCGTCTTCTCGCTGTTGAGGTGGCGACGCTCGTCTTCAGCCTCCTTGCGCTGGACAGCAAGCTCGGCCTGGAGGCCGTCTTCGACTGCTTCCCGCAACTGGGGATCGAGTTGGATGGTGGCCCAGTAGTCTTCGACCATCTTCTCGATCTTGGAGATGAGCAGCGCTTTGCGCGTGCAGCTGGTGGTCTTCTGGTGTCGGCCAAGGCATACGAAGTACGGGTAGATCACCCCGTGGCGGTTCTTGGCGTTGGTGATGATCAACCGACTGCCGCAGTCGCCGCAGTACACGCTGGACTTGAGGTAGTGGGGATGGTCACGCTGCTTCTCTCCCACAAGATGGGCAGCGAGGACATCCTGCACCCGCTGCCAGGTGGCGGGGTCGACGAGGCGTTCGTGGTGCCCCTCGTGGGCAATGCCCTGGTAGACGACGTCACCCTTGTAGTAGGGGTTGGTCAGGACACTATGGAGGACGTTCGGCCGAATCGGGCGCGGGGCCATCTTCGGTGTGCGGCGTGTGGTGAAGCCGCGAACCTCCAGCTCGTCTGCCATTGACCGAAGGGTCCATTCGCCAGTGGCGTACGCCTGAAACACCCAGCGGATGTGTTCGTGTCGCTCGGGATCGATCTCGACCGTGCGCTCCTCCCGGCCTTCGGGAGTACGGCGTCCGACGTTGCGGTATCCAAGGGGCGCTTTGCCGGGAGTGCCTCCGGTCTTGGCCTTCTGTCCCATGCCCTTGAGCACCTCGGTAGCGAGGTTGCGGGAGTAGAACTCCGCGATCGACGACATGATGCCGTGCAGCAGCATCCCGGAGGGGGTCTCGTCGATGTTCTCAGTTGCCGAGACGAGAGTCGCGCCGGCCTTCCTGATGGCCATAGTGATCTCGACGTCGTCCACTCGGTTGCGGGCCAGGCGGTCGACCTTATGGACGAGAACGAAATCGACGCGGTTGCCGAGCAAATAGGTGAGCATTCGCTTGAGGTCGGGACGGTCGGCTGACTTGGCTGATTCTCCGGCATCGATGAACTCGGCGACGATCACCGCGCCGATGCCCTGAGCCTTGCGTTGGAGAGCCTCTCGTTGGGCGGGGATGGAGAACCCTTCGATCTGGCCGCCCTTTTCGGCCTGCTCCTTGGTGGAGACGCGCAGATAGGCGATGGCTGTTTTGAGCGGGGTATCGCTAACAATGGAGGGGATCGTCATCATGAGTTGTCCTTTCCGTTTTGGGAGACTGATGCGAGCTGCATCAGATGAAGGGGCGAATATAGCTGTCGTGTCATATGTTTCCCTCCATCCGAGAGGGTGTTCCCGTGAGCACCTGCCAAGCAAAGTACTTAGCTAGGATGTCCCACCCTGCGTCACCAAATGCCGTTGCGTGTCGCCGCAGCGGGTGGTCGATGATCCGTTTCAGTTGGTGGAACACCGTAAACGCCGTAGCGTTGGCTGAGTCATCTTCACGTACATGGATGTGCCAGTAGTGATTCGCCCAATAGGAAATTCCCGGTGCGGGTAAGTGGGCGACCTGCTCCACTAAGATCGCCGGGATGAGGTTGGTGAGTTGAGCGGAGACCTGGCTTCTCGGGCCAGGGAGTAGTTTTTGAAGTAGTCCTGCCTGCTCAGCAGCAATGTGGAGCATGTCTGCCATCGAGCGTTCCGGCTCGTGGTCGAGGTCGCGTAGGGCTGCGAGCACTCCATGACCTGCAATAGGGGTGGTGTCTATGACGGTGTTCATAATTTTCCTCCTTTCCCCACCAGGTGCTATCTCCGTGGTGGCATTTCTGTTTCGTCTTCGTGCGGGGCTGGACCGTTCGGGTCAAGGCCGCGTTCATTGACGAGATGTTGGATATATTCGTTGACCTGGCTGAGTGTGTCTTCCGGAAGTTGGCCGTAGCGTGTGTGGAGATAGGCGCTCATGCTCGGCAAGTCGGATGGCGTGACATACCCGGCCATCGCGAACAGGTCTGCAAACGGCACTTCCAGAGCGGTGCCTAGCGCCTTCAATGTGTCTGGTTGAGGGGAAGTCTTCCCCTGCTCGAGGCGGGTGAGTCCCCCGGCATCGAGGCCGGATTTTCTCGCGAGCTCTCGTACGCCGAGCTTTCGTGCCTGGCGCAGTTGGTGGAGATATTCTCCGAAGCGTGTTTCTGTGTCATGCTTCATATCGTTTGCCTTTCCTTTAGTTGTACTCCTATTTTACCTCGCCCGTTGTTTAAAATCAGCAGTTGTTGACAATTGCGCAACGTAATTTAGGGGTTACTATCGGGGATTTCCGTAAAAGCTTGACGCTTTACTCGTTTTCCGTTCCCCCGGTTATGAGCTGTGTGAACTCGTTGACGGTGATGATCCGGAACAGGCCCGGTTGAACGGCCCTGTCGGCCGACAGGGCGGCCTCAAGGGCCTTACGGCGGCCCACGTCCGGGACGACCCAGATGACGGCCGGAAAGAGGCCGTGTCGGGCCTGGTGGGCTCCGGTGGCCGCGTAGCGCTGGTAGGTCTTGGCCTTGCGGACGACCACAGTGGGGTGCTCGGTAGCGCGGTCGGCTTCGAGGAACCAGTGGTCCTCGTAGTCGCCGCTGGCGGTGACGGCGTAGAGGTCGGGCTTGAGCCACTCGAGCGTCCCGTGCGGGTTGACGAACGAGCGCCAGCACGAGGGCTCGGTCTCGATGCTGAGCAGTTCGATCAGTCTCTGGCTGGCGTACTCCTGGAGCCTGACGGCGAGTTCGGCGACGGCCAACGTGTGTGCGGTGAACGCCATCGACGGCTCGACGTAGCGTCGCCGCGACTTCTCTCCGTGCAGGGTTCGCAGCAGGCGCTCGCCGGTGGAGCCGAGTTGCCACACGATCCCGGAGGAGCCGCTGCGGACACCCCCGATGCGTCGGGTCAGTCGTGCGACCAGGCCGTGCGCTTCGAGTCGGGTGAGGACGCGCATGGTGGCACCCGACGCTGCGGCAGTGGTGGCGTGCCCCTGCGCGAAATGCAGGCGACGGATGTGCGCGGTGTCGAGGAGGCGGTGTGCGCGCAGCGACTCCAGCACGGCCACGTCACGGTCGGAGAGGCGCAAGAGCAGGGTGGCAATATCGCTCGGACTCATGAGGTACCTCCTGCTTCGTGGTTGGCCGTGCAGCTGTCGCTAGGCCCGGCGCTGTGACCCCCGAGTAGGGGGTCAGTCCCATCCTGGGATGGGAGGCATAGGCCGGATGAACTGCGGAAACTGCGAGATCCAAGGGTCGCGAACCACCTGGCGAAGACAGGGGCGAACAGCGGGAGCCTCGAAGTATTCGTCTCTGTCATCGGTGCCTCCGTTTCCGACCGATCTGTTCGGTGACTGGAGCGGAAGGTGTCTCGTTTGGCGTCTGCGCTTCGGTGTTCTCGGTGGCGTCCGTATTGGCTGGAGATGGAACCGGATCGGGGGCGTAGTTGGCCCGAGCGGTTGCGCGCACGGTCTCCGGAGTGCCGGTGATGGGTGGGGGTGGCAGCGTCTTCACCAATGCCCAGCCAGAGGGGAGACCGTCGGCGACGAGGGTGGCGTAGGCATGGAACTTTGGCAGCGCTTGGAAGTCCTCAGCGGTGAGGGAGCGGGTGAGCTTCGCCATGTCCCGGGCGTCTTCGTACTCGGTGGCGAACACGATCTTGGACCGGGCGTTCATGTCCACAGCCGTTCGTACGGCAGGGGGGAACTGGCTGCGGAACTGGGCCGCCAAAATCCAGCCGACCGACAGCGACCGAGAGACGGCGAGGGCATCGGCCAGGGATACCGGCAGGTTGAGGAATCGGGGTGCCTCGTCGACGTAGATCATCCCTGGCCGTTTGTCAGCACCAGGTTCGTCGGCACGTTCCTGGGTGGCCTGCCAGAGGTCGGCGATGATCAGGCTGCCGAGGAGTGACGCGGTGCCTGGCCCGATGAGCCCCTCGTTGAGGGGAACGAGCACGACCTTGTTCTCGCGGAAGATGTCGCGCAGCCGGAACTTGCCGGTGCGCTGGTCGAGCATGTGGATCAGGGCGGGGCGTAGCAGGAACTGCCGCAGCTTGTTGAGCGGCGGAGCGATCGCGGCAGCCTGGGCCTGTGGCGACTGGGCTTCGTACCACGACCAGAACCCGGCCAGGCCAACGTCGCTGAGAATCCGTCCGACCTGCTGGCGACGGAACACGGGATCGGTGAGTAGCCGTGGCAGATCTGCCAGGGTGGCTGGACGGGACGGTGTACTGGCTCTGGCCAGGGTGCGAAGGCTGGCCGAGAAAATGTCCGCCGAACGTGGTCCCCAGCCATCGCTGAAGACGGCTTCGAAGACTGACAGGATGCCGTCGACGACGACGTCGGGGTCGCGGCCGGTGATGTCGAGCGGATTGAACCCCACCGGTGTTTGGTCGCTGGCGTTCAACTCGACGACGTCGTTCACACGATGCGATGGGATGCGCGCGAGGATGTCGTCGATCAGCTGACGCTTGGGGTCGAGTACCGCGACGGGACGCCCTGCCTGGATGTCCGCCATGATCAGGTGGAGCAGAGCATTGCTCTTGCCGGAACCACTGGGTCCGTAGGCAACAGCGTGGTAGGTCTGGTCCTTCGCTCCGATGCCGAGAAGGCGGTTGTCCCCAGGGACGGCACTCGTGGCGAAGACGCGTGGTCCGCTATGGACACCGCTTGCAGCGCGCAGAGCCTTGGGGTGCGCAGGTGGCAAACCTGGAAGGTCATCCTCGCCCAGCGGCCAGCCGAGCAGTCCGACGACTTCATTGACCCCGAGTGAGAGCGGCCAATGCCAAGGAGGACGAACCTCGTTGAGGTGCTTGGGGTGTTCTCTGGTCAGATCGATGTGCAGTCCAGGGCTCTGGGCGGTGGAGATCGCACTGAGCAGGCTCCCGATGAATCGCCGCCGCCGGCCCGGATCGGAACTTGAAGCGCCCAGTCGGATGGTGGCGGCGAATCCGGCTTGCGATGCGCCGTCTTTGAGGCGTGCCCGCGTCTCGGCACTGGCCGAACGCTCGCCCTGCGTCAGGAGCTGGATCAGCGTGACGCTCGGGTCGGGAACGTTGGCTGGAACGCTCCGCGGAGCACGCCGTGGTCCGAGCAGGAGCTGCACGACGATTTCCTCGCCGCGCTGCAGGGGAGTCGCCAGGCTGGAGAGCAGTGCTCTGGTGGTGGCCTCATGGGCGTCACTGCGGAGTGGTAGCCCAGCGGGATAGACACGAAGTCGCCCAGCAACTTCTACTTGTGGACGAGGCTGCGTCGTGTCGGTGCTCGATGTCGTGAGCAGGCTGCCTGGGATCAGGTCGCCGAGCATGCGGCGAAGGGCTTGGACGTCGGTGGCCCGGCAGCCAAGCAGGTGCCGCACCCCGTCCATGCCTGCTCGAACTTCCAGCGCGACGCGTGGAGCGTCACGATCGGAAGCCAAGCGGGTGAGAAACCCGACGACGGCTGCGGGATCGAGCGGACGGGGGAGGTGGAGTCCCGAGAAGACCACCTCGCTCTGGCTACGCATCCAGTTCACCCCCTTCTCGTTTCTGTGCCAGCCGAGGCGTCATCTGTGTCTCCCCGGCGAGCAGCCTGCTCGGCTTGCGCCTCACGCTCCGCTTCGGCAACCGCCAGGCTGATGAGCGCCCTGGAGAGCTTGCGGATGTCGGGCGGGTCGCGTCTGACCCCCCGCACCGTGAACCGGCGCTCCTCGCGATGTGCCTGTTCCTTCTTATTCCTCCTTTGTCTTGAAACCATATGGTCACCTCCTTTCATGCTGTGTGTTGACGAAAATCAACACACAGCCATATATCACTTATCGTTGATTTCGATCAACGCGTCAATGGAATTTGTTGATTCCACAACGCTTGACCTCTGTCGAGCGGCACTCGTTCTGTTGGCTACCATTTCGAGCGTCTCCATCGCACAATGGCGACCGCGATCCACGTGACCGCCAGCAGCGCTATGCCACTGACGAGCCAGGGCAAGACGGGACGCAGGAATGCGACGGTGAGGTTGATTGCGATCGTGGCACCGAGGATCAGCAAGCTGGCGTGGAAGACCCACGCGAACGGATTGCTCATCGGAGACTCGGATTTCTTCTCGCCGCTCATACGGTCCGCCCGTCGCGGCTGCGACGGTCCGGAACCGGGTAGCCCGGAATCGACATGTCGGCGTCGACCTCGTTGCCCCACACGAACCACGGCCGACTGCTCGGCGGCCGGCGCCTGGCGAACAGCTCCACGTACGGGCCCGGCGACAGACGCTCGATGAGTGCGTACTGCTCTTCGGGCTTGTGGGAGTGGTCTTGTACGGGCGCAGTGATCCAGGTCGGTTGCGCCCGGAACTGCACTGGTGCTTTGCCGCGCGTCCCGAAGAGCAGATGCTCCGTCGAGTTGCGCAGGTAGTTGCCCAGACCCAGACGGAACTTGATCCACGTCAGGGGGGAGCGGACCGTGAAGCCCCACGCCTCGGCGACGTCGTAACCCTCGCGCAGCGTGGCGTTCGTAACCCACAACCACAGGTGGGCATCCTCCTCGGCCAGTTCGGCAACTGGCATAGCCTTGATCTGCTCCAGGCTCATGAGCGGGTAGTGCTGCTCCGCGCCTCGTCCGCCTCGCTGCTGGATCTCCCACGGGGGGTCGGCCAAGATCGTGCGGAACTTGAGCGGAACGCGTGATGGGATGGTTTCGTTGGTGTTGTTTGTCATATCTTTTTCTCCTTTCTTATTCCGGCGTTGGGGCGCAGGGGGCCTGACGGGCGACAGCTCGTGCTGCCACTCGTAGGTGTGCGATTGCCGGGATCCGAATCTAGTTATGACGCGGGAGAGCAGGCTGGGAAACCGTCGGTTCGGTCGAATATTCGGGCGATTATTCGACCGAACCGAGCGCGGTCGTCCCCTCTCACCTACTGCTTTACGCAAGGGGAGTGGGTGACGGAAAAGGCGTTGTGGAATCGGCGACAGGCGCAGCAGCCGAATGTGTCAGAACGGCTTTATGAACATGGCTGCCTGGACGGTGTGCGACCAAGCTGGAGAACAGCGCTCGTGCGACCGCACCGGGTGGATCACCCCGCTCGATGTGCGTCACGGTGATTCGTTCATCAAGTGCGTCCGCAGCCAGGTGAGCGCCGAGGACAACGGCGTGCACGTCTCCGGGGAAGGTGGCCAACTCGGAGAACACGTTGGCCGGTTCAGGGTCCAGCAACCAGAAGTCTGAGAGCACGACGAGTGTCGCCTCGTGGTCTGGGTGCGCCTCGGCGATCTCGACGGCTCGACGCAGGCTCGGACGCAGCTCGCTCGAACCAGCACCGTCCGCCGGGACATGCAGGCCAGACTTCAGCCTCGTGAGCCCACGCCGGGTGATCGGCACTGGCCCGACGTCGCCGCGTGACGGGGTGTCGAAGTGCATGACGACGCCCAGCTCATGCTGTGCGCCGTTCCGAGCGACGACTGAGAAGGCGCGGGCCACTTCGGCAAACCGGTTCGACAGCGGATCTGTCCCTGCAGGGCTGGTCACCGAACCGGAGTTGTCGAAGTCGGCGATCAGGAGCGTCGGTACTTCGGAGGGGTGGCCCGGATTGCCGAGCCTGTAGTCGGTGCGGCCAGGCCAGGCCGGCGCATTCCGCGTCGGGGAGCTGAGAAGGTGACTTGGTGCGAGGGCGCTAGGGAGCAGGGTGGTGCGGAGGCTCACGCCGCACCACCTCGGCGGATCCGTCTCCCGATGACTCCACCCTGCTCACTGACCGGGAAGCCATGCCCGAGTACCTGCGGGTTTCGGCGTTGCACCCGCCAAGAGAGTGAGTCCACGCGTTTGCCGGCTGCCTGGCCGCGCAGCTGATGCTCGGCGTGCAGGGAACGTGCGGCTTCCTCGGCCTCCGCTTGGCGCCTGAACACGGGGGAGGTCACCAGCTTGAGGTAGCGCCTCTCGGCCTTGTGGATGCGCCGGGCCATGGTTCCGAGCAGGTCTGCCACCTCATCGGCAGCCGAGAAGCCGAGCAGGCCCGACCCGATGGCCGTGGCTGCGGCGAGGAGACCAAACGTCAGCCCCGATGCGTTGCCCTCGATGCTGGTTCGCAGGTTGAAGATCCCGACTGCCACCAACGCCACCACGGTGATCGAGAGTAGCCCGATGAGCTTGACGATCCCCAGGCCGCCGTCCTCGGCGGTGAACAGATGGCGGTAGCGTCGTTCGTCGTCGGTGAGGGACTCGGGATCGCGTTGCCTGCTTCGGGCCATCCGTATGTATTTGAGCTCCGCCCCTACCAGTCCGGCGCACGCCGCCGCGAGACCAGACGCGAGCGACTGCCCGAACGCTATGGACGGGACGTCACCGTTGGTGATCGCCGCCGACCAGACACCAGCGGTGTCGCCGAACCAAAGCACCGGCCAACAGATCCAGTACCGCAGCTTGGCCCCGGACTCCCGCCGCACGTGAGGGGAGAGCAGCCGCGCAGCGTGCTGGTAGTCCGCCTGTGCCTGGCGAACTTCGCTCTCTCGCTCTGATGCCAGGAACTCCGCTCCCGCGGCGGCCCGGTCAAGACCGCGTGCCCGCACCTGGAACTGACGAGCCGCACGCTCGCCCTCGGCCGGCCAGATCAGCTCCTGCTCGTCGGCCAGCGCGTGGTACTCCTGCTCGGCATACGTCACGCCAACGCTTGCGGGTCGAGGGTGACCACCCACCTCGTCCAGTCGAGGGAGGGAGATAGCGTCTGCCTCCTGCGTCCAGGCATCTGTAGACGCTCTCGGTCCGCTGCTCAGTCGCCTCACGCCAGTCACCGACCCTCGTATGCGTAGTCGGTGACGGAGACACACTTGGCCGCGCCACTCTTGTGGCACAGGGCGTTGTAGTAGTCGACCAGGCCCTCGACGACATCGGAGCGGGGCGGAGCTCCGACCACGCGGCCGAGCCCAGCCACGACCACGGAGGCGTTCGGCAGCTTTGGCATCGCCGTGTCATCCGCCAGCTCCGCAAGCTCATCCTTGCTGAGCGGCCCCGTGTCGAGGTGGATACCGATGTTCTGGAATCCATCGGTAAGCATGAAGAGATGCAGTCGGAAGTTCCCGCCCACCTGGCGGATCCACTCGCTGGCCAGACGATACTGCGCCGTGATGTCGCTGCCCCCGCCCGGCAGCGCAGCGACCGCAGGGCCGTAGGCGTTCCGGATCTGCGTCATGGTGTCGTCCACCATGGCTCCCACTCGCTTTAGCCGAGCGTTGTCGGTCGCGCCGTACGGGGAGAGCGGTTCGTCGAGAAGGGTCGTCGTCGCAGCGCTGGAAGACGAGAACACGCTCACCCGCAGACGGCCGGAACAGATAGCCGTCTCGCGGACGATGGCCTGGATGGCGGTCATCCGCTCGTTGGTGATGTTCTGGGCCGCGCTGGAGCCCGTCCCATCGATCTGGATGTCGGTGGCGGGCGGCGCGGAGACGTTGCAGGTGGCGAGGATCTGCTTGTCCTGGGCCAATTCCCTGCTCGGGGACGAGCTGCCGCCGCACGCGGTCAGGGCCGCGGCCATTGCCAGCGCGCCCGTGATGAGGAACGCCTGGCGCACTCGGCGCGGGCTCGGTGCGGAGAGGCGGGGGGAAAGAGCGTCGGCCTTGATGTGTCCGTTCTTGAGCATAGGGTGCCTCCGATCTGGGATGGATATTTCGGGTTCGGGATTTCGATGGGCGTTCCTTTCGGGGTCGGGGCTCCGTATAGGGGAGCCCCGACCCCGAGGGTTTTCGCTACGGCTTGTGACGCCGCTTCTCTTCCAGCCGGGTGCGTCGACGTTCCTTGGCGTCGCCGGCGGCCTGCACCGTGTTGGATGCTGCGTCCTTGTGGCCGAGCTCCTTCGCGAGGCTGGCCGCTTCCTCTATCTGCTCGTCGATCTGGGCACGCTCGACCTTGTGCACGAGCTTGGTGTAGCCGTTTCGGGGCATGGAGGGGCTCCTTTCGATTTCGGGGGTATGAAGCGGGACCTTCTCCTGGTGAGGAGGATTTCTCCCGCTGAAATCAAAGCTAGAAGCTGCCCTCTCTCGGCACCATTGCTTGCCGCCTGACTTGCCGCTCGCTCATAAGCATTTGTACGAGCGGCAAGTCAAGCGGCAAGCCCTTGACCATGGACACGGCGCATGGCATACGCGCATGCGGTATAGATATTGAAAGGCCAGAAAGAATGTGCCATAGTTGATCTTATAAGTAAGGAAATAAATTATGGAGAGTGAGCCAAGGCCATCAGCAGAGGCGCAAGAGTGGAAAACCAAACTACCGACGGACTACAGGCCATCGCCAGAGCGATTACATGACTTGCCGCCTTCGGCCTTCAATCTTGAATTTTTGGAACCGGATCAAGTGGCGAGCTTGGTACTTGCTCTCGACATTGCAAGTAGCAGAAACGGCCGTAGCCCTGAGATCGACATCGCTGAGCACGATGAGCAGAATATGACCCTGTTTACGGGCCTCATGCAGCGCGATCTTACATGTCTACCTGCTCGCGATTTAGTAAAGGCGCGCGGCGTTTATGCTGCGCTCGCTACTCATTCAGAATCCGGTGTTCGCGCCCTTGTCAGCGATGTCATGGATTCACTGTTGCAATTCGAACTGGACGACTACACTGCCCGGCAACCAGTCATCGATCTCTGGGTGGCGCTCTTGCAGGACGCAGACCCCAATGTCCGAGAAGGTGTCCACTGGTCCATTTCCCGTGCCGTCCATTCCGACTGGCTTGACGAACCCACGGCCCGCTACCTCGACAGCAAGCTCCCGGAAGGCTGGCAACGAGAGGACTGGTGGTAGACGGTGCTGATCGTCGCTGATTTGGTGCGCCACTAGCGCAGCGAGTTGCTAGCCCCCGGACTCCTGTCGCTACATACTGAGATGGTGATGGTCGACGGGGAGCTTGTGCGCGCCATGGCTGAGGAGCTCGACGACTTGGCGCAGCGGTTGATTGATCGTGCCTTCATGCGAGTAGGGAAGACGAAGGCGCTGAAACTTGACCAACTCTCCGGTCTGGCTAGGCGCCACTATGCTGACGAATGGCAGCAGGATCCGGTCAATGTGCTGAAAGTTCTCATTCGGACAGCAATTCTCAGTCTTCCTGAGACTGATGTCGTTGAGCTGTCGACAACTAAACCGAAGATGCCACTTCGCCAGGCTGCCTGCATGCTGTTTAATATCACTGCGCCTGAGTATGGATTCGAAGCGATACCGATAGGGCAGCTCCAAGGGAAAAAGTATAGTGAGCTTCTGGAGCGCCTGAAAGAATCGGCTGGTGTATATGGCTCAGTAGCTTGGGTCAGGGCTGAAATGCTCACGCCTCTGCGTCGGTTACTGGCGGAGGCGCTGCTTCATCCGGATTTCCCGATTATCAGGGCGCCTGAAGTTGTGCGAGCAGCTGGGGCGTTCGTTGTTCGGCCGACGCTCGCGGATAACTACGAGGCTGGCGTCCGCGAGCTACTCGCGTCCTCTGCCGCCTACGTGCGCGACATCCGCATCGATGCCGATCTGCACATAGTGCGCACTTTCGAACCCGATCTGCTTGAAAATCTCAAGGATGCAAGTCATCCGTGGCCGCGGGCCGTCATCGGGGAGGCCGGATCCGGCAAGAGCACACTGCTATGGTCGCTCCACCAGAGCCTGGCCGCTCAGCCAGCTATGGAGCCGGTACTGCTGTCCGCGACGTGGCTACTGCGCGACCGGAATAACGAACCTGTTGAGAATCTCGCCGGATTGTTTCAGGAGATTGCCGAGGCGGGCAGCACGCCCGTCTTGTTGCTCGATACCACCGACTTGATGCTCCATGATGAAGAAGCGCGGCAGACGCTATTGCGCCTTCTCGATGCTGTCTATGTGGCTGGCTTTACCGGCTTGTACTCCACCAGACCGCAGGAGGCCGCGCTCCTTTCGCACGAAAAACTCCGCCGTCATGACCTTCAGTCCTACGACGACGCCGAGCTTGATCATGCAGTTGCTGCGTTGGTGGCCCGCTACTGCTCGGATGCTCCCAATACTGAGGTTGCCACGCGTGTCCGCCGAGCAACCGCCCGTGGCTTGCCGGTCGCCGATGTATGCAGAAGCCCGCTGCTCCTGCGCATGCTGTTCGACCTCTCTGCGCCTGCCGCTCCTGAACTCAACGACGTAGACGTCACTCGGCTTTTCGACGCCTACTGGCAGCGACGAGTGATTCGCGACGCCCGCACCGATACCGAGATCAGCCTGCGTGCCCGTGCCGCCGACAATCTGAGCGCTATGGCTGGCCATGCTGCTATCGGGCTGCTCGCGTCAGGCTTGCCCGAGCTACTCGGCGCCACGCTACGCGAGACGACTGCCGTGGTGGCCGGCTCACCCGGTGACCTTGCATCTGTCGAAGAAGGACTCGCGGTTCTCATTGAACGAGGTGTACTCGTCCCCAGTGGCGAGCTGCTTGGCTTCTTCCACCAGACTATGTTCGAGTTTGCTGCCGCCAAGGGGCTGCTCGCTCGATCAAACCCGACGACGATCGGCACGCTGGCGACCCGGGCGGTCAGTCGCGGCGGCGACCTGTTTGTCGGCGCTGTTCTCGAGCAGGTGCTGATCCTTGCGGGTGCCAACCCGCTTCTACAGATTGCTGTCCAAGACGCCGTCGAAACGTTGGTCACCTCGGATAGCCAGGCGGTGCAGGGGATCGGACTTGTCGCCTGGGCTCACTACCCTGCGCTGCTCGACAATGCCACCGACACTCTACGAACCACTGGGACATCGGCTCTTGAACGCGTGACGCGGATCCTCCCCACCATCGCGGCCAAACCGACCGGGCAGACCATCAGCCAGCTCATGCTCATCTGGCAGTCCACGAGCGAGCCGCATGTTCGTACTGCGGTGCTCGATGCGTTCGCCCGGCTCGCTTTGCATGCACCGCGAGTCGTGGCCGAGGCACTGGACTACCTAGAGCCGCTCCAATCCTTCGCCAGCACTACAGTCACGCACGCGATGCGACGTAGTTTTCTCGGCCTCCTTCACACGATCTCTTCGGAGGCGCGCCTTCTCGTACGGTCCACGCTCGTTGCCATGCTTATGAGTAGTGATGACAGGGAATCTATCGAGCTGGACTACCTGGCCAGTCAATGGTCCTTCATCGGCGATGATCACCTGCTGACCCAGGTCGTCCAGACGCTGGACGCTGAGGGACCGCCGAACCACAGCGTCGCGTTGGGGCTCGGGAAGGTCATCGCTGCGGAATGGCATCGGGCCGGCACCTGGGACGATGCCGAGGCCTGGGCAGACTTCCTCGCACGCGCCGTCGATCCTGGCCCCGCCGAACTTACGCTGTGCGGCGAGGCAACGCTCTGCGCCATCGGTGTCTTTGTCGTCGCCACGAATGATGACGACCGTATTCGCGTTGCCATCCTGACGTTGCTTGATGCATTGGACCCGCGAGTGCGTGACATCGTCTGTCAGAGCGTACTCCGTGGCATGCTCTCATCCGAATCAGACGCCGCCGCCATTCTTGAATCTTTGGCCAGATCCTCGCTCGCAAATATTGGGTCTGCTGCACAATATGGCAGGATTGACGATCGGCAACGGCTTCTGCTCGACCTGCTCGCCCAGGCTAGTCTCCCCGACACGCTTCTCGCCCGACTTCTCCCGCCTCACCTTGAGGCCCAGGACTGGAAGGCTGACCTTCACCTCATTAGAATCGCACCGGCTGCGGCCGATCACGGACATATAAAGGCCCAGCAATTCATGGAAGAGCTCAGCCGCACCTCGCAGATGATCTCGACAGCTCAGCTCGATGCGCTCTTCTCAACTCAAGCTGCACACGTGCCTAGAAGTGATGCGACCTTTGAGGCCATCGTTTCCATTGCTACCCGAACCGGGCGGACGGCTGACCTAGTCAAGATCGTAAACTTGGCTGAGCGACGAAGTAGGCGTCTAAACACGCACAGCCCTACACTTTTGGCCCACGCGCACGAGCTACTGGCAGGCGACGACGAATCCAAGCGCCGAGGTAGTCAGTTTCTTGCTGAACTCATGGCCCAGATCGACATAGAGATGGCCTGGCCCGAGCTGCGCGCCGTTCTCGATGACGTCGACGACCCACGAGCCCTTGCGCAGCTCATCCAGAAACTCTGGCAGCAGACCCCTGCCGGGAATGTCTCTGCCCAACTCGACTATCTCGGCCAGTTTATTTCGGTGCAGCCCAATGCCGAAAGGCCGGTGACACGCCCAGCTGGCCAGCCTATCGCGATTTCAGTCGCCGTTGCATCGGCTTGGGCCATACTGTATATCCTCGGAACTCGCACTGAAGCTAACGTCGATGATTGGACTGTGATCCGTACACTCGGGCTCTACGAGGTCGATCAGGATGCGATCTTCGTCGACGACAGAAGGTTTCTGATCGTCTGCGACTACCTGGCACGACTCGGTCAAGTGACCCCTCATCAGGCCGGGGAGATCCTAACTAGCTACCTCAAAGCTCTCGCGAGTGGCGAATTCTATGGAAACATCACTCCCGCGCCGTGGCGGCGTGAACTTAGCAATGCCGTCCAATACGCTTGCGCCCCGGGTGATCATAGAGTCGTCGAGCATCTCATCGCCCTTTGCCGCAGCGTTGACGACAGCATCGCCATGGTGATTGCGACTGCCATCGCAGAGCGTCATTATGCAGTCGCTCGGGAGCACCTTCAGAAACTCAGCCATGCCGACATCACGGCAAGTCTGCGGAGTTTCCTTTTCGACCTTATACGCACTCACGACCGCAGCTTCGGCACCCGGGCCTTTCCAGAGGTCTTTGCGGCTGCTAAAAATAGTTGAATAAAGCTAGAGACCCACACCCGCTTCTGCGTTGTCTAAATTGAGAAATAAAGCAGGCGGAAGCCCTACCCTGGACGCCGATCATGATTGACCAGCATCCAGGATGGGCTCCCGCCATATGCTTCTCCTGAGCTCACGCTCAAAGGTGAAGCGGCGTGCTACTCGTCAGAGGTCTTGCCTCGACGGGTAGCGGGGCGGCCGGCGGGAGCAGACTCCTCAGTCTGGTCCTCCGCTGTGACCTCGGCACCGAAGATCGCGGCGATTGCGTTGCGGCGCGTCTGCGCTTCACGCTCGATCTCGGTGCGGATTGCCTCGGCCTTCTGGAGGGTAGCCGGATCGGACTTGGTCTTCTCGATCCAGTGCTCCAGGGCCAGGCGGATCTCCTCGGTGGTGCTGCGGCCGGTGATCTGGGCGACGACGTCCAGCTGTGCCCGCAGGTCCTCGGTAATGCGTACGGCCAGCGTTCGGAGCTGGCCTCCTACTGGTTGCTCGCTCACGCGAGCCACCTCCTCGGTGAATTGCGGCCGACAAACCACTACTGGTTTATCTGGTAAGCCGCAGAATGCCGATGAGGTGCCAAAGTTGCACTTTTGTAGCTTCTTGCTGTTGATGACTATCAACACATTTTATTATGAATTATGCGTTGTGGAAAGTCAACACCTTCTTTGCTCTTGGTCCGTAAATCGAATCTAATCAGTGATTGCTGGGCAAGAACGTGGGGATACCCTTGATCGGAACCTGAATAAGACCTTGGATACCGCCAATCGGATCCAGGCTCGTGGGTGGCCACCAGATCCTCGGATGCTGGGCTGGCCAGAGAGGTAGCAGTGCCTTTGCAAGGTCTTCTCCGAGATCGACTTCAAGCTCCATGTTCGGGCTCTCGTATCCGAAGATCTCAAAGAAAATATTTAGAAGGCGAAACCGTGCGAAGTATGCGGAAATGGCTACCGCTCGCTGGTTGCCTATGGTGGCGTGTGCCTTATGCGGCTGGAAGGCAAACTCGCCAAGCTGCGTCCCCGAGACGCCTGTGGGTGACCCATGCGGTGCCAATGCCAATGGTGGAGCGAGCCCTTTCCAACCTGGCGGTACGGGTGATCTTGGTCGTGAACCCGTCTAGGAGCTTCACTGCGTCGTACAGCCCTCCGCCACCAACCCGCCAACCCCACCGCCAGGTTGGAAAGGACTCCGTGTCTCTGCGGATCCGCAGAGACCGCTGGATCCTCATTCTTGGTCGATCTCACGGAGCTCGTACTCGTTCCGCCCCCCGCGCAGCTTTGCGGACACACCCCGACGCCGTAGGGCGTGAGAGGGATCGACTGGCGTTCGGTGTTGAGGGGGTGGTGTTGCCGCCTGTGGGTGTCTGTCTGCCCACTGCCGTCCAGGGGCGAAGCAAGCGATCACATCAGCAGGATCCGTCACCGTGGTACACGCAGCGACAACAAGATGACGCTAGTCTGGGGCGCGTGCGACTCGACGGTATCGCTCTGCGCTACAGCCTCCGTGATCCCTGGGTGCTGCGCGGGGTTACCCTGGACGTCCCGATGGGCCGACTGATCCGGGCCCAAGGTGGCAATGGCGGCGGGAAGTCCACGTTGCTGCGGTTGGTCGCCGGGGTCTGCGCGCCGACCCGCGGCAGCGTGCTGGACCGGCCGGCGCGCCGGGTGTACGTGCCAGAGCGTTTCCCCGCTGCGCTTCCCTTTACTGCTCAAGACTACCTGTGCCACCTCGGCCGGATCCACGGCCTGCGCGGCGCGGAGCCCGCGCGCCGGGCCGGCCTGTTGCTGGAGCGCTTCGGCGCGGCCGAATTTGCCCGTACCCCGCTGGCCGAACTGTCTAAGGGGACCTGCCAAAAAGTCGCTGTCGCCCAGGCCCTCCTTGGCGAACCCGAACTGCTAGTCCTCGACGAAGCCTGGACCGGTCTGGACCAGGACGCCAGAGCCGAACTGGACGCCGCCGTGGACGAACACCTAGGGCAGGGCAGCACGGTCCTGTTCGTGGACCACGACCCGGCCCGGCTGGACACGCGCCCCACCTTGCGCTGGCAGGTCGGCAACGGTACGGTCACCGCGACCGACCAGGCGACGCCCCCCAGCGTCCTGCGGATCACCCTGACCGCCGACGCCTCGGTGCTGGCCGAACTGCGAGAAGATACGCGCGTTCGCATCGAACGCACCGAGGCTGTCAGATGACCCGAAACAGCGACCTGATGAGGTATCAACTCGCGCTGTTGCTCCGCTCCCAGCGCTGGCTCCCACCACTGCTGCTCTTCGCGCTGCTGATCGTCGCCGGGACCTTCGGCGGTCAGCAGTACGGCGACTCGCTCGGCTGGTGCGCTGCGATGCTGGTGCCCTGCGTCGGCTGGCTCACGCGCACTGTGCTCACCGGCGAACCGGACGCCGCCCGGGCCTGCGTCGCCGCCGCGAGTGGCCCGCGCCGGGCCCATTTTGCTGCGTTGAGCGCGGCGCTGGTGTTCGGTACTGCGCTGGCCGTGGTCGCCGGGGTGTTCGAATGGACCACCAGCGGCCCACCGCCCAATATCGCCCACCCGCCGCTCGTGATGATCGCTCGCGACGGTGGTATTGCCATCCTGGTCGGCCTGCTGGCCGGGGCCGCGCTCGGGGCGCTCTGCGCGCCCCCGGTGCTGAACCGTCCCGCCACCGGGGTGTTGACTCTAGCCGCGGCATCACTGCTGCTTCTGGTCGCCCCCTACTCTCCCGTCAACATCGCCGTCCGCGACGCCTTCACCTCCAACTCGTCCACCGCCACGACCACCTTCCCGGCACTGTCGCTACTGGGTGCGGTGACGCTTCTGGTGATCAGTTGGGCGGTAGCCCTGTGCCAGGCTGGGCAGCGGCCCCTCGGTCAGCAGTCGGCTTGAGTAGTGCTCTGCCCGGTACCTCCTGAACTTCATCGAGGCAGATACGCTCTTCATGGAAGGAGCCGCCCACAGGGCCTGCTGGCAAGTCGATGCCGGGAGAAGTTCCAACGCCCATTGAGCCAGGTTGTCCCAATGAAGATCGGCATGGGCGATCCATTGCGCCTCGCCCATCGGTCGACGGCGTCCCGGCTTGTTCGTGCCTCGAGGAGCGCAACAATACGCGCCTCTGTCTCGTCCAAGGTTGGGCTGCCTGCTACTAGTCACGGGTCGACCGTGACGCGACCCTGACAAGCACTGTTCAGTGAGCGGCCTGGAACTTCTCAATCACCTCGGCAGGCACCCGGCCACGGGCCGCTACCTCAATGCCCTGGGACTCAGCCCACGCACGCACCTTCGCCGGATCGGGCCGACTGCTGTCTCGTGTCAGGGCAGCTCGCTTCGCTCCACGCCGAGCGCCACCCTGCTTGCGTCCGGCGTCGGTGTAGGGCGCAAGCGCCTTGCGAAGCTTGTCCGCGTTCTTGGTACTCAGGTCGATTTCGTAAGACCGACCGTCAAGGGCGAAGGTGATGGTCTCATCAGCCTGCGACCCGTCCAAGTCGTCAGAGAGTTCAACGACTACCTTCTGCGCCATGACTGTGCCTCTCTAGGTTGCCCGTGCTGCTATCTGCACGATGCCAGATGACGCCTGTTAGCGCAAAGGATGACTGAGAGACTCAATCCATAAAGCTAAGCCGACTTTGGCAGCCGCAGGTCAGGATAAGGGGTAACCCGGTAGTCGCGGTCGTCGCCTGGCATCACGGAAGCGGTGGATCCGGCGCGTTTTGTCCACGACCCCTCACCGCTCTCCTCTGGGCTTGCGGGTTGATCCGTGTCTTCTCGATTTGTTGCCGGCCGAGCCTGTGAGTAGACACCCGTGATGGGCTTGGCCGCAAAAGACTCCGGCACTGAAATGTCTTGCAACTACATCACCGATGTCTAACGGGGCGTTGCGACGAAGGTCATTATCGGATTTGCCGGATATGATCTTCTCTTGATTGATATGTCGTAATCGGCTGAGTCAAGTTCTGCAGATACATCAAGACCGAGGTGACAGAGACCATGCTTGGCTCTAAATTTGTTGCGAAGCAATTGCACCCAAGCTAGGGGAAGTAACGGATCGCGGCAGTGCTCAAGCCCCACGTAGACGCCTTCAGGGCTTAATATCCGTTTTACCTCATCTAGGGCATGCGGGATATCTACCACGCTACAGAGGAGTCGGGAGCCAATCACAATGTCGGCATAAGCAGAGCGGACCGGTAGGGCATCGACCGAGCCCTGAACACGCCGAGGTCCGGCAATGAATTTTGCATCAATCGATAAGTATAGGCAGTTGCTGAGGTTTAGCGAAGCCTTGCCGCCACCAATTTCAATAACTACCAACCGTGGATCTAGAGGAGGCATCGCATCAAGTAGCATTCCGCGGAAGTCTAGCATCAAGAGCTCTCTGAGATTAGAGCCTGGGAGAGTTCTTCTCTTAAGCTCATGACATCAACCGTGCGAGCGTACGTCACCGTTCTCAAAAATAGAAGCGGGATGACAAGAGCGATTGATCCTAGAACGTGGACCCAAATCGAGTCCGAGGAAACAATTACGCTGATGTATAGGACGGCTCCCGCGAGAAGATATTCCAAGCCAATGCGCGCGAGGTAGTAGAAATATAGAGAGCGCGTAAATTGCCATCCGAGCGCGTGTATGGTGCCCACCCACCTTGCTCTTCGCTCAATGGGGAGTACCGAGATTAGAGCAGTGCTCGCCAACCACGAGATGTACAGCGGGTATCCGACTCCGCACAGAAGGAGGATTGCCAGAGTAACATCAACCTTGAAAGCCTTCCATGCCATCCAGCCGGCCACCCACAGGACCGTAAAGATAATCAGCGTAACCATGAAAAGTCCGGCGCTCACTAGCGCATACCAAACGAAGATAGCCGGCTTGAGTCCCGTCAGAGGTCTTGCCATTCGGACTGGATGCCCTACGGAAATCCGATACATCTGCTGTGTGACAATCAGCGTGAGCGCGACGCGTGTCAACCAAATTCCCACGACTGCGGCAAGGACGGTCCAACTTGCCAGAGAGCCGAGTTCGCTTGGTGCTGTATCGAAGAGCCATCCGCTGCGAAAGACAGGAGTCAGGATATGAGGTACTGATACGAGCGTATTGTAGATCGCCACGACGAGGAGCATGGACAGAAATGCGGACGACCGTAGTTCACGAGCGAATAGAATTGCTCCGCTCTTCATGCTGCTTGTAATTTTGAGCCTCATTCAATTTGATTATAACATCTAACTATTTCTCTTGACATACGTACGCCCTCGCCGGTAGTCGTACGCGGCAACATAGTCGCTCTCCGGCCTGTCGAGCTCCGCGACCCAATCCAGTGTCAGATCAGATACTGCAACAGGTCCGCGAAATTGCTTCACGATGTCTACGACATAGGGGGTGATCCCGTATTTTGGCCTTATAGTCAAGCGGAGGCGTTCCTCCACCCTTCCTAGCTTCTCAGGCGAGTATAGGTCACTGGCTCGCAGGCTCATATCGGCGTGGTGCAGGAAGTGGGCGGTTGACCCGTAGGTGATCCACGAAAACGGCTTGGGCAGATAATAGGTATGGGCACACACTCGATCCGTGGAAGGGTCGATCCCAGTCAGCCCGTAGTGTGCGATATTTTGCTGAATGCACCAAAGAAAGCAAAGCCCGAACCAAAATCCGATGAAGACGGGAAGCCCTGCCATCGCGATGTAGTAGATCGGATATGCAATCGTCAGCGCCATCGCCACTATATACCTCCCAGTGACGCGATCATGGTAGCCAATCTGCGTCAAATAGGACTGGTATTTTAGCGGAAAGAAGGGACGAGCGATCCCCGCTACTTGCCAGCAGAATGCTGGCAAGAGAATCAGGCCGATGTAATAGCGAAAGCGCTGACCCAGAGACGGCTTACCAGGAGAAATGTCCGGTGCCCACCCGCTGCCGTACCTACCCATCCGATGATGGAAGAGATGAGCCAGGCGGAGTATTTCGATATTTTGAAGCTGAAATGCCATTCCAACTGTTGCGATGACCCGTGGCGCATACAGATCGGGGTCTTCGCCTTCGTTGGATTCTATGTGAAGTGCCTCGTGAGTAGCATAGATTACGGGCTCTATGGCGCAGAGTGCCACTACTAGTCCAAGCCACCAGGGAGCAAGCGGCGCTACGAGAAGCAATGCAGCAGATAGCCAGAATATGAAGGTTCCAAGCATCTTTCCGGGCGGGGCTCCAGTTTTCTTGTCTCTCATTTCCTCTCCATCCCTTCCAGGGGCTTCCCGCTTTTTATGTCGATTGGATTCTTTTCAATCCTTGGGAGTCGTACTTTTGCGAACCGGATAATTCGAAGACTTCGAAACTCCCCAGTGGGCGTGAAGCCCAACAGGGAAGCTGCCTCCTTCAGCTTTGGCGAGCTACTCCAGAATGCAAGCCGCGGCCACGAGTCGACCTTGAAATAGTTGTCAAAAACTGCAATGCCCTGCTGGAATACCTGGTCATGCCGGAACTCCCGCCGCAGGCTCGCATTGAATATGGTGCCGCGAGATCCCACGAGAAGCCCGCCAACTACTCTGCTGTTGCGTCGTACCACGAGGCAGTGAATATTGACGCCTCTGGATACGGAGAAAACGCCTTCTAGCACTGCCAGCGCAAGGAGAACACACCTTATTGGAGGAGAACATGAAGCACGCGCAGCCGAGCTCTGATAGAACTCGTAGATTATACTGGCGACGTCTCGCGCGCTGGCTCTCTTGGCTTCAATAACCAAGTCGCCAAACGAGTCAGTGCTGCTGGCTAATCTTGTCAATGTTCTCCTTGACAATACTGTGCAGGTGCACAATTATGGACACCATTTTTTCGGTAGTTCCGCTTATTTTGCGGACATTCGATGTGATATCGAGGAGCTCTCGATGGCATTCGTTCAATTCGCGGAGCAGTAGCCCTTCCAGGTAGACGGAACGAAGAACTTCCGGATAGAATCTCTCGCCGTATTCTGCAATGCTGCTTCCCGATTGCTCTAGGAAGCTCTGAACGACTGGCGTGTATCTTCCCTGGAGGAGATCATCCTCCCAATCGCTCAGATCGTCACAACGTTGGGCAACTATCAGATATCGCATTAGTAGTGGCTTGAGCGCTGACGCATAGATTGCTACACCATGTCGAGCAATAGCCTCAAAGTAGCTAAGAACCGGAGCTGACCGTCCTAGGACGTTCTCCTCGTCTACATAGCCCTGGCGACTCGAGTACCTTTGGAGTTCGACCTCCAGTGCTTGGGCTTGAGTTCCACTCCACTCGAATGCAATTTTGGCGTCAGGCCATCCCAGTGCCGCTGCGGCGACCGATACCTCAACCTCCTTCAATGCTGGAATTAGCTTTACGTCTACATTGGCTACTTGTCCATCATTGACATCATCTACCAAAAATGCTTGTCCAAGCGCCAATTGGTAGCTGACATCTAAAAGAGACTGAGTTTTTTGGTTCATGTCAGGAGAAACTGCTTCTGCCATAGCTTGGATGTGTCCCTGGCCGATAGGCTTGAGGCGATTTCTACAACAAATGGCCCATGCCCTCGCGGCGAGCGTGGGTTCAAGATGCGCTGCGAGGGCATGGGCCAATGTGCTGTACTCCCGAGGTAGATTACCCGGGGCCACAGGCATCTCCGGTCATCATCGGAATCAGGGCCGTACGGACAGCTTCGATCGCTTCAAGCTCCTCAAACGTGAGGAACGGATCGCTGGTTTTGCGACTTTCTACTGTCACTATCTGATCATTCATGTCCAGGCGCCTCTCGATTTGATCAAGCTGCACAGTGAGCCCCTCCGAAGAGAGGCCTAATTTATAGCACGCATGCCAATGGATGCGCTACGGATAGCCATCCAGATGTAGTGAGCATCTTCGATCCAGGGATCTTGGCCGAGCTAGCTCCTATGTTTTGGGAGGAGTTCTCTGTGCCGCTTAGAGCCCCAATAGTCGCTTACAGCTTCCGGAGCCCGTCCAGCACCTTGCGCAACAGATGAGGATCCGGCAGCGGCAGTTGAATAGTCGGCGTCTTCGCCTGCCGTCGCGGAAGTGGTGGTACGGGTGCTTCAAGGGCCAGCTCAGCCCAGACGACCTTGCCGCCGCCCTTGGGGTAGAAGTGGCCCACCTGTCGGGCGACACTGCGCACGATGAACAACCCGCGCCCGCCGTCGGCGTCGTCCGAAGCGCCGACCGCTGGTTGAACTGGTGGTTCCAGCGACACGTCCCATACCTGGATGGAGACACCATCTCCATGCGCCGCGACGCGCACGGTCAGGAGCGCCACCTTCTCCAGGTCACCCCAGGTTGGATCGGGTGTGACTACCCCTGTGGCCTTGACTGCGTTGGTCACCAGTTCAGAGGCGATCAGCTCGGCTGCGTCGATCTGATCGGGCAGGTTCCAGCGCAGCAGTGTGTGACGCACGAACATCCGGGAACAGCTCACCGCCGTCGGTAGTGCAGCGAGGTTGAGCGAGGCGGGCTGCATGGCGTGCCGTTCACCCTGCTTTGCTGCCGCTGACGTCTTCCCGAGCACTGCTGATGTCACTTACGTTCCCCTTGGCTGTTCGCTTTCCGGTGCGCTCAGCCCGTTCATGGACCGTGTCTGCCAAGACGGCGAGGCGCTTTGCGAAGTGCTGCTGTTCCTTCTGGGTGAGCCCGTCAGTGACGAGGTGAGTGGTGAACTTCCCGGCGTCTCGGATCAGCTGGGAGAACTGCACGAGGATCGCTTCATCGAGCTCGTCCACTAGTCGCGCCTCGATTCATGCATGGCTGCACCGGTTTCGAGTTCCACCCGGTCGACCATGAGGACCTGGACTATCTGCGACTCAGCCAGCTGTCCCAGCGAAAGCACAACAACATGACGTGCCTCTGACCGTTGAAGCTCGTGGATCACGGCTAAGGCCGCCTGAGAGCCGCTGTCGTACTCATAAAAGATAGTTCCGAGGCAGTACCCCTCGCCCTCGGCGAAGGTCGTCAGCGCTTGCTCGATGAGCTGGACTTCGAGATCGTCCATGTCATCTGTGACCCGCATGTAGCCGTGGATTAGGGGCTTCAAGTCGCTCATCGGCGCTGCCCTTGAACGACCCAGATACGTGCGCCTGTCTCCTGCTCGATGTGCTGGCGCATCGCCCCCTGGAGCCCAGGCAGACGCGCGAAGTGCCACAGGGAGGGCACGATGATGTCCTTCACGTCGTGGCGCTTCAACGCATCGAGCATCGCCTCGAATGCGGACTCCGATCGCCTGATGTATTCGGTGAACACTTGGTCGAGAGTGAAGCCCTCACGCGCCGCGTATTCGGCCAACTCATGCTTGGCCCGCTCGGCTTCGTCATCCCTCTCGTCATTGCTCACGACGCGCAAGTAGCCGAAAATGGCAGGTCGCATAGGGTTCCTCCCCGCTTGATGGAAGCCGGTCCAACAGCGGGCTCTGGGCCAGGCGCTGCTGGACCGGCGTACTAGCCAGAAAAGCCCTTTGACCTGCGGAAACCCAGAGCGTAAGAGAGGCGGAAGCGACGCAAAAATGAGGCAGGGGTGGCTTTGACCTGCAAAAACGGAACCCGGGTGGCTATGGTGGGGAGGCCCCGGCTTCGGAAGGAATTAGTGATGGCGGCCAAGCGCGTACGACTCGCTCAGCGTCGCAAGGCAGCAGGCTACAGCCAAGAAAAGCTCGCCGAGCTCCTGGGTGTCGAACGGTCAACGGTCGTGCGGTGGGAAGGGGCTGAGACTGAGCCCCAACCTTGGCTACGTCCAAAACTCGCGGCCATGCTCAAGGTGACATCCGTCGAACTACAGGTACTGCTCGACGATGTGACGGTCGTTCAAGCCCAGCCGAGCCAGCGTATGAGCTACGTGCTCGAACACCCCTCCCGCGTCGACCTGGTGGCCGTCGCGTACCTGCACGAACGTATTCGTCAGCTCGATGAGCGCTACGACCAGGCACCCTCGACTGCACTCCTCGGACCCGCCGGCCAGGTCCATGGGCAGGTGAAGTTCCTTCGAGAGAACGCAACCAATCCGCGGGTGCGAAAAGCACTGTACGAGGTGGAGGCTGAGTCAGCGACGTTCATGGGCCAGCTTGTCTGGGACGTCAGCCAACGGCGCGATCATGAAACGCCGATCACCTACCTGGATGAGGCAGTTGCGGCTGCCCGCCAGGTGCAAGATCCCTGTGCAGCGGCGTATGCGACACTCCGCAAGTCCTTCGTCGCCCTCTACGGGGAGAAGGACCCCGTCAAGGGGTCATCGCTCGCGGGAGAGGCGGCCAACGTCGCCCAGTTGTGTAGTCCATCGCTCACGGGGTTGGGCCTGCTCCACGTCGCCGAGGGCAAGGCGATGACGGGCGACCTTAGATCCTGCGAAGAGGCGTTGAAGAAGGCGGAGGCCCAGTTCGATCGGGTCGATGCCGATGACGTCACGGCGGAGTACTACACGATCAACGAGTTCAACCGTCTGGCTGGGTCGTGCTACCTCTTTCTCGATCTCCCTGAGCGAGCCGAGCCCATCCTCGAGATGACGGCCAGGGCGCTGGCAGGCAAGAAGAAGAGTCAGGCCATCGCCCTTGGTAACCTCACGATCTCCATGATCCGTCAGCGCAAGCTCGACGAGGCGGCCACCACGATGCACCGGACAATCGATGCGGTGGAGCTGACACGTGGCGGAGGGGGTCTTAACCTGGCATTCGCTGCTGGACGAGAGCTTCGGGAGTGGCGACACGAGCCGTGGGTCCAGGACATCAACGATCGTCTGCTGGCCCTCATGGCAGTGATCTAGAGGTAGGGCACGTGAGCAACATCGACCAGGCCAAGGCAGCCATCCGCGACCATGTGTGGCGACTGCTTGAACGTGAAGGTGCAGTACCGGAGGGGTCGTATGGCAAGATCCCCGGCTTCTACGGCACCGAGGCGACGGCCGAGCGTCTGGCTGGGCTGGACGTCTGGAAGCACTCCCGGACGGTCAAGGCGAATCCCGACTGGGCGCAGTTGCCGGTCCGCATCCGAGCACTCAAGGACGGCAAGCTGCTCTATATGGCCGTTCCCAGGATGGCGAGTCTCCAGCCGTTCTTTTTGCTCGATCCTGTGTCCCTGGACTTGTCGCCCGAGCAGGCCGCTGAGAAGCAGGGAGCTGCGCAGGTCGCTCGCCGTGTCGGTGTTGAGGACATGCGCCCCATCGACGTGGTGATCTGCGGCAGTGTGGCCGTGAACCGTTCCGGTGCGCGCATCGGCAAGGGCGCCGGGTACTCCGACCTGGAGGTGGCACTCCTCGTCGAGGCTGGTCTCGTGACGGACGCTACGGTGATCGTTGCCACGGTGCATCAGCTCCAGGTGATCGACGAGGAGATCCCCGAGACCGAGCACGACTTTAGTGTCGATCTAATCGTCACGCCGGACGAGGTGATCGAATGTGCCAATCGCCGCCGGCCGCCGGGCCTCGTCTGGAACGACCTCACAGCGGACAAGATTGCGGCGATCCCGGTGCTGGCTGCCCGGACGCAAAGTTAAGAAGTGGAGAGACAGGTTTCCCGTTGAAGCTGGCTGCTTGTATTTGTAGACCTTAATATCTAACAGCGACTCCCGGGATGCGATGACGGCATGTCATCGCATCCCGGGGGCTTGCCTTCTCGACTCGTTGCGCACGAGGCTGACCGGTCTGGTCACTCGTTCATCCTCTACGACAGGTTCGCCAGCAAAGTCGTCTTCGGGCCGTTGCCGTTCCCGAAGTACGTCTCGTAGGCGTACCCGTTCGACGTGACGCTAAAGATGTGCGTATAGCCATCCGTGGTCGTCATGGCACTGACTCCCATAACCGTGGAGCCGTCGGGCGTTCCGAGTAGGTCCGACTGGGGACTGACGCCGCTCTTGTAGTAGGTTTCCCAGGCGCTTCCGGACTGGATGCCCGAGTAGACGTGTATGTAGCCGTCCGACGTCAACATGCTGGTGACGCTGTCAACCTTGACCAGGTTGGTGAGCGGCAACCATCTGGGACTGACGCCGCCCGCGTAATAGAGGTCGCCGACGTCTCCAGATGTCATGCTGGCAATCACATGGACGTAGCCGTCGGGGGTCTGAAGGCTACTCACACTTGTGACTGGCCACCCCGTAGGCGTTCCGAGTAGGTCCGACTTGGGGTTGGGAGTGCCGGTGCCCGGTTCGTAGGTCTCCCAGAGGCTGCCTCCTCTGTTGCCGCTGAAGACATGGATGTAGCCAGCCGAATCGTACAGGCTGCTGATCCCATTGACCGGCCCGCCAGGTCCGGACAGATCCACCATCAGATTCGTCACCGGCCCACCACCGTTGCCGAATTTCGTCTCGTAGACCTTGCCGTCCAGAGTGGCGCTGAACACGTGAATGAAACCGTCCGGCGTCAGCATGCTGCTGATGCTTGTAATCGGCTGAGTGCCGTTCGGCGTACTGAGAAGATCTTGTGTCGGGGAAATACCGTTCCCGTAGTACGTCTCCCAGACCTTGCCTCCGGCGTCGCCGTCGAAGACATGGATTATGCCGTCAGGAGTCTGCATGCTGCTGACACTCGTGACGGCGGACTGATCCGGTGTACCGAGGAGATCTGGTGTCGGGGACGTTCCATTCCCGTAATAAATCTCCCAAATACTGCCGGTTGCATTACCTGCGAACACGTGGATGTAACCATCCGATGTGTGAAGACTGCTCACGGTGAGGAGCTTGGGACCGGCGGGGGGTGGCGAACCGCCACCCGATAGATCCTTGAAGTGGATGTACTGCACCTGCTCGGTACTCGACGCCGTAATGGTCCGTGTGTGATAAGCACCATCGAAGCCGCCGCCCTTTACGACGTGGTTATACTCCTCGATGTTGACTGAGCCGCTTGTGTTGACAGAGCTGACGTAGGCGACATGTCCCCACGCCTCGGTGCTGACTCCCTGGTCCTTCGAATTCGCAGGCCACCAAGCAACAGCACCTGCCGCTGCCGTGGTGTTGACGGTGTAGGTATGTCCGGGCTGCTGAGCCCAGTTGCCCCAGTCTGCACCATTTCCGATTCCACCTGGAAGATTGAAACCGTTGTCGTTATGCAGACGCCACGCAACGAAGTCGGTGCAGTTGCGGTAGTTGTAACCGTAGGTTGAGGTCCCCTTGCCGTTGCTGTCGGTCCAGTATGAACCCGCTGAGTTTGTCCCCGGACCGTTGTAGCTGGCGAACGGATAGTCGTTCGTGCCGATGGCTGCCATTGCTGGTGTCGCCGTCACTACTGTCCCTCCTGTTAAGCCAACGAGCACAAGGCTCATGGTCAATAGGAGGGCACGAAGACGCGTGAGCGTCTTACGTCTAACCTTTTCAGTTATCAATGTTCTCATCCTCTCCCCGGATGCTATTGAGGGGCACATAGCGGAACACCTAAGGCCACTCTCCTGATCGCTCAATCGTTCTATCTTGAATTACCTCTCCTATTCGTTACTCGTTTAAACACCCCCGCCCCAATGATTCCTTGCGATCATCAGAACAGGAGCTTCCGGCGTGACTGCCGGGAACATTGGTGGAGATGGGGCTTGTGGGACAGGGAAAACAAGAGAGCCACCCTACTAGGGTGGCTCTCTTGTTCTGATTGACCTTTCAGAAAGGCGGACGTATCCCTTCTTCATCTGACCATCTACCGGCCCGGGAATTCCGTCATACCGGCCTCTCTATACTCGGCCCAGAGGCGCGCCGAGACGGCCATGCGCTTCTGCCACTGGACATCTGTACTGTGGGTTGCGATTTCTTGCCACATGCAGGCGTTCGCCTGAGCGAATACCGTCACCGCTGACGAGGGTGCGGTCTGCCACGCTGGCAGCCGAACGGTCCATTCCTCCGCCGTCTTTGGTGCGTGTCCGGCGTCAACGAGGCGGATAATCCAAACTGCGGCATCGACCCAACCGGCACCTCTCGTCGGCCAGGCCCAGTCAATGAGGTGCGCAACGCCTCCATTCTGGTTGTCGACGAGGACGTTGTGTGGGGCCATGTCGGTATGGAGCAGCGCGTCACCGGCAAACAGCTCGGGCCGATCAGTGTAGGCCGCGTACCGCTGTGCGCAATCAAGAAGCGGAATGTCGGGGCAGCCGGTGGCGGCCAGGTCCTCCAAGGCGGTGACGACAAGGGGGAGATCCGGCGAGCCAGGTGCGTAGTTGGCGATCCGTCCGTCGACCAGCTCGAAGCCGAGCAGGTCCCAGCCGCCGGCCTGGACGTGCCACAGGAGCCTGGGTGCAGACACCGGGAGGTACGGGTTGATGTCCGCCTCTCGCGCCTGCGTCTTCACCTGGGGGTGGTCGAGGAGGATGCCCTTCACGAACACCGGGCCGGTCTGGGTGTGCAGCTTCACAGCTAGGCCGGAATTGGCGCCGGTGGAGACGTTGGCGGCCGCCAGGACGGGGCCGGTGCACTCGTGGACGGCGGACCGGGCAAGTCGGGGAAGGTCATGCCAGGCGATACGCGGCATGGACACGGTGGTGCTCCTGAGCGTGGGACAGAGAAGTCCCGGCCCAACGTACAGACCGGGACACCCCTCTTACGAGTACGGGTTGGCGTCGCTGGATGAGCAGGAGCACATGGCGACTTCGAGGACCTCGTCCAGGTCGCCGACGAACGCGATCTCCTCGTCGCCGAGGGGACGCTCGGTGAGTTCAAGCATGAGCGGCATGGTTCACCTCCCTCCGTGCTGGCAGTAGGTGTCGAGCGGGGCCTTCGCCTCCTGGTAGAGCTTGGCCAGCGGCCGACAGGTGTAGCAGCTGCCGGACAGCGCGCAGCCGGAGCAGCCACCGGTGCGAAGTTGAAGGGAGTCGGCGACCTCGCCGAGCTGCCGTAGGCCGTCGAGGCCCTGGGTGATCAGGTCGAACTGGGGGTCACGCCCGACCTTGCAGATGGAGGCTTTGCCCCACGGGTCGGAGTGGAAGAAGGTGTGCCCGGCATTGCAGCCTTTGAAGGGCTCGCGCTTGACGACGAACTTGGCCGCCTGCGTGTCGAGCCGTTCGCCACCGCCCTCGATGGTCGGGCTCATGCTGGTGAACACCTGGTGCGGAAAGCCGTAGCTGTCGGCTAAGGCTTCCATAGCCTCGATCTCGTGGACGTTACGCTCGGCCACGACGATGTTGAGCTTGAGTGAAAGGTCGGCCTCACGGGCGGCGTCCAGGCCCTTGATGAACCGACCGAAGGCGCCGCGGTTACGAGTCAGCCCGTCGTAGGTCTCGGCGGTGGCACCGTAGACGCTGACCGCTATGAGGTACGGCCGGTGCCGGGTGAGGATCTCAATAATTCGGGGCTTACTCAGCTGGCTGCCGTTGCTGGAGATCGAGACCATCATGCCCAGTTGGTTGGCATACTCGTAGGCTGCGGGAAAGTCCCGGTCGATCAGCGGTTCGCCGCCGGTGATCTGAAGCCACAGGGCCCCTGAGTCATGCATGACGGTAAGCAGCTTGACCTTGTTCTCCCAGGTCAAGCCCTCGAAGCGCTTGAGTCCCAGGTAGCAGTGCTCACAGTCGTAGTCGCACCCTTTGTTGATCTCCCAGGACGCTCGGCCATAGGCGAGCGGAGCGGGTTCCCGAACCATGACCGAGGTCAACTTGTCGATCCCCCATGCCTTCTGCGCGGCCTCGGCCAGCCACGCCGGAACGCTGCTCGGGTTGGCGCGTAGCTCCTCGAACCGGCCCTTGCCGATCTTCATACCGTTGGTGGAGCCGGGTCGGACGACGAGAAAGTGATCTAGGAATGGGCTCGCGATCAGCTGGTGCATGTTGCCTCCATGAGCGTCGCGTGTGGAGCCCTGCCCCTGGCGGAGGGTGCTTCCGACGGGGGAGCCGGTGGTGTCACCGCCAGGGGCAGGGAATCTATGGCGGCGAGGCTGCGCGCTTGGTGTGCGCCGTAGAACGCCTGAGCTATGCCTTGAGAACGAGTCCAACGGAGCTCGCCGATGACCATCAGCTGGCGATCTTCCGCTGCGGCGGAGCCGGGACATTGCCGGGATGCAGGGGACACTGGCACGGCGGGAGGACGTCCGAAATGGTGTAACTGGAAACGGGAGCGACCTCATGCCGGGGTACCAGTTCAGTGACATCTTTCGCGGTGACCTCGTACACCCGAAGAGTCATCCCCATGGCCAGCCCTCGCCGGATTGGTTCGCCTTCAGCTGTCTCATCGACGCCTCGCTCTATCTCGCTGACTGGATGTCACCGACGTTAAGAGCAAGCAAAAGCAGCGGTCTACGAACTTGCAGGCGCTTGCAGATTTTCACCCAAGCGCGTCGACAGCGGCGGTGATCAAGGCCCGGGCCGGACCTCCGTAGACGGCCAGTTCCGCCAACTCGGAAAACGCCTGGACGTACAACTCAATCTCGCCTGGCTGGGTGATCGTCAGGTAGCCCGAGATCAGCTCCACGTTGACCTGGACCGTGTCGTAGAGCCAGAAGCCTTCAACCGGTAGCCGTGTGCGATCCGGCCTCATGGGGATGATCCCGAGGCTGACGTTCGGCAGGGATCCCACGGTCAACAGGTGGCCGAGTTGGCCAGCCATGACCTCTGTACCGCCAATGCCGCTGCGCAAGACCGATTCCTCGATGAGGAACGCGAAGCGCTGGTCGCCCTGCAGAATGCGCTGTCGCTCCATGCGGACGGATACCGCCGCCTCAACGTCGTCCACCGCGACCCGGCTCTGCTGGACGGCACGCAGCACGGCGGTCGTGTAGCCCCGGGTCTGGATCATCCCGGGGACAAGCCAGGAGGAGTAGGAGCGAAAACGCCGGGTTCGCTCGTAGAGCGGCAGGACGGCTTCCTGGGCTTGCTTCAGCCCAGCCCGTTCCATCCGGTGCCACTCGATGAACATGCCGTTCACGGCGCGCAATGAGGCGACGAGGTCGGCTGTCTGGCTCTCTGCTCCGCACGCCGAGCACCAAGCACGGATGTCGGCCGGCGACGGCGACGTCTTGGCATGCTCGATGCGGGAAACCTTGGACTCGCTCCAGCCACAGCGGGCAGCCAATGCCCGTCCCGTCAGTCCGGCATCATCGCGAATCTCGCCCAGGCGCGCACCAAGAGCCTGGCGGGCTTGCTGGACACTGGAAGAAGACGAGGCGGGCATGGCGTGCGTCTATCAGACCGGCCGGTACTCCTCGTGGGGGGTCGCGCGTTCCCAGACGGCCTCGAACGCCGAAGCGCAGTGCTTCACGAGCGCCGGGTCCCGGACGATCTCCTCACCCAGCTCGGCCAGTTGGCCATCGCCGGTGAAGTGGTGGAAGTGCACGATCTCGTCGTCGAAGACCCAAAAGTCCAACCCGGGCAGGGAGAGATCCTTCGTGTCTCGACGCGGCAACCACCGGACCTGCTCACCTGCGGCCAGGTTGCCGTAGGTGAGGTCATGTTCGTACCGGATGTAATTGTGCAGCGGCTCGGACACGATCCGGGCGCGGCGAACGACCACTCCGCGGGCAGTAGCCTCAGCGACGGCGTCGTGCCACCCGTGCCACCACGAGTCGCGGTTGTCCGGGTCGAGGCGCTTGCCGTGCTGCCAGGCGATGAACTCAGGGTCGTCGAGCATGTAGCTGTCGCGCATCTCCAGATGCACTGCCGACCGCTGGGACCTGGCCAGCGCCTCACGTACCGGTGTTGCCACGTCCTGTCTCTCCATCGGGTCGGGGGATGAACTGAAGCATGTTCGCGGGCAGCCGGATGACGGTCTCGTGCTCGGGGATGTCTGTGGTGTGGCCCGGTACCGAGCCGACGTCCTGGGCCTCCTTGACGGTTGCCTCGTCCGCCTTCCACGACTGGATGATCAGGTCGCCCGTCGCTTCGTCCTGCCAGATGGTCGGGGACTGGTCGGAGGGCGTGTTCGGCCATATACCCAAGAACCGTAGTGCCATGGAAGCCTCCGCTGTCGAGGGGGTTGCTGCTACTTGCACGACCATCACCCGTCTGATGTACACGGTCAAGGGTGCCCGTTGATCAGCCAGCCCGGGCCTGCCCCAGGATGGGCGCCTTGGCCGTCCTCGAGTTCACTGTCGATCACCTGTGTCCTGCGCTCGCTAGGCAGCAGCTGCAGCAGGATGGGATTGAAAAACAGCAGGTCAGTGGGTGCAACGAGTCTCTAGACGGTGTCAGGAGGCCGCGTTGTCGTACCTCCGTGGCAAGCTTCTGGACGTGTACTGCTTCAAGCAGCACCAGCAGAGTGGATCGGCGTACTAGATTCGCTCCTGCCGTACCAATCATCTCGACCGCAAGGGCAGCTTCTATGGATGACACGAGGAACCTCGACGAGCTGAGCCGAGAGGAACTACTAAAGCTGCTGGAGGAGAGGCCCGAAGCGGGCATCAGTCTCGGCTTCGCGGGTAAGGAAACAGCTCGAACCCTAGCTCGCAAGGTACGTCCCCGTGTGCAACGTACTGTTAATTCTCTAAGTGCTGGCTCTGAACGAGATCGAGCAAGGAACCTTTTGCTCGAAGGCGACAATTTGCATGCACTTGTGACTCTCTATCGAGAGCGAGGTCAAGTCGACCTCATCGTTACTGATCCGCCCTATAATACGGGGAACGATTTTCGATACAACGACAAGTGGGACTCTGACCCCAATAACACGGACTTGGGTGATTGGGTCAGTGCGGATGACGGCGCACGTCACACTAAGTGGATGAAGCTCATGCTTCCCCGCCTGCAGATGATGAAGTCGATGCTAAAGCCGACTGGGGTACTCGCCATCTGCATCGATCATAGGGAGCTCTTTCATCTCGGCCAGATGTTGGACGAGTTGTTTGGCGAGCGTAATCGTATCGCCATCATTAACTGGCAGAAGATTACCTCTCCCAAAAACCATGACCATGGCGTTTCTACTGCAACGGAATACGTCCTTGTCTACGCCAACAATGAAGATCTCGTGCAGACCGGGCGCCTGCCACATTCGACTGAAACGGCGAAGAGCTATCGCAGTCGGGATGGAGACCCCCTCGGGGAGTGGGCTCCGTCGGACTCGACTCTCATGGGAGCTTCGACCCATCCCGGTCAAGTTTATGGAATCCAGAACCCATTCACCGGGAAGCTTCACTATCCGCAAGAGGGTCGCTGCTGGCGCAATGAGCGGTCGAAAATGAAGGCGGGAGTGGAGGAGTGGGGGATTGAATATGAGGACCGAGAAGTGGGAGATGGTCTTCGGCCAGCACTGCTGATCCGCGGTGCCAAGAACCCCTTGACCAG
Source organism: Streptomyces sp. 846.5 (assembly GCF_004365705.1). Classification (NCBI taxonomy): domain Bacteria; kingdom Bacillati; phylum Actinomycetota; class Actinomycetes; order Kitasatosporales; family Streptomycetaceae; genus Streptomyces; species Streptomyces sp. 846.5. The sequence continues at coordinate 5,650,844 of NZ_SOBN01000001.1, forward strand.
TGACTACTCTAATGACCGTGTCGTCAAGCGGGCGCAAAAGATTGTGGAGAAGCACCGCGAAACGCAGGTGTGGCCGCGCTTCTTTTGGCGTGATGACCAACGGCGTCAGGCGGGACATGGTGAACTTCGCTACAAGACCTATCTCGCTGACGTAGCAAAAGGTGTAGTGCCGACTACCTTTTGGGCCAACGACGATTTTGAACCTATCGCAATGGGTGCAACATCCTGGGAACATCCTCAGTCGGGAACGAGCGAGACAGGCGTCGGCGAGCTAAACGCTGTTGTAGGACGTGGCCACGGTTTCGACACCGTGAAACCGCTGATGCTTATGAGGAAGATCATTAGTCTCTGGTGTCCAACCGATGGCTTGGTCCTAGACCCGTTCGCGGGATCAGGTACGACAGGCCACGCCGTGCTGGCGCTGAATCATGAAATGGGTGCCGATCGGCAGTTCATTCTGATCGAACAGGGCAGGCCAGAGCGTGGGGACTCATATGCTAAGACTCTCACGGCCAAGAGGCTTGCTAATGCCGTAACGGGAAAATGGGCGAATAAGAAGGGCTTGCCGCTTGGTGGCGGTTTTCAATTTTCCGAACTGACCAAGCAAGTAGATGCAGAAACCCTGCTGAAGATGGAACGTGATGAGATGCGAGACACTGTCTTGGCCTCCTATCATGATTCTAGTCGTCGCCGTGGTCCCAGGATTGAAAAGATTGACGATCCGTCATGTCGCCACCTTGTGGGCAAGAATACCGATAACGAGGGATTCTTCCTGATCTGGGACGGCCCGACCGGAAATACGGACCTAACTGAAGACGTGTACGAGGAGTGCGCGTTGGAGGCTGAGCAAAAGATGCTTGAGCCGTTCTTTCATGTCTATGCTCGCAGAGAGCTGTTTCGCACGGACAACGTCAACTTCCTGCAAATCCCCGAGCGCATTCTAGTAGACTTTGGCTTGGACCTTCGTACTGACGCCTTCAGCGAGAGTGATGACCTGTGATCAATCTGCTGCCGTTCCAGCAAGCTGCCTCTGCTCAGATCGCTCAGCGCTATCAGGAGTATGCTGCCGATCCAGTCAATGCTGGTACTGCGAAAAACCCGCACACAGTCCCGTTCTTTCAGGCTCTCTCATCGCTCACAGCATCCGGAAAGACCGTCATCATGGCAGATGCCTTGAATGTGATTGCCTCATCCATGGCGATTGATCCAGTCGTCTTGTGGCTTTCCAAGCTGAACGTAGTTGTCGAGCAAACATATTCAAATTTTCAGTCTGGCGGCAAGTATCATCACCTACTAGGCAATTTTTCGATTAAACCTCTAGGTGATTACAAGGCCCAGCGCGTGCGCGAGTCAGATCGCCCCATAATGTTTTTTGCCACTGTCGGCACTTTCAATCAGAAGGGCAAGGAGAAAAGCAGCCTTCTTATTTTTAAGACCGGGCTGGATTCTACAGATCAGTCGATTTGGGACGGCTTGAAGCAGCGAGAGGACAGCACTGGAAAGCGCCGGCCTCTGATCATTGTTTACGATGAGGCGCACAACCTTAGCGACCAGCAGTGCGATTTGCTCATGGAGCTCCAGCCAGAAGCTATGTTGCTGGCAAGCGCGACGATGAAGCTTCCAGCTCGGATGTCGCGAGAAATTGATCACTTGCGCAGCATCGGTGGAAAGAGTGATGACTGGCTCACTACGCGAATCGATGCTAAGCAGGTAGCGGATTCTGGGCTCGTCAAAAGTACGGTCGTTCTCGCCGGATACAACACGCCCATGGAGGACACTATTGCAGACATGCTTGATGACATGGAGCAGGCTGAATCGGAGGCTGGACCCTACGGTCTCCAAGGCTCGCCCAAGGCCATCTATGTCTGCAATACAAACATCGCCGCAGATGACGGATATCGTATCGATGATCCTAAGCGCCCCTTTATGCAGCGCAAGGCACCTCCAATTTTGATTTGGCGATATCTTACTGAGCAGCGCCAAATCGATCCATCTAAGATCGCGGTTTATTCATCACTTCGGGTTGATAAGGATTTCCCTCTTCCTGATGAGTTCAACCTATTTGCTGGAGGGGATAACGATTACGAGAATTTCACCAATGGCAGCTTTCAGCATGTGATTTTCAATCTTAGTTTGCAGGAGGGCTGGGATGACCCTCTTTGTTATTTCGCCTATGTCGACAAGAGTATGGAGTCCCGGGTACAGATCGAACAGATCGTCGGTCGCGTCATGCGACAGCCTGGAGCCCAGCACTATTCGGCCGAGCGGCTGAACACAGCGCACTTCTACGTCCGAGTTGACAGGAACGAAGTGTTCCAGCAGGTACTGCGGGACGTGGAAAGTCGCCTCAACAGCGACGCTCCGCAGGTAAAGTTCATTAGCAGTGCGCCGGGCTCGACACGAGCAGTGGAATACGCTCCGAAGGATCTCTACTCACTGCCCGCAACTGGCTATGACACGAAAGATGCTTTGGCTCCGATGGATGCTGCGTTGGAGAAGCTACACGACTATTCTGTTCCTACTGTGAATACGCAAGGTAAAGGTAGTCGTAAGCGAACATCATTCAATTTGAGCAAGCGGCTCACCTTCGAGGGGGACTGGGAATCTCTGGAGAATCCGAGCCTAGTGTCGGTGCGCTGGGTATTCAGTCGAGAAATTCGGCAGCGGCACGCTAGTGTCAACAATGTTATTCTGACGGATAGCCCAAAATTCGATGCGGGGATTGGAGTCGGCAGCCCGGCTCATGCTCACGTGATTGATGTGGCTACTGAAGTTGTTCAGTGCTACCTGGATAACGTCGTTCTGACGCAGCGGAAGTCACACCCGCACAAGGTAGGTCCGATCCTGGCGCGGCCTGATGAAATGAAGTACTTTCAGCATTCGATTCATGAGGGGTATGACCGCCTCAACTCTTTCGAGCTGGAATTTGCTCAAGAGTTGGATAGGCTGGGAATCCCCTGGTGTCGGAATCCTTCCCGCTCGGGCTATGGGATTCCGCTGGCAAAGCTAGGGCCGACGCTAAAATTTTACCCGGACTTCATCGCTTGGGCAGGGAGTAAGGTTTTGCTTTTGGACACCAAGGGTGAACACTTGGTGCATGAAGCCGCCGTCCGGAAGCTAGCCAATATTCGGTATCGCCCTGATGCAACAGAGTTTGTTTCTGTGCACTTTGTCACCAAGGGTAAATGGAGTCCCGAGCCGACCCAGCAGAGCCCCGATGGATATACTCTGTGGGGACACAAAGGTGACGGAAGTCGAAAAACAACGCATTTTGTGAGCCTGCAAAAGTTGGCTGCTAGCCTGGCGAGCTAAAATCCGCTGGTGGCACTTGGATTACGCTCCCGTCCATGTGCATCCCTGGTCTTCACCCCCTCGCTCTCGTAGCCGGTTCAGCACCGTCGTCGGATCGACCCCCATCCGTTCGCCGATCCGTGCCAGCGACTGGCCGGCCCCATAGAGCCTCACGGCTTCGTCGGTCTGGTCGGGGGACAGGCCACGCATCCGCATCTCAACGCCGTGTCGCTTCAGGGTGGTGCCTACTGTCTGCCGATTGACTCCGAACCGATCGCCCAGTTGGTAGACGGTTTCTCCTGCCCGGTAGCCTTCGATGAGTTTTTGTACTTGATCAACATCGAGCTGCCTCGCTCGGTTCGGCTTTCGGTGGCTGGGTGTCTGCCGAACGGGGCCGTGAGATCGGGTAGCTTGTTCAGCAGGGTTTCGAGGGCTCCGACTTACGCTAGCGTGTTGTAGTAGCTTCGCCGGAGGTCCAGGTGGTCGACGAGGAGATCCCGGAGACTGGGTATGACTTCAGCGCCGATCTGGCGAGGGCTTCCTGGTGATCAAGAACTGTGAGTTCGGTTGCGGGCGGTCTACCGCATCCGTCGCACTTGTCCTCGTCGCTCCACGCCCCGCCTTCTCAGTACATTCCGGACCGCTCCCGTGGAAACCTCGAACATTGGCGCAATCTCCGCCAGAGTCTGTTGTTGCTCTACATAGAGTCGAACAACCTCGCGCTCCTGCGCATCGGTGAAGACGGCCTTCGGTCGAATCGAGACTCCGCGCTTGACGAGGTACTGACGCACAGTGTGCTTATGGACACCGAACTGTCGCGCCAACTGGAGCATCGACTCGCCAGCGACGTATCCCTCCACCAGTTCGTCGATCTCGATAGGTGAGAGCTTGTGGTTTTCCTTGATCTCTACCCGCACCACGGTTTGATCATCGACGTCGACCTGCGCAACGGCTGCATGCTCAGCATGGGCCTTGACCTGCGCGTTTACCGGCTCACCACCGCGATCCAGCGTCGTAAGCAGCCGCCGTACAGGCTCTCTCGGGTTCGTAAGGGAGTCGCGTAGGTGCACAAGCCGATCATTGCGCGAAGAAGTGCCATGGCCTGTGGGTCAGCGTGAATATGCGGGCTCAAGCGCCTGTCGGACGCGTGACAGCAACGATCTCCACGAGATCCTCCAGGCCATGGAAGTCCTTCGGGTTCGATGTGTAGAGGGGGAGTCCATTGCTGGCCGCTGTGGCGGCGATCATGAGGTCGGCCGAGCGCCCGCGAGGTCGGCGGCCGATGGCGATCACTGCGGCGCACATCTGGCCGTAGATCCTTGCTGCGTCGCGGTCGTAGGGGAGGGGGTCGAAGGTGGCCTCGACGTGCTGGAGTACCGCCATGCGCTTGGCGCGTTTGGCAGGGTCGTCGGTCGCGTGCGGGCCGTGCGAGAGCTCGCCCAGGGTGACGGCTGTGATCAGCAGCTCCTGTGGAAGTTCGGAGGAGTCGTAGGCCGCCAGTGCGGCGATGATGTTGGTGTCGAGCACTCCCTCCGCATGCGTCACAGATCTGTTCCTTCGAAGGGATCGCGCAGGTCCTGCTCTACCGTGGCGTCCAGGTCGTCGCGCAGGTCGTCGGCGTCGAGCAGAGGGGCTGTGGCGAAGATGTCCAGAGCTTCGTCCCTGGGAACGGACCGGCGGCGTCGAATGGGGATCATCTGAGCCAACGGCTCGCCGTTGAGGGTGAGTATGTAGGGGTGGCCCTGGCGGAGGCCGCGTGTGACGGTTCCGGAGTCAGCGACGAACTGCCGCACGCTGACGTCCGTGGGGTGGCGTTTCGGAAGGGCCATACTCCCAGGATAGCGCGCCGTACCACGGTGTGGTACGGATACTTTCGGGCTTTTCGGAATCGAGTCGCTGACCCTCATGTCGCACGCCGACCACCCGTCTCGCTCCGGGACGGCCGGGTCAGCGGTCAGGCGGTCCCGGTGGCGGGTTGGATGTTCTGGTTGATGTGGAAGGTGTTGGCGGGGTCGTAGCGGTGCTTGATCTGGGCGAGGCGGGCGTGGTTGCCGCGGTAGGAGGCCTTGACCCGGTCCTGGCCCTCGTCCATCAGGAAGTTGACGTAGGCGCCGCCGGCCGAGGTCGGGTGCAGTTCCTCCCAGTAGTCCTGGGCCCAGTGCGAGATGAGGCCGGCGTTGGCCGGGTCCGGGTCGACGCCCACGATGACGCCGGCCCAGCCGCCGTCGCGGTAGGCGAAGGCGGTGGCGTCGGCGGGCACGCGGCCGGCGGCGCCGTCGATGGGGTAGAGGTGCATGGTGGAGTGGCCGGTCGGCAGTTGTTCGCCGTACTTCTGGTGGACCTGGATCGCCTCGTCGGAGATCTCGTCGAAGAAGTCCGCCCGCCAGTACCACTGAAGCCCGGCCGGGTAGAGCCCGTCGAACGCGCTCTGCAGCACGTTGAACGGCATCGCGCCGACCCCGACGAGCAGCGGCGAGCCGAAGCTCCGGACCGGTGCGAGCACCTCGTCGGCCCGGTCGTGCGAGCCGGTGTAGCACCAGACGATGGCGCAGGACTTGCGGCCCCAGAGCGCCTCGGGGAAGGGCGGGGCGGGCGGGATGGTGATCAGTCCGAGCCAACCGCTCAGCTCCTCCGGCAGCGAAGGCAGCAACTCCCGGTACCAGCGCATCACTTCGGCCGTGTCGGCGAGGTCGTACAGCACCGGGCCGCCGATGATCGTGCCGCTCGCGCCGATGTCGTGGCAGCGGAACGTGAACGAGGTGACGACGCCGAAGTTGCCGCCCCCGCCCCGCAGGGCCCAGAACAGGTCGCTGTGGGAGCTCTCGTCGGCCGTCACGAAGGTGCCGTCGGCGAGCACCACGTCGGCGGACAGGAGGTTGTCGACGGTGAGACCGAAGCGGCGGCTCAGGTAGCCGATGCCGCCCCCCAGCGTCAGACCGCCCACCCCGGTGGACGCGAGGAAGCCGGAGGGTGTGGCCATCCCGAACGCCACGGTCGCGTGGTCGACGTCCCCCCAGGTGCATCCGGCGTCGGCACGGACGGTGTGGTGCTGCGGGCTGACGGTGGTGCTGCGCAGCAGCGAGAGGTCGATGACCAGGGCGTCGTCCCACACGCCCAGGCCGGCCGCGTTGTGGCCGCCGCCCCGGACGGCGATCTCGACGCCGTGCTCGCGGCCGAAGCGCACGCAGGCGATGACGTCGGCGGTGTCCCGGCAGCGGGCGACGGCGGCCGGGCGCTTGTCGATCATGGCGTTGTAGACGGCGCGCGCCTGGTCGTACCCCGGGTCCCCCGGCGTGATCAGCTCGCCGCGCAGGACGGCGGCCAGTCGGTCGTACGGTGTGGTGCTCATATCGCTTCCCCCTCGAACGCGTTGCCCGAACCTCGGGCGACAGCGACGTTAGGACCGACGGCGTTCGCACAGCGTTCGCGGAGACGTTCGGGTCAGGAGGCCGGGGGAGTGTCGGTGGTCGGAAGCCGAACGCCGCGCTCGGCGAGGTCGCTTTCGCAGCGCCGGAGCAGCGCGGTGCTGCCGTGGGCCGACGCCATCCGCGCGGCGGCACGCAGCCGTGAGACGGCCGCTGCCTCGTTGCTGTCGTAGGCGGCGCGCATCCGGGCCACCTCCGGCAGCCACCACAGGTCGTCCCGGGCCTGCCCGGCGACGAGGGCGGCGTCCAGGGCCGCCCGGGCGGCGTCCGGGCGGCCGCTGCGCGCCAACAGGTCGGCGAGCAGCGACAGCCAGTACGGCATGCGGGCGAACGAGCCCTCCGACGTGAGGTTGTGGATGCCTCGTCGGGCCAGTCCGAGTCCGGACTCGTCGGTGCGGGACCAGCCGTCGAGAACGAGCCCCCACTCGCGGTAGTAGGCGAAGCCGTACCGCTCGCAGAGCTCGCGCAACTCGCCGACGGTGTCCCGCAGTGCGGACATGTCGTGACGCATCTGGTGGGTGACGCCGCCGTACGCCAGGGCCACGGCCAGGCTGTACGGATGCTCGATCTCCCGGGCCAGCCCGATGGCGTCGAGGCAGCCGGACCGGGCCTGCTCGTCCTGGCCCAGCAGCCAGTTGGCGTGCGCGGCGAACGCCGTGCTGTGCACGTCGGGGCGGGTGCCGATGCTCAACGAGACGGCACCGCTGGCCAGTTGGGCGGCCAACTGGAGGTGACGGAGCCCTTCGGCGGGCCTCCCGAGGCTCACCGCCGAGCCGCCGACGCCGAAGTGGGCCGGGCCGCTCAGCTCGGAGTCGGGACCGACGAGGCCCAGCGCGCGGGCGGCCGTCCGGTATCCGTCGGCGGTGCGCCCCTGGACGAACCGGGACGCCCAGAGGCCGGCCAGGCCGGTGAGCATGGCGTCCTTGCGGCCGAGCGATTCCGCGAGGGCGATGGAGCGTTCCAGCGCCTGCTGCAACTCCGGGGAGGCGTAGCCGTGTCGGGCATTGAGCGGCGCTGCCATGGCTTCGAGGACGGCGAGTTCCATTGTGTCCCGGCTTCTCCCCTGGGGCAGGCCGCGCACCAGGGACAGCGCCTCCTGGTGCAGCCGGATCGCCTCGGTGTGGGCGAACATGCCTGCCGCGACGTCGGCCGCACGCCGGTAGTAGGCCACCGCTCGATCGGTCCGCCCGCCACGGGCGTACTGCTCCGCGAGCTGGGCCGAGACCAGGTCCGTGTCGGCGGCGTGGAGCAACTCAAGGCCCTGGGCGACGCGCCGGTGAAGCAGCCACCGTCTCGGCGGGCTGACCTGTGCGTATGCCGTCTCGCGGAGCAGATCGTGGGCGAAGTCGTAGCCGTCGCGGAACTCGCGTACGATCCTGCGCTGCCACAGTTCGTCGACGGCTGCGACCACGGTGTCGGCTTCGAGGTCGCTGGCCTCGGTGAGCAGGTCGAGGGTGAAGTTCGTCCCCACCGCCGCGGCGAGGCCGGCCACCTCCCGGGCCGTCGGAGTCGCCTGTTCGAGACGATGGCGCAGTACTCCGGTGAGGTCACCGACCGCGAGTGGGGTGCGGCCGAGGTCGATGCTGCCGCGTACTGCCTCGATGATGTGCAGCGGGAATCCGCCCGTGGTCGCCTGGAGCAGGCCGGTGTCGGCCCGGTCGAGGCGGTGCCCGGAGATCGTCTCGGCTAGACGTGCCGTGTCGGCGGCCTCCAGCGGGCTGAGGGAGAGCTCGGTGAGCAGTCCGGTGGCCCGCATCCTGACCGTCCAGTCCATGAGTTCCGGGTCTTCGTCGAGGTTGTCGTTGCGCAGCGTCCCGGCGACGAGGATCGGCGCTTCGGGGGCGAGTCCCAGGCAGAACGTGAGGAACGTCAGCGTCTCCTGGTCGCACCACTGCACGTTGTCCAGGACCAGCAGCATCGGGCGGTCGACCGCGATCAACGCCCGTGCCAGGCCCTCGAAGAAGCGGTGGCGCTGCCAGGCGTCCACCATGGCCCGCGCGGTCGCCTCGCGTTCTCCCTCGCGTTCTCCCTCGCGTTCTTCGGGGCGGCCCCTCGATGGCACCAGTCTGTCGACCTCGGCGCGCCAGGCCGGGTCGAGCGTCTCCGTCGCCGACCGGACCGCCGGGTGCCGGACCCAGTCCGCCACAGGCGCCAGCGCCAGCCGCCGTGACGTCCCGAAGCACTGGGTACTGGCCACCACCGCCCCCTGCAGGCGTGCCGCTTCGGCGACCTCCGCCACCAGCCGGGTCTTTCCGACGCCGGCGCCGCCGCGGACCAGGGCGACGGCGGGACGGCCTGCGGCAGCGGTCCGCCACAGGTCCTGCAGCAGGCTCAGTTCCTTGGACCGCCCGACGAGTTGTGCCGCGGCGAAGCCGGAGCGGCCGACGGCGGGCCGGAGCGTCGGCAGTCCCGCGTCCGTCGGGTCCACGCGGGCCATCAGGCGTTGGATCGCCTGCTGCGTCGCCGGGTCCGGGACGAGACCGAGTTCACGGTCGAGGACCGAAGCGCAGTGGTGGTACGTGCTCACGGCGCCGGCACGGTCCCCCAGGTCGGCCTGTAACTGCATCAGGGTGCGATAGCCGACCTCCTCCAGCGGCTGCAGCCGGATGCGGTGGCGGGCGGCGTCCACGGCCCCGGTCAGGTCGCCTCGTCGCGCCCGTGTCTCGCAGATCAGGTCGCAGAGGTCGACGCACTGGCGCTCGAGCTCCGACCTGGCGTCGAGGAGCCAGTCGTCGTACATGCCGGGGAGGAACTCCCCTCGGTACTGGGCAACGGCCGTGGTGGCGTGTGCGAGAACTCCCTCGGCGTCCTCGGCCGCCGCGGCGGCCAGGGCGGCCCTGCGCTCGCCGGCGAAGACGAGTACGTCGACGCGGCAGGTTCCGGTCTCGCACCAGCACAGATCTCTGGGCGTCACGACGAGGGCGGGCTCGTCGCCGAGGATGTGACGCAGGTGGTGCAGTTCGCGACGCAGGTTGGTCAGCGCCTGTGCGTCCGTCGACTCGGGCCAGAACAGCCCGGCGATGCGCTGTCGTGTCTGGGGTGAACCCGCATGGGTGACCAGAAAGGCGACGAGAGCGATCGAGCGTGACGAACACGCGCGCACGGTGCCGGACGCGACGTCGGTGATCGCCTGCTGTCCCAAGAGACTGACGTGCAGCATCAGGCCGCGACCCCCTGACCTCTCGGACCGGACGCACCTGCCGTCGATGCTCCCAAGGTAGCGGCGGGCAGCCATGTTCCGGTGTGCAATTCCCGCCCCTGTCAGGTCACTGTTCAGCAGGGGGTGCCTGTGTTCGCGGACAGGTACTTATGAGTCGGATGTCACTCCGGGCCTACCCGGAACGCCGGGGCGGGCACGCCGTCCAAGCGGGGATCCGGTATCCCCAGCGCTGAGCAGACAGGGACCCCCATGGCCGCCATGACTTCCCCGAACTTCCTGACCACCACGCGGCTGCGGCGCGCTGCCGCGTTCGGCCTCGCAGGCGGGATGGCTGCTCTGCTCCCCGTAGTTGGTCCGATGCGGAAACGGCAACCGCGACCGCTTTCGTCAACGACGCCTACCATTTCGCCGAGTACATCACAGCGAGCGGGCGGGCCAACTGGGTTGGCTACTTCTGGACCACAAACTCCGCAGGCACAGCCGCGATCTTCACCATCGACGAGTGGTCGGTATCACGGCTGGAACAGGCTGCATCCACCGCGACAGCTCCGACCTCACCAGGGTCACCTGCACCGTCACCTGTGCCAAGGCCACGAACACCTCAGGTTCCCCCAGCTTGGCGACCCGTCAAGCCTGGCGCGCTCACCCCGATACGCGGCTGGTGCTGACGAGCAGAGCGCGCAGGGGGGCGGTGTCGGGCTTGTCGGCGACGGCCGCGTCGATGGCGTCGTCCATGCCGTTCTCCCAGGCTTCGGGCAGGGCGAGTCCCGGTCGGCCGGACCAAGCGATGTCCGCCGTGGCGTGTCCGGCCTGGGCGAGATGCAGGTGGACCATGCCCGCGATCCCGTCGAAGACCCTAGGCCGGATGTAGTCGCGGGCCGACGACCCGGTCAGTCGCGACGCCTGGTCTGGCTTGGGAATCCGATCGGCGACTTCCGGCCACAGCAGATCTCGGTCGAACGCGTCGAGCACCTCCTCCAGGCCGGGCAACTCGTCGTTCGCCACCCCCTCGGCCCTGGCACCTCGGCGTACGGTCGCCGTGCCGTCTGCAGCTCGGGCCTCGGAGCGCAGCGCCCGGGCCACGGCGACTCTCAGCGGCTGCGACCAGCCTTCGGCGTCGGAGAGCGCGCGGGCCATGACGAGTTCATCCCAGCCCATGCGCCGCAGCCCTGCCGCCTCCTGCGGCAGCGTGCGCGCTTCCAGCGCAGCGAACACTCGCTCCGGGTCGCGTAGCAGAACGAGCGCGGCTGTCTCATCGGCCGACCCGTCGGGTCGTCCGTCGGCGGGCAACTTCTCGATCAGGGCGATTCGTTCGGCAGCCGGCGGGTGCGAATCGTACGTGTGCGGACGCCGTGGACGCTGCCCGGCCGAGAGCGCAGCGAGCCGCTCGCCCGACCGGGCGGCGAGCAGGCGCGGGAAACCGGCGTGCACCTCGCCCATGGGCGGCAGCGCTCCCAGCGGCTTGCCCATCCCGGCGTAGGTTTCGAGATAGTGGGTGTGCGCGGCGGTGAGCACCGGAATGAAGCGCAGCGCGGCCGCCGTCGCGTCACGGCCTGCGTGCCGAGCGGCCACTTGGTCGGCTGCCAGTTCCTGTTGGCGGGCGACGGGCTGCGAGGTTCGCAGGAACATCCGTGCGTAGCCGACGTACAGGGAGCCGATCAGGTACTGCAGTCGGAGGCCGCCACCCGTGCGGAACGCCTCCACGGTATGCAGCACCGCCGCCCGGCCGCGCATGGTGACCCCGCCGAGCATCGGCAGGCCCAGGAGCATGCGGCGCCGTCCGGGCAGCAGCCCCAGCAAGCGGCTGTGTTCGGCGACCCCCGCGTTGACCTCGGCGATCAGATAGAGCTCGTCGGGCGGCCGCTCCCCGGTCGCTTCGGCGGCGGCTCGCACCTGTTCCCAAAGCTCGGGTTGCTCCTCGGGCGTAACTGCAACCGCGTGAGACTCGGGCCCCAGTCGCCCGGCGTGCAGAAAGGCGAACATGCCCCGAAGGATCGCCACCGCCGCCAGTACGGTGCCAATCAGCATTGTGGGTATGAGCCAGCCTGCGGCTGCAATGAACGGTGGTTTCATCAGCAGCCAGTCGGCCGTCGCCATGGCCGCCAGCAGAACCAGACCCATCAGATAGAAGCCCGCCAGCAGTGCCAGCGCACGGACGGCGCGCAGTCGGAACGTCATCGCAATTTCCCCCACAGGACTCGGCCGGCCCGAATCGGCCAAGCAGCGCTCGCGGATCGTACCGCCAGCCTCCCAAGCAGGTCAGCCGCCCTCTGCTCCGTGGCTTCGGCGGCTCGAGGGAGGACACCCGCTCGGCCGGTCCCGACGCGGCACTCCTGTACGGCGGCTCGGGCGGGGACCGCTCTCCAGCGACTTCGGTAGCGATCGTGACCGCGCGCCAAGGGCCGGTACGTGTTCGCTGCTCAACGGCTCGGCGTGTGACTCGTCCGGTGCGGGGTTTCTGCCAGGCGCAAACCGGAGGGCTGGCTGACGACCAGCCCTCGACAGAAACCCCCGGCCCGCCTGCTGAATTGTATATTTACATTAACTTGATGTAGATTTACTTCATGGACCTGGCCACCCTGCGTGCCCTGATCGAAGACCTTCGAGCTGAGGGCAGTGACACTGCCGAAGTCGAGGTCAAGGCTGCCGCCGGTGGGTTCCCGGACTCGCTGGCACCCACGCTCTCGGCGTTCGGCAATACACCGGGCGGCGGACTTGTCGTACTGGGTTTGGATGAGCAGGCCGGCTTCCGAGCCACCGGCGTCTATGATGTAGCCGCATGCAAAGGGGCGTTGGCGTCGTTGGCCCGGCAAGGCCTGGAGCCACCGGTGGCAGTCGAGCTGAACGATCTCGATGTGGACGGGGCCAGGATCGTCGTGGCGCAGGTCCATGAGGTGGCGGCCGCCGTCAAGCCCTGCCGGGTCCGTCGAACCGGCCGCGCCTACCTCCGGGCGTACGACGGGGACTACGAACTGGCTCAGACCGAGGAGCAGTCCTTCCTCGCGCATCGCGAGGCGCCCCGTTTTGATCAGGCTCCTGTCGCCGGGGCGAGCCGGAGGGATCTCGATCCGGCACTTCTGCCGGGATATCTGGCCAACTGTCGTCTTGCCTCCCCAGCTCTTGCCCGGTTCGATGACGAAGAAGTTCTCGTTCGTACCGGCGTCACTGTCGACGAGGAGGGCAGGCCGAGCACGGCCGGCCTGCTCGCATTGGGGTCCTACCCGCAGCAGTACTTCCCCAACTTCGTGATCCAGGCGCACATCGCACCCGATCCGACGTCGCCCCCAGGGACCAGGGCGATCGACAGCCGCACCTTCGACGGCCCAATTCCGCTCATGCTCGATGAGGCACTGCGCTGGGTGCAGCGCAATACCCGCACCCGCATCCGCTTCGGCGCGGACGGGCACGGTCGTGACGAGGCCGAGTACCCCGTGGACGCGGTGCGGGAATTGCTCTCCAATGCGCTGGTACACCGCGACCTGGGCCCCCATGCGTTCGGTGAGGCGATCACGCTGAGCCTGGAACAGCATCAACTCGTGCTCGGCAACCCCGGGGGCCTGTGGGGCCTCACCGTCGATCGCCTGGGCCGCACAGGCGTCACCTCGGCCCGCAACGGCTGGCTCCTGCGGATCTGCCAGCGGATCCGGTTCGGAACGGACCAACGAGTCGTCGAGGCACTCGCGACGGGTATTCCGACTATCTTGGCCAGCCTGGCCGCGGCTGGCATGACGCCACCGCGATTCCACGACCGAGCCGTGGGCTTCACGGTGCGAATCCCCAACCACACCTTGCTCGATGCTTCTGACCTGACCTGGCTTGCCGGGCTTCCGGAAGCCACTCAATTGGGCGACCTGCAGCGCCATGCGCTGGTCGCCATGCGTCACGGAGTTACCTGGACCAACCGGACCTTGCGTGAAGCGTTTCCGATGGACTCGCGACAGGCGCTCGACGTCCTCAGCGGGTTGGTGGCAACTGGCCTGGTGGAGGCGGTGGGTGAGCGCGGCGGGCGGGTCTATCGCTATGCCGGAGCCGGGACGGAGGTGGCCGAGCGGGTTGTGGTGGAGCCGAGACCGCCGCGTACGGAGGCTCCGGCCGCGCGGCGAGCCGCAGGACGTCGAAACCTGGAGGCGATTCATCGCCAGCTCGCGGTAGGACCGGCGACGATTGCCGAGATCGTTGAGGCCACAGCACTGACGCAGCGACAAGTGCACTACGCGCTCAGCATCATGAGAACCGAGGGCTCCGCTCGGATGAAGGGCGGTCCCGGAACTCAGTCCAGCCGGTATGAACTGGTCACTGGTCAAGCGGAAGACGGACAATCACCGGGGGAGTAGAAGCACGCAATTGCGGCGCGTTCTCGAGCCTTGGTGGTCGTTGATGATTCATTCGGGGGCGGTGATCTGGCGGGTCTCCTCGGTCACCTCGGTGAGTTCGTCGGTCGGTGCCTGGGTGCGCCAGGCGTGGCGGCCTGCGGAGGGGAGGCCGAGTTGGGCGGCCTCCTCGGCGTTTCCGGTGGTGAGTGCGAGGGTGGCGATCCCGTCGGCACTGGCCAGGACTTCGAAGCGGCTGCCGTGCCAGGTCGCGAGCAGTCGACGGTAGGTCACCTCGTCGCACAGCCCGAACTCCAGCGGACGGGACATCATCGTGCCGTCCTCGGCGGCTCGGTAGACGGTGGCCTCGCCCGGGTTGGGGCCGAAGTCGGCGAGGTAGGGCGAGCCCTGGAAGGTGACGACCGGGCCGCGCGGGATGCTGCCGTCCGGGGCGGGTGCGACGCGGCCGGAGGAGAGGCCCAGCGTCTCGGCGGCGGGGAAGGCGTGCCAGCCGGTGAAGCGGCCGGGGTAGCGGGCCAGCGCCTGTTCCCAGCCTTCGGCGCCGTCCTCGGCGAGGTGCCAGATCTCGGCGCCGACCGGGATGTCGGTGAGTTCCAGCCAGTACTCGGGGACGGCCGCAGGTGCGTACTTGGTGTAGCCGGTGCCGAGGAACGGGTCGGGCAGGACGAGCGTGGAGCCGAGCCGCGCTGCGCCCGCGGTGCTCTGGCCGCCGAAGGAGGCCTGGAACAGGGCCGGCCAGTGCGCCTGGAAGCGGAGCACGAACAGGCCGTCGCCCGCGGGGAAGTTCAACTCGTCCTCGGCCAGGCCTTGGTAGGCCCGCGCCTGCGCTCCGGACTCGGCGGCGGTGACGTCCACCAGGCGGGAGCACAGGCCCCATATCCGGGACGGCTCGAACTCGCCGGGGACGACGGTGTTGCCCAGGTATCGCTCGGCGAGCTGACGGGTGATCGGGAGCTGGATGACGGTGCGGGGGGAGAGGCCGGCGGTGGGGGTGGTCATTCGGGGTGCTTGGCCTTCCAGGAGGCGAGTAGGTCGTAGCGCTCCTCGGTGAGATCGGTGACCTCTTCCAGGGGGAACGTGCCTTCGTACTCGATGACACCGACGCGCTTCAGATACACCGAGGCGAAAGGCGCCCCTTGGGAGCCCTGGTAGTAGCCGGTGATCCGGCCGTCGCCGGATCCATAGCTGGCGAACTCTTCGCCCTTCCAGCGGAAGGTCCAGCTGGAGTCGTACCAGGCGGTGACGGCTCGGGGGTTCACGAGGTAGGAGTCGGCGGGTCCGCGCGGGTCGGGATTGGGTTCCAGCCCCTCCGGCACGGGGTCGCCGTCGCGTACGCAGAGCGTGATCATGGGCGAGTTGCTGTCTCCGACGGCCCAGTAGGCATGTCCGTGGTACACGGCATATCGGCCCCCTCGGTGATTGGATGTGTCAGCCATTGGTTCCGATCCACTTGCTTCCGTTGTAGTAGCCCGCGAGGGATTCGCTGCCGTCCGGAGTCATTCTCCAGATCTCCGCGCCTGGTGGAATCCGGGTGCGAGCCGCCTCCCACTCGGGGATTCCGCCGCCCGTGTATCCGGTCCCGGTGAAAGGATCATTCCAGGGCCGCCCCTTGCTCGCCCCCGCCAGGTCCGCGACGTGCTGCGCGGCGGCGGGGTCGTCCACGGCGCCGAAGGTGGTGTCGGCCTTGAGCCCCTCCGGCGCTTTCAGACGCAACTGGTACGCCTCTGTGGCTCCCTCGGGGACGGGTGTCCAACCGACGCCCTTGTCGTCAAGTGCGAGGGCGTCGCGCAGTTCGGAGGGAGTGGTGAGGCCGGCGGTGTCGGTGCCGCGCGCGATGGAACCACCGAAACGGGTGGAGTCGAATACCCCTCCGTCGGGCATGTGCTCCGCGTTCTTCAGGTACGACGTGGCCACGTCCGGGCCGAGGACCTTGGTGACGATCTGTCCGTCCATGATTTTGATCGTGTTGCGGACGTCCACCACCTGCTGGATCTGCTCGTCCGTCAGGTTGTTGGTGGGGGTGGTGCGGAGGCTGTCGTGTTCGGTACGGTCGAGGCCGCGGGCGTTCAGTTCGTGGTCGATCTGAGTGTTGAAGTCGGGCGAGTCGTGCAGGGCGTCGCGGCCCAGTTGGGGGGCTGCGCCGGAGTCCAGGGCCTGGGTGATCCGTGACGTTCCCGGTGCGGGCGGCTTTGGGTCCGTCAGCGGGTTGTCCTTGGGCATTTTGGACCGGAAGGCGTCGGTGAGTTCCTTCTCGTTGGCCGCGTGCTCGGCGAGGTTCCTGGTCCCCTTCTCCACCGTTGCGTCGACCAGCCCGGCGTGCTTCTCCGCGATCTTGGGGAGGCTCTTCTCCGCGTCCGCCTTCAGGGCGTGGAAGACCGCCTTCTCCTCTCCGCCGCCGCTCATCAGAAGGCCAGCCCGGCCATGCCTTGCCGCAGCACGTCCGCATGGCCGCGGAGGGTGTCGGCGTGCCCGCTGAGCACCTTCAGGTGCGCTCCGGCGGTGCCGTGGTCGATGGTGAAGCCGTCGCCGAGGTCGCTCGCGGCTGCGGGGCTGGTCTGCGACCAGTCCAGGCCCGACATGGCTGTCTCGATCTTGGCGAAGAGCGGTTTGGCGGCGGCCTCGATGACCTCGCCCATGATGTGCTGGATGATCTGCTGCTTCAGCGTCTCCAGCAGCTTCTTCCCGGTGGCGATGATCACCGGGACGGCGGCCTCGGCCAGTCCGAGCGTGGCCACCGCCGCCGCCTGGTCGGCCACGAACGTCGCCGCCATGGCGATGAGTTCGGCCAGCGCCTCGACCTTCTGGGCGATGATGTAGTCCGCCGCGAGGTCCAGTGCCTCCGCGAGGAGGCGGCAGCCCTCCACCAGTTCCCGGGTGTGCCGCTCGGACAGCTGGGTCCAGCCGGACTGCATCTGCCGCGTCGCCGCGCCCTGGTAGGCCTGGGCGAAGTTCGCCATGGCGGTGGTGGACTCCTGGTGCGTGTGCTCCACGGCCTGGCCGAACTTCCGGACCATGTCGGCGAACCGACGCACTTCGTCCTCGTTCAGATAGGGCCAGGGGACGCCGATGACATTGAGGAATGTCACCACCGGGCCCGGTAGATCGTCGGCAGCCAAGTTCCGCCCCCGTGTGTGCTGTGATGCGTTTCGATGATGTGTGTCCGGACACGGACCCTACCGGGAACCTGTGACGGAAGGTGACAGGGGGATTCGGAGGGTCTCAGGGGGCGTTGTCGGGCAGGCCGAGGAAGTCGGCCATCTCCTCGACGGTGTGGGCGAAGAAGCCGTCGGCAGGGGTGACCGATCCGACCAGGTGTCCGAAGAGTTCGAAGCTGATCATGCCGAAGAGCTGGGTCCAGGCGACCAGGCCGCGGCTGAGGATGCCGGCGTTGACGTCCGGGGCGACCTGGGCGACCAGGGCGGCGATCTGCTCGGCGAAGACGCCCTGCAGGGGACGGACCGGAGCGGTGAGCTCGACCCGGTCGGCGCCGTGGCGGAGTACCGAGATCAGCGCGAGGGCGACCCGGGCGGCGGGGGCGACCGTCTCGGGCGGGGCGGCGTAGCCGGGGACGGGGGTGCCGTAGAGGAGGGCGTACTCGTGCGGGTGCTGCTGGGCCCAGCTGCGGACGGCGTGGCAGAGGGCCCGCCACTGGGCGCGGGCGTCCTGGGGCGGGGCTGCGGCCGCGGCCTGTTCGGCGCGCTCGCCCAGGGCGTTGTAGGCGTCGATGATCAGCGCGGTGAGCAGGTCGTCCCGGCTGGGGAAGTAGCGGTACAGGGCGGAGGAGACCATGCCCAGTTCGCGGGCGACGGCGCGCAGGGAGAGGCGCTGGGCGCCCTCCTCCGCCAGCTGCCGGCGGGCTTCCTTCTTGATCTCGCGGGTGAGCTCCTCGCGGGCCCGTTCACGTGCGGTTCGGATCGCTGCTGCCATGTCGCACAGTGTGCCACGTTCAAGAGCGCTGCACGCAGGAGGGTGCGGTGGACATGTTCGAGAGCAGTGCTCTTGACAGTGTGCACCGACCGCGCGATAGTCGTATCAGGCAAGCGAGAGCACTGCTCTCAAAACAGATCCCCGCCCGCATCCACCGAAGGAGCACATCATGAGCACTGCCGCCGACGCCGCGACCACCCGCCTGATCACCCCGCAGGGCCGCCTGATGGTCACCATGGACCGGATCACCCGCAAGGTCATGATCTGGCTGACCAACCGGGGCATCAGCATCCTCGACTCCCGCGTGCTGGCCGTCCGCGGCCGCAAGAGCGGCGAGTGGCGCACCACCCCGGTCAATCTGATGACCCTCGACGGCGAGCGCTTCCTGGTCGCCCCGCGCGGCCACACCCAGTGGGTCCGCAACATGCGCGCCGCCGGCGGCGGTGAGCTGCGGCTCGGCAGGAAGGCAGAGGCCTTCACCGCCGTCGAGATCGCCGACGCCGACAAGCCGGCCGTGCTGCGCCACTACCTCAAGCGCTGGGCCTGGGAGGTCGGCTACTTCTTCGAGGGCATCACCGCCGACTCCCCGGAGGAGGACCTGGAGCGCATCGCCCCGGGATTCCCGGTCTTCCGGATCACCGCCGCCTGAGAGGGCCGGGCGGACCCGTCAGGAATGGAGAAGCGCGGCCCCTGTGACGCCCCTAGGGTGACCGTCAGGGACATGAACCAGGCCCGCCCACCCTGATCCCAACCCGATGGAGACGCGATGAGCAAGGCCACGAGGACGGACCCGCGGTCGTCCGCGCCGCATGCTGCCGACAGCCACGATCTGATCCGCGTGTTCGGCGCGCGCGTGAACAACCTCAAGGACGTCAGCATCGAGATCCCGAAGCGCCGGCTGACGGTGTTCACCGGTGTCTCCGGTTCGGGCAAGAGCTCGCTGGTGTTCAGCACCATCGCCGCGGAGTCGCAGCGGCTGATCAACGAGACGTACAGCGCGTTCGTGCAGGGCTTCATGCCGACCCTGGCGCGGCCCGAGGTCGACGTGCTCGACGGGCTGACCACCGCGATCATCGTGGACCAGCAGCGGCTGGGCGCCGACCCCCGCTCCACGGTCGGCACCGCCACCGACGTCAACGCGATGCTGCGGATCCTCTTCAGCCGGCTCGGGCAGCCGCACATCGGCTCGCCGAAGGCGTTCTCCTTCAATGTCGCCTCGATCAGCGGCGCGGGGGCGGTCACCATGGAGCGCGGCGGCCAGACCGTGAAGGAGCGCCGCGAGTTCGCCGTCGTCGGCGGGATGTGTCCGCGCTGCGAGGGCCGGGGCTCGGTCACCGACATCGACCTCACCCAGCTCTTCGACGACTCCAAGTCGCTGGCCGAGGGCGCGCTCACCGTCCCCGGCTACAAGCCGGGCGGCTGGAGCTACCGGCTCTACAGCTCCTCGGGCTTCTACGACCCGGACAAGCCGATCCGTAGGTTCACCAAGAGGGAGATGTACGACTTCCTCCACCGCGAGCCGGTCCGGATGAAGATCGAGGGCATCAACATGACCTACGAGGGGCTGGTCCCTCGTATCCAGAAGTCCATGCTCGCCAAGGACAAGGAGGGCATGCAGCCGCACATCCGGGAGTTCGTGGACCGGGCGGTCACCTTCACCACCTGCCCCGACTGCGAGGGCACCCGGCTCAACGAGGCGGCCCGCTCGTCGCGGATCGGCGGGGTCAACATCGCCGAGGCGTCCGCGATGCAGATCAGCGACCTGGCCGCATGGGTGCGCGGTCTGGACGAGCCCTCGGTCGCGCCGCTGCTCGCCTCGCTGGGGCACACGCTCGACTCGTTCGTGGAGATCGGCCTCGGCTACCTCTCCACCGACCGGCCGGCGGGCACGCTGTCGGGCGGCGAGGCCCAGCGCGTCAAGATGATCCGCCACCTCGGCTCCTCGCTCACCGACGTCACCTACGTCTTCGACGAGCCCACCATCGGCCTGCACCCGCACGACATCAGCCGGATGAACGACCTGCTGCTGCGGCTGCGGGACAAGGGCAACACGGTGCTCGTCGTGGAGCACAAGCCGCAGACGATCGCGGTCGCCGACCATGTCGTGGACCTCGGCCCCGGGGCCGGCAGCGGCGGCGGCACCGTCTGCTTCGAGGGCAGTGTCGATGGCCTCCGGTCCAGCGGCACCGTCACCGGCCGCCACTTCGACGACCGGGCCGCCCTCAAGGAGAAGGTGCGGACGCCCACCGGCGCGCTAGAGGTCCGCGGTGCGACCGAGCACAACCTGCGCGACGTCGACGTCGACATCCCGCTCGGGGTGCTCGTCGTGGTCACCGGCGTGGCCGGCTCCGGCAAGAGCTCGCTGATCCAGGGGTCGTTGGTGAAGGGGTCGTTGATGAAGGGCTCGCCGGTGAAGGGCGCGGGGGCGGCCGACGCCGGTGTGGTGTCGATCGACCAGGGTGCGATCCGCGGCTCCCGGCGGAGCAACCCGGCGACCTACTCCGGCCTGCTCGAACCGATCCGCAAGGCGTTCGCGAAGGCCAACGGCGTGAAGCCGGCCCTGTTCAGCGCCAACTCCGAGGGAGCCTGCCCCAACTGCAACGGCGCCGGGGTGATCTACACCGACCTGGCGATGATGGCCGGCGTGGCCACCACCTGCGAGGAGTGCGAGGGGAAGCGCTTCCAGGCGGCGGTGCTGGACTACCACCTGGGCGGCCGCGACATCAGCGAGGTGCTCGCGATGTCGGTGACCGAGGCCGAGGAGTTCTTCGGCGCCGGCGAGGCGCGCACTCCGGCCGCGCACGCCATCCTCGGACGCCTCGTCGACGTGGGGCTCGGCTACCTCACCCTCGGCCAGCCGCTCACCACGCTGTCCGGCGGCGAACGGCAGCGGCTCAAGCTGGCCACCCACCTGGCCGAGAAGGGCGGCGTCTACGTCCTCGACGAGCCGACCACCGGCCTCCACCTCGCGGACGTCGAGAACCTGCTCGGCCTGCTCGACCGGCTCGTCGACGCCGGCAAGTCGGTGATCGTCATCGAGCACCACCAGGCGGTCATGGCCCACGCCGACTGGATCATCGACCTCGGCCCCGGCGCCGGCCACGACGGCGGCCGGATCGTCTTCGAGGGCACGCCCGCCGACCTGGTGGCGACCCGCTCCACCCTCACCGGCGAGCACCTCGCGGACTACGTCGGCGGCTGACCGCACCGACGGTCGGAATCGGGTGTGGCACGATTTCGAGAGTGACCAGCAAACCTGACGAGGCCCAGCGCCTGCGCGACCTGGTACGGCTGCGGCGGATCCGCGACCGGATCGACCGGGAGTACGCGCAGCCGCTGGACGTCGAGGCGCTCGCCCGCGGCGAGCACATGTCGGCCGGGCACCTCAGCCGCGCCTTCCGGCTCGCCTACGGGGAGTCGCCGTACAGCTATCTGATGACACGCCGGATCGAGCGGGCGATGACGCTGCTGCGCCGCGGCGACCTCAGCGTCACCGAGGTCTGCTTCGAGGTCGGCTGCTCGTCGCTGGGCACCTTCAGCACCCGCTTCACCGAACTGGTCGGGGTACCGCCCAGCGTCTACCGGCGCGACGGCGCACGCACGACGGCGGGAATGCCGTCGTGCGTGGCGAAGCAGGTGACCAGGCCGGTGCGGAACCGCGAGACGCCGACCGGCCAGGCGACCTAGGACCTGTACCTGGGGCGTCAGCCGAGGCTGTCCCGCAGGCGCTGGAGCGTGGTGGCGGCGTTGGTCAGACCTGCGGCCCGGGCCTCGGCGGCGGCCTTGGCCAGGCGCTCCCGCGCCGCGGCGGCCCGGTCCAGGGCCCGTCCCTCCATGAGCGCCGCCATCCGGATTGCCTCGAAGCGGGCCGGCACGGTGGCATGGCCCGCTTCCTCGTAGCAGGCGATCGCCTGCTCGAAGGCGGCCAGTGCGTCCCCGGGGTCGCCCACGGCGGCGTGGACCCGGCCGCGGGTGTAGCAGCACTGCGCCCGGTCGACCTCCATGCTGATGAACTGATCACGCGCGGCGTCCGGGAACTCCTCGCGCAGTCGGTCGGCCCGGTCCACATAGCCGAGCGCCTCTTCGATCGCCTCCGCGCCCCGGGCGTCGACCGCCTCGACGGCGAGGGTGCGCAAGGCGTCGGTCAGGTCCGGGATGCACGGGGACTCCGCGTTGGAGGCCAGCGCGCGCTCCAGCGCCGCCCGGGCGCCCTCCCAGTTGCCAGCCAGGGCGAGCGCGCCCGTGGCGCCCGCTGCGGCGGAGGTCAGCGGCCCCTTGTCGGACCAGCGGCTGACGGCGTCGGCCAGGAGCAGGAACTCCGCCGCGGCGTCGCGCGGCTCGCCGATCGTCAGCAGGGCGTTGGCCAGGTCGACCCGGATCTGTGCCGTCAACTGCTCGTCCGCGGAAGGCGCTGCGGCGCCGTCGTGGTTGTCGTCGTAGCCGACGTCGGCGCTCGCAGGCGCGATCGGGCCGGCCGGGTCCAGCAGCGTCTCCAGCACGGCCACCGCGTCGCCGGTCGAACCCTGCGCCAGCAGCGCCCGGCTGAGCTCCCAGCGTGTCTCGCGCGCCTGCGACGCCTTGCCCTCGCGGTCCAGCCGCGCCGCCGCCTCGGAGAACGCCCGTACCGACGTCGGGTACTGCTTGGCCCGCAGGGCCATGCTGCCCAGCAGCCGGTGCAGCGGTGTCAGGTCGTCCGCCTCGACCTCCGGCGTGGCCTCGGCCAGTCCCCGTTCGAGCTCGGCCATCGCCTCGGCGGGCCGTCCCTGCCCGCCGAGCGCGAGCGCGAGCATGAGACGGCCGCGAGGCAGCCGCCACGTCCAGTCCTGCTCGGTGAAGATCTCGACGGCGCGACGGGCCGAGGCCTCGGCCTCCACCGCCTCGCCGTGCCTGGCCTGGAACTCGGCGAGCACCTCCAGGGCCACCGAGGACTGTGCCGGCCGCTCGACGGCGGAACCTTCGGCGATCAAGGTCCTGGCCTCGGCGGTGAACAGTTCGGTCCACCGGGCGTGCTGCTCCGGGCTGCCCGCCCGGATCGCCGCCTGACGTGCCGTGAACACCCGGCTCTGCCGCACCACCAGCTTCCGCCGCAGCGTCTCGGCCGCCTCCTCCTCGGTGGCGAAGCCGGCCGCGATCAGCGCCTCGATGCGGGCCAGCAGGTCGTCGAGGACCGGCCAGGCCGCCTCCACCGCCGCGGGCGCGTCGGCCACGTCGTCGCGGACCGCCTCGCTCCAGGCGAGCCGGGACTCCGACGCGATCCTGCGCGCGGGCCGGTCGGCCCTGGTGAAGTGCTCGACGGCCTCGCACAACCGGGCGGAACAGGCGTCCCAGTCCTTGCTGTTGGCCGCGCGCTGGGCCAGTTCCGAGGCGATCTCACCGCGCAGCAGGTCGTCCACGGCGTCGGCGTCCGCACCTTCGGCGCGTTCCAGCAGCGCGTCCCACAGCGCCCGCGCGCCGGGGTGGCCCTCCTGGTCCAACCGGTGCACCTCGGCGACGAGTTCGGTGAAGTCTGCGGGGATCCCGATGGCCGGCGACGTCCTTGCTTCCCCCGGGGCGGAGGCAGCGCCGGTGAGCGGTCCCGCTTCCGAGGCCGGCGCAGATGCCCGCGTTGAGGTCTGCACGCCCAGGTTCAGCTGCGCGATCAGCGGCCGGACGGCCAGTCGCTCGCGACGGCGCCGTGACACCGCGTCGTTCCCGTTGCGGGCGTCGAAGCGGGCTGCCAGCGCATCGGCCTGGGCGCCGACCGAGTCCCGGAGCGAGGCCACGCCCCACTCCGTCCCGTCCCTCAGCAGCGGTCCGGCGCACGGCACTTGGCCGTGGCCGGTCTCGACCAGCCGGGCCAGCAGCAGTTCGACGCCGGTGAGGAACTCCAGATGGCTGGACGGGGCGGCGTTGAAGTCGAAGAGTGCGCGGTTCTGCGCCAGCAGTTCCAGGCCGCGGGCCTCGTTGCCGGTGAGCGCGCAGAACTCCAGGTGCCGGCCGACCGGGGTGAGCTCGGACTCCTGGCCGCGCACCTTGCGGTAGCCGGTCAGATGCGCGGCCCGGGCCTCGTCGTGCCGTCCGAGACGCAGCAGCGGCAGCAGGGCCAGCGCCTGGCTGCCGTGCGGCTCCTCGTCACAGCTGCTGCGGCCCTCCAGGGTCGGCCGGAGCTCGGCGAGGCCGCGCTCGTCCTCGCCGTGCGCGATGTGGTGGTCGGCCCGGGCCCTGGCCTCGCAGGCCTCGCAGTCGCTGAACTCCGTCCGCCCACGGGTGGTCCACAGCTCGAAGGCGAGCTCCTCGCGCTCACCCAACTGATCTGCCAGGTAGTACTCCTGGGCATAGACCGGCTGCAGGTCATGGCCGGCCTCCCGGTAGCGGCGGCGCATCTCGGCGATCCAGCCACGGACCGACGCGAGCGGCACGTCCGGCGTGGACAGCAGACCGGTGCCGACCCATTTGAAGAACCAGTACAGCCGGTGCACCTCCTGCTCGTCGAAGGACTCCGGGGTCTCGTCCCACAGCCGCAGCAACCGTGCGAAGGCGACCGGGTACTTCACCGCCTCACCGCTGCCGTGGTAGGCGCGCATCAGCTCCACCAGGGCCGAGACGGTGACCTCGGGGTCGCCGAAGGCCTCGGCGGCCTCCACCAGTTCCTCGGCCACCGCCGCCGTGGCGCGCCCCCTGGGGCGCTCCCGGTTCTCGGCCATCGCCTGGAAGAACTCTTCCTTCGTGGTGGGCGCGGTCATCAGCGGGCCTCCCCGGTTGTGGTGCCGGTGCCAGTAGTGCCAGGGCTGGTGCCGGCGGCCTGGGTCGCGAACTCCAGCAGGCCCAGGAACGAGCGGTTGAGCAGCGCGTGGTCCGTCGGACGCAGCGGTCGCCGGGACAACAGCAGGGCCTGGCCGTAGAGCGCCTCGATCGCCGTCTCGGACAGCTGCGGGTCGACCGTCCCGGCCAGCTCCGCGAGCCTGCGGATCAGCGGGTTGAGGTGGTTGAGGATCAGCTGGGCGCGTGGCGCGGACGAGCTCAGCGAGCCGAGGATCCCGGCCCACAACTCGTCTGCACCGGACGACAGTTCGGAACGCCGGCGCTCATGGCGGGCCTCCCGGTTGTCCACCAGCATCGCGGGCACCCCGACGGGCTGGAAGGAGCGCAGCGCCACATCGGTGTCGAACCGGTCCGCCACCGCACGGGCGCGCGCCAGGAACGCGGCGGCGGCGAGCTCGGCCGCCGGGTCGACGCTGTCGAGGTGCGCGGTGACCGTCTCCGGGTCCAGGTCCGCGACGCTGACACCGGGCCGGACCTGCGGGAGCTGGTGCACCAGCTCCCGGTCGTAGGTGTAGCCGCCGTTGACCACCCCGAGCCCGGCGGCGGCCGCGATCGGCGCGACCTGCCGGAACTCCTCGACGGTCTGAGTGACCAGCACCACCGGGTGGGCGCGGCTGAACTCGTCCAGGCTGACCGTGCCGTCCGTGGTCTCGAAGGGCAGCCACGGCAGCAGCAGCGCCAGCAGTTGGTCGTCGTACCTGGCCAGCGCCTTGACGGCGAGGTGGTGCACGTCCAGGAAGCGCCGCAGCAGCGCCAGGTCTGAGGCGGCGAGTCCGGTCAGCCACTGGCGGATGCGCTCGCCGATCGCGTCGCGGACGGCGGCCAGCGTCTCGTCCTCGTACAGCGCCTCCCGCGAGGCGGTCGGGCGCAGGCCGGTGGTGTCCACCACGCAGGACACGAAGAAGGCCCAGTCCGGGACCAGTTCGGTGGCCTGGTCGGACAGCAGCATGCCCTTGAGGTGCACCCGGTTGCCGGACCGCTTGGTCGGGTGCGCGGGCGTCGGCAGTACGAAGGCCACGCCCTTGAGCCCGACCAGCGGGATGTCCAGGTCGATGGTGTCCAGCGGCGTGAAGTCGAAGACCGTCCGCCCGTACGCGGCCAGCGCCTCCCGCCGGGCGAAGGGTGAGCCGTACGGCCGCTCCCAGACCGGCGGGGTGTCGTTCACCCGGACCACGTCGCCGTGCCGGTCCACCACGTCGACCTCGTGGCGGAGCAACGACCCGAAGTGCCGGGCCAGTTGGAGCACTCGTCCGGGCTCAAGCCACTCGCTGCCGTCGGCGCGGGGGGCCAGGGTCACCGTGGTGCCGGGCTGAGCGACGGCCCCGCTCGGCAGCCGTCGGAGGCTGTACGTGCCGTCGCTGCGGCCGCGCCATTCGACGGCGGGCGCACCCGGTTCCCGGGCGCTGCGCGACACCACGGTGATCTCGTCGGCGACGACGAAGCAGGCGAGCAGGCCGATGCCGAACTGGCCGATGAAGTCGGAGCGTGCGGCGGACAGGTCCAGATTGCCGTCGGCGCCCCGCTTGGAGGAGCGGCCGATGGTGGCCAGGAAGGTGTGGACGTCGGCCTCGGTGAGCCCGACACCGGAGTCCTCGACCGTGACGCCGCCGTCGACGCCGGTACGGATGGTGATCCGGCCCGGGGCCGACGGGTCGAGCAGGCGCCGCGCGGTGATCGCGTCGACGGCGTTCTGCAGGAGCTCCCGCAGATAGACCCGGGGGGAGGAGTAGAGATGGTGCGACAGCAGGTCGACGAGGCCGCGGAGGTCGACCTGGAACGTGTGGTCCGGCTCGGTGGTGCTCACTGTGGTTCCTACTTCCCCTTCTTGCATTCCTGCCGTGCCCCGGCGAAGACCTGACCCGGATTCCCGGCGTAGCCCCAGGGCGTGCGGGTCGGACGGTCGCCGATGCGCCGGAACATCTCCTTGGCGGAACCCCGGTCGCCCGCCAGCCAGTACGCCATGGCGAAGGCGTTGAGGGCAGTACAGGGCGATTCGGAGGGAGCGAAGGCCGGGTGCAGCACCGAAACGGCGGCGGCCCGGTCGAGTTCGGCGCGGACCTCGGAGCTGCGCATATAGCCGGCCCGTTCGCCCTGCGGCAGGTCGAGCCAGTGCTCAAGGTGCGCGATGGCGGTCAGCAGGCCCATGGCGCTGCCGGGCGGGGCCTGCGCCAACGACTCCCGGGCGAAGTCGTGCATCTTCTCGTGGGAGCCGCCCCACTTGGCGCACAGCTGCTGCAGCATCGCCGAGTGCAGGGCGACGTGGTGCGGTGCGCGGCGGACCCCGGCCTCGAACCGTCGACGGGTCACCTCGTGGCCGTGCGCCAGACCGCGCGAGGCATTGGTCAGGGCGTGCCAGGGCGTGGCCGACTCCGGGTCCAACTCGATGGCGGCGTAGAGGTGTTCCTCGGCGGTGCGGAGGAGTTCGTGGAAGGTCCGGAACTGCTGCTGGGAGACCTGGGAGGCACGGGCGCCGCTGCGCGCCTCCCAGGCCCGGGCGACCTGTCGCACGCCGGAGAGGGTGAGGGCGAGCGGGTCGTCCGGCCGCTGCTCCGGGAGCTGGAGCAGGAAGTTGCCGCTGATGTCCTCGACGGCGAGGGTCAGCCAGGTCAGCCGGGCATGGTCGCCCCGGTCCCGGCAGGGCTGCAGGATCGCGGCCGTCGCGGACCAGTCCGCGGCCGTCACGGCCTTCCGCAGCGCCACCAGCTCCGGGTCGCCGTAGCCGGGGTCGATCGGCACCGGTTTCGGTCCGGCGGCGGCGCCGGCGGTTCTCCGCTTCCCGTACCTGCTGGCGGCGAAGCCGGCCCCGATCATGGCAGGAACCAGCAGCGAAAGGTTTGACACGTGTTCCCCCTCCAACGCCGGCTCGGCGGTTCGCGCGGCTGGCAGCCGCAGAATAGCGGAGATCAGCAGCGCTGCCGCAGCGGGTTTTTGGGCGCTCCGCCGCAGTTGAGGGGACTTGTGGAGGTTCGGCGGCAGTGCCGGGAGAGGATCCGGGCAACCTTTTTCGGCTCGGGGGCCACTGAGGGGTGCCGCACGACCGCTGCAGCGGTGCGCGCCTGACCCCCGTCCTGACGCAACGCACAGGAGAGACCCCAGTAATGAGTCCTACCCCCGACTCCGTTCCCGACCCGAGTTCGAGCCCGGCTCCGAGCCCCGACTCCCGCCCCCGCCACCGGGCGCTCCGCCGCCCGCGCCGTCTCGCAGCCATCGGCCTCGGGACGGTCACCGCTCTCGTCGCCGCCGGGGCGGTGGTGCACAGCGCCGGTGCGGCCACCGTCACCAAGGGCACCGGGTACAACTTCGGGTCCGGCTACTCGGCGATCAACGGGACCTTCACCTCGGTGACGGCGAACTGGATCCAGCCGTCCGCCGTCTGCGCCGGGGGCAACCAGCAGACCGGCTTCTGGGTCGGGCTCAGCGGCGCCGGCACCATCGCGCAGACCGGCACCGCCGCGAACTGCAACGGCACCACGCCGGACTACTACGCCTGGTGGGAGATGTACCCGGCGGCCGGCGTGCCGATGACCGTGAAGACCGCGCCGGGCGACCACATCCATGCCTCGGTCACCTACAAGGGGAACAACGTGTTCACCCTGACCCTGGCCAATGTCACCCAGGGCTGGACCAGGACCGAGACCGAGACCCAGGTCTCCACCGGTGGCACCCCCACCTCGGCGAACGTGATCGTCGAGGCCAACTCCGACAACGGCGACGCCGGCACGTCGGGCAGCGTCACCGACTTCGGCTCGGTGACCTTCGGCGGCGCCACCGCCAACGGCAAGAGCCTCGGCAGCTACGACCTGTGGACCGGCAACCTCCAGGACATGAAGGGCGTCCAGGAGGACTCCGTCTCGGCCCTGAGCGGTGGCCGCAAGTTCACCGCCACCTGGCTGAGCGCCGGGGGCTGACCGGGCTGCCGTGCGCAATGCCCGTCCCGCACTCAGCCGCCGCTGAAGGCGGTGACCCCGTTGCCGGTGCCCAGCAGCACGCGGGAGCCGCTGAGCACCGGCGAGGCGAAGTGGGGGACGGGGCCGGTCGGCGCCTCGGCGAGGGAACGGCCGGTTGCGGGGTCCAGGGCGTTCAGCGTGCCCGACGCGTAGTCGACGACCCAGACCGCGCCACCGCCGACGGCCGGTGAGCCGGCCGCGCCCAGCGGGATGCGCCAGGCGGTGCGGAGCGCACCGTCCGGCCCGATGTCCACCCGGGCCAGGGCGTGGTCGCAGGGCACGAAGGCGGAGCTGCCCTGCACTGCCGCGGTGCCGTACGCGCTGCAGACCGGCGCCTGCGACAGCTGGCCACCGGTGCCGCCGAGACGGGTGGAGTCGAGGACGAAGCCGGTGCCGCGCTTGCCCACGATCAGCACATAGCGGCCGACCATGGCCGGGGTCATCGAGCCCAGGTCGAGATCCCGGCTGTTGTCGTCGGCCCAGGTGGCCGGCGCGAACCAGTCGGCGCGGGTCAGCGCGGGGGTGAGGTCCAGGACCGAGTCCGATCCGTCGTAGCCGGTGCTGGACTCGCCGTTGCCCACCGAGACGAAGATCCTGGTGGTGCCGCCGCTGCCGGTCACCACTGGGCCTCCGGTCGCCCAGATCCCGCCCTCGCGGCCGGTGGGCACAGCGTAGTCGCGCACCGGCCCGCTGCCCTCGGCAGGCACGGAGACCACGCTGCCGATGTAGTCGCCGCAGTCCCCGTACAGCCCGCCGTAGGCGATCAGCACCCTGCCGTCGACCGCGGCCAGCGCGCCCCGCTGCTGGTGGGCGCGGGGATCGCCGCGCGGGGGCTCCACCTCGCGCCGGGTCACCAGCGCGCCGGTGGCCGGGTCGACCCCCACCAGCAGATGACGTCCGCCGCTGAGCTCGGCGACGGCGAAGACCAGGCCGGTCGTCGGCTCGTAGACCGGGGTTCCGGTGATGCCCAGCGGGTCGATGTTGCCGCAGGGCAGCTCGTCCAGGCGGGCCGGAGTGCCGATGTGGCGCTGCCAGAGGATGTGGCCGTCGGTCCCGCTCAGGCCGTAGAGGGTGTCGTTCTCGGTCGCCGCGACGACGGTGCCGCGGACGACCAGCGGCTGGCCGTAGACCGCGCCGTCGAGGGCCGTGCTCCAGGCCCGCCGGATCGGACCCGCCTGCGGCAGGCCGGTCACCGAGCCGCTGCGGGCCGCGTCATGGTGGTAGGTCGTCGAGTCACCGGGGAGCAGCGGGGCCGGGTGGCGGCTGCCCGGGGTGAGCGTGAGCGGCGCGGGGGCCGGCGCGGCGACGGTCCCCGAGCCGCCGCAGGCCGCGGTGCCGACCAGCAGCGCGGCAGCGCAGAGCGGGACCAGCAGCCCTGCCCGGGAACGCGCCATGCCCGACCACCTCCTGGGTCCAGCCCGGTCCATGTCGATCGCCGGCCCCAGTCTCCCGCACTCCCCGGCCCTAGCGCCGCTCCTGGGGCAGTGTGCACCGGGCCGCGAGCACGGCGACGTCGTCCTCGGCGTCGGTGCCGTAGCGCATCAGCTGCTCCAGGAGGTCGTCCAGCAGCCGGTCCAGCGGTGGGTCGGGCGGGAGCTGAATCTCCGTCAGCCGTTGCAGCGAGCGGTCGATGTCCTCGCCGCGGCGCTCCACCAGTCCGTCGGTGTAGAGCAGCAGGGTGTCCCCGCCGACGCAGGGCCGGGTGAACGAGGCGTAGCCGCCCTGGCCGGTGCCCAGCGGCGGGCCGGTCGGCACGTCCAGGAGCTGCAGCCGGTTGTGGTGGTCCACGACCGCGGGCGGCAGATGGCCGGCGCTGGAGTAGGTGCAGATGCCGTGGCGGGCGTCGACCAGGGCCAGCAGGCAGGTGGCCGGCCGCTCCCCGGACACCCGGGCCATCAGGGCGTCCATCCGTGCCAGGATCTCGTGCGGCGGCAGCCCCTCGTCGGCGACCACGCGCAGTGTCGCGCTGTAGTGGCTCATGTCCACGGCCGCGGCGACGCCGTGGCCCATGACGTCGCCGATGACCAGCAGGGTCCGCTCGTCGGACAGCCGGACGCTGTCGAACCAGTCGCCGCCGACCAGCGCGCTGGTGCCGGAGGGCAGGTAGCGGGTGGCGATCTCCAGGCCCGGATGCGGATGGCTGGGGCCCGACAGCAGGGCGCGCTGCAGCTGCAGGGCGATGTGGTGCTCGCGGGTGTAGCGGCGGGCGTTGTCCAGGCTGATCGCGGCACGTCCGGCCAGGTCCTGGGCGGTGACGATGTCCTGGTCGGTGAAGGCGGGGGAGCCGCCCGCGCGGACCATGGTGAGGGTGCCGACCGGCGCCCCCCGCGCCGAGAGCGGGATCACCATCGCGGAGTGGATGCCCGCCTCCCGGTAGCGGGCCACCCGCTGCGGGTCCGGTGCGGAGCGGCTCAGCGCCTCGTCGCTGGGCAGGTTCTCGACGATCGGCTGCCCGGTCTCCAGACAGCGCGGGATGGCCGATCCGGGCTGGTAGTCCACGTACTGGCCGGGGGCCTCGAACATCCGCGACCGTTCGCGCAGCCGCGGCAGTGCCGCCATCGCGGCGCGGCGCAGCCGCAGCACCCCCGGGGGCGGTGGCCGCAGCTCGGTGATGCCGTCCACCGGGATCACCTCCACCGTGGCGATGTCGGCGAGGGTGGGCACCAGGAAGGTGGCCAGCTCCTCGCAGGTGGTGTCCATGTCCAGGGTGGTGCCGATCACGGTGGCCGCCCGGTCCAGCATCGCCAGCCGGGCCCGGGCCTCCTCCAGGGCGTGCTGCTGCTCCCGGGCGTCGGTGACCTCCAGCACGATGCCGATGATGCCCAGCACCTGCCCGTCGTCCTCGATGCGGTGGTACGCGCCGTGCCAGTAGCGCCGCTCACGGTCGGACCCGGCCCGGGTGTGGCCGCTGGAGGTCACCTCCCTGGGGATGCCGTCGCCCAGGACCAGCCACAGCACGTCCTCCCTGGCGTCGATCCCGGGCACTACCTCGCCGATGGTGCGGCCCAGGTGCTCCTCCGGCGGCACGCCGTTCATCCGGGCCAGGGTCGGGTTGACATAGGCGTAGCGCAGCTCACGGTCCAGCACCCCGACCCCGGCCGTGGTGCCGTCCAGCATCTGTCGCAGGATCTCCTGCGCCAGCGGCGAGGAGGCGTCGTTCAGCACGGCGGACGGCCCGGGCCGGCGGCCGGCTGCTCCCCGACGGCGGACCCGCCGCGGTCGGACACCTCCTGGGTACAGCTCTCTCGGCCGAGCACTGCGGGATCCTCCTTGCCGTCCGGTGCCGCCTCACGGTAACCGACCCCACCCCCGACCAGCGCCGTTGGCTCGCGGAAAAGCCCAGGAAGCCCGGCGGCCGCCTCTGCTACGGTCGGCGGGCCGGCCGCGGGACTCCGGTGCGACTTCCGGAACGTGCCTATGAAGCAATGATTCGCAGCTCGTGCCCCCATTCCCCGGCCGGCGCCCGGAGCTGCGGGGGAAGCGATGCCGAGGGGGGCCTGATGGAGACTCAGCGTGACCTCGTCGCGGCCGAGGACGTGCTGCTCTTCGTCAATGCCGCGATCACGGCCACCGGCCAGCGCGAGTTCCACACCGGCGCGCAGGAGCAGCGGCTCTCCCTCGACTTCCTGCACGCCTACATGCTCGGCAACTACCGCGACCTCTACGCGGCGGCCCTCGCCCTGGACATCAACGACCACAACGCGGCTCTGATCATCCAGCGGCTGCTGGCGACCGGCGGCGAGGCCACCGCTGAGCAGCGCCGCACCGAGGGCCGCCTGATCGCCCGTCGGCTCGCGCTGCTGCCGCCGCAGCGGGTGTACCGGTTGTTCCGGGCGCTGCGGCAGGCCAGGGTCAACAACCGCAGGACCCGGGCTGTCATCCGGGACTGGATCGCCGCCCGGCCCGACCCGGCCTTCGACGCGGTGAAGTACCGCAGCGGGCTCAAGGAGGCCCTGCGGCACGCCCATCTGACGCCTGTCACCGAGGAGTTGGGGACCTTCTTCTTCGCCGCACGGACCCCGGCCAGGTTCGCCACCCCGATCCTGGACAGCTGGCGCCGGGCCCACTACGAGCAGGCCGCCCTCTACGAGCTGCCCTACACCGTGGCCGAGGGCTTCGCGGCCCGGCGCGGCGTCGCCAGGGGAGACTTCCTGGAGCGGATCGCGCCCCGGATGACCCGGCTGGAGCAACTGCGCCTGCAGGAGTCGGGCCGGGGCCACCGGGCCGAGGCGGTCCGGGCCGACCTCTCCCGGATGCCGCTCACCCGGCTGGCTTCGTACGCGCTGGCGCTGACCCCCGCCGACCGGGTGGCCCGCCGCGCCGAGCTGACCTCGGCGCTGCGCAGCGCCGCCCGGCGCGCGGCCGGACCGCAGCAGGGTAGCTGGGGCCGGGTCGCCGCCGTCCTCGACGACAGCTACTCCGCCTCGGGGTCGGGGCAGAAGCGCCGCCGCCCGCTGGCGGTGGCCCTGGCCTGCCACTACCTGCTGGGGGCGCTCGCCGCCGAGTACACCCCGCTGTGGACGTCCGGGAGCAGCGACGCGCTGCTCAGCCGCCCCTTCGGCGCGACGCCGCTGGGCCGGCGGATCCTCGACGCCCTGGACACCGCGCCGGACCGGATCCTCATCGTCTCCGACGGCTGGGACAACGCACCGCCCGGCCTGGCCGCCGAGGTGCTGCGGATCTGGCGCACCCGACTGGACCCGGACCGGCGCACCAGCATCGTCCACCTCAACCCGGTCTACGACGCGGAGGGCTTCGACGTGCGCCGACTTGCCCCGACCGTGCCGACGGCCGGCATCCGGGACGCGGAGGACCTCCCCGCGCTGGTCGAACTCGCTGCCTTCGCCGAAGGCCGCACCGGACTGGCCGAGTTGACGCGGCATCTGGCAGCGAGGACCGCGCAGTTCACGGGAACGCAAGTCACAGGAGCCCCGTCATGACGGCGCCGGACCGGGCCACGCCGGGCCTGACCGGCCTCGACCTGAGCGGGCTGACCGCAGGCCCTTCGCAGGTCTGGGGCGGGATCCGCCTGGTCCCGCTGCTGCGCGCGGAGCCGGTCACCGACCTCCGGCTGCACCGGCAGGTCTACGAGGACGGGCTCGGCCTGGTCGAGCTCGGCCCGCGCGACCACTACCTCTCCTACATCCCGCACGGCTTCGTCGCCGACTGGACCGGCGACGGCTCCCCGGTCGCCGCCTACGGCACCCAGCTGGCCACCGACCGTCCGAGCTGCATGCCGCTGCGGTTCCACCGCAGGATGGCCCGGCGCGAGCAGCGCAACCGGCTGCGCTTCCTGCCGTTGCACCTCGCCCTGGAGGGCTATCTGGCGCTGCACTTCGGTGGTCCCTCGGTGGTCTGGGAGCAGTGGTCGCAGCAGGCGGTCCGTCGCGGCCTCTCGCCTCGGGTCGAGGAGGCCTACGCCGGAGCGGCGGTGCTCGGCCTCGCGGACGCGCTCCGGGTGTTCGAGATCCACCCCGGCCAGTGCGGGGTGCTGCTGTACGTCGCCGACTCGCTCGCCGCGGCCTTCGCCGTCCCGCACCCGGCCGACTACCGCGCGCTGCACCCGACCCTGGTCCAGGACCTCTACGGTGAGCTGGTCTTCCACGGCGCGACGCTGATGATGCCGCTGCCCGATTTCCGGGCCCGGATCACCGACACCGAAGTCCGCTCGCTCGCCGACCTGCGCGCGGCCGCGGAGCAGCAGGAACGGGAGTGGACCGGCTTCCACGACTCGGCCATGGCCGGCGGCCTGCTCGACTCCTCCTACACCTCGCAGCAGGTGTACCGGATGGGTCGCTTCACGCTCTCCCGGTTCCTGCCGCCCTTCCGGCCGAAGCAGGAGAGCCACATCGGCGAGACGATCACGGACGAGGCCGGCCGGGTGGTCTACCTGAAGACCTTCCGCCTCTCCGAGGCCCAGGTCCGCCGCGGCCACCTGCTCGACCGGCTGGCCGCCCACGACTGGCACCTGGCCGACACCGCCGCCGAACTCTCGGTCACCGAAGCCCAGCTGGGCCTGCGCCTGGAGTCCTCCGGCTTCGGCTTCCTGCTCCGTCAGGACATCCTGGACGGATACCGCAAGCGAGCCCGCGGCTGAGCGGCTGTCGGCGCCGACAGCGAAAGCGGACTCCTGACAGGACCTCCGCACCGTTCCCGCCGCCGCCGTCGCGGGCTACGCTCGCGGGCATGACTGCCACCACGCACCGCACCTGCCCGCTGTGCGAGGCGACCTGCGGGCTCACCGTCACCATCGGTCCCGGCCCCGAGGGCGCCGGTGAGGCGATCGGGGTGCGCGGGGACGCCGAGGACCCGTTCAGCCGCGGCTACATCTGTCCCAAGGGCGTCGCCCTCGGCCAGCTGCACTCGGACCCGGCCCGGCTGCGCACGCCGCTGGTCCGGCGGGGCAGCAGCTGGACCGAGGTCAGCTGGGACGAGGCGTTCGCCGAGGGGGGACGGCTGCTGGCGCCGCTGCTGCGGGAGCACGGAGCCGACAGCGTCGGCGTCTACCTGGGCAATCCGACCGTGCACAACCTCGGACTGAGCCTCTACAGCCGCACCCTGATGCAGGCCCTGGGCACCGGCTACCGCTTCAGCGCCAGCACCGTCGACCAGATGCCCAAGCAGGTCGCCTCCGGGCTGATGTACGGGACCGAACTGTCGATCGCCATCCCCGACATCGACCGCACCGACTACCTGCTCGTCCTCGGCGCCAACCCGATGGTGTCCAACGGCAGCCTGCTCACCGCCCCCGACCTGCCCGGACGGCTCCGCGCCCTGCGTCGGCGCGGCGGACGGCTGGTCGTGGTCGACCCGCGGCGCACCCGTACCGCCGAGATCGCCGACGAGCACCTGGCCATCCGCCCGGGCACCGACGCGCTGCTGCTCGCCGGGATCGCCCGGACGCTGATCGAGGAGGGCCTGGCCGACCCGGGACCCCGGGTGGCTCCCCACCTCAACGGCCTGGACGAACTCGGCGTCGCCCTCAAGCCGTTCACCCCGGAGGCAGTGGCCGCCGCGACCCGGATCCCGGCCGACACCGTGCGCAGGATCGCCCGGGAGCTCGCCGCCGCCCCCAGCGCCGCCGTCTACGGCCGGATCGGGACCACCACCACCGCCTATGGCACCGCGGCGAGTTGGCTGGTCGACGTGGTCAATACGCTGACCGGCAACCTGGACCGCCCCGGCGGGGTGATGTGGCCCGAACCGGCAGCCGGCTCGCCCACGACCACGGGGGAGCCCGGACGGGGGCGAGGCGTGCGGGTACCCGGCTCCCGCCGCACCAGGGTCCGCGGCCTCCCCAGCGTCTTCGGTGAGTTCCCGGCCGGGGCCCTGGCCGAGGAGATCGACACACCGTCAGCGGACGCGGACGGTTCGGCGAACGGCCCCGCGTCCGGGTCCGGGGCCCGGCTGCGCGGCTTGATCACCATCGCCGGCAACCCGGTCCTGTCGACCCCCAACAGCTCCCGCCTCGGCACAGCACTGGCCTCGCTCGACGCCATGGTCAGCGTCGACGCCTACCTCAACGAGACGACCCGGCACGCGCATGTCGTCCTGCCCGCCGCGTCCCCGCTCGCCCGCAGCCACTACGACCTGGTGTTCGCCTCCTTCTCGATCCGCAACACCGCCCACTGGTCGCCCCCGAGCCTGCCGCTCGGCCCCGGCGAGCTGGACGAGTCCGAGGTACTGCTGCGACTCGCCGCCGCCGCGCTCGGCGGCACCGTCACCGCCCAGCAGCTCGACGACCTCACCGCCGCCGACACCGCCCGCCGCATCGCCGCCGACCCCTCCTCCCCGGCTCACGGCCGCGACCCCGAGGAACTCCTCGCAGCCGTCGCCCACCGCAGCCGCCAGGAGCGCCTGCTCGACCTGATGCTGCGCGGCGGCCCCTACGGCGACGGCTTCGGCGCCAAGCCGGAGGGCCTCAGCCTGGACGTCCTCGCCGCCGCCCCGCACGGCCTCGACCTCGGCCCGCTGCGCCCCCGCCTGCCCGGAGTCCTCCGCACCCCCAGCGGCAGGGTCGAACTCGCGCCCCCGCAACTGCTCGCCGAGGCCGCCCGACTGGCCGACCACCTGGCCGAGCTCGGTTCCGCCCCGACGGACGGCCTGCTCCTGATCGGCCGCAGGCAGCTGCGCTCCAACAACTCCTGGATGCACAACGTCCCGCTGCTCGCAGGCGGCAGCAACCGCTGCACCCTCCAGCTCCACCCGGCGGACGCCGAACGCCTCGGCATCGACACCGGCCAGCAGGTCCAGGTCCGCTCCCGGGTCGGCGAACTCCACGCCGAGGCCGAGGTCACCGACGGCGTCATGCCGGGCGTCGTCAGCCTCCCCCACGGCTGGGGCCACGACGACCCGGCCACCCGCCTCCCCCTCGCCGCCCGCGAACCGGGCGTCAACAGCAACGTCCTGACGGACGAGATCCCCCTCGACCTGCTGTCCGGAACCGCCGTCCTGAACGGAATCCCGGTGGAGGTACGGGGGGTGGTGGCAGCAGCACCGTAGCTGCGCGCCGACGCCCCGCCTCTCCCGTGGTCGTGCTGCGGGCGAGGCGGGGCATCGGTGCTGTGCGTGGGCTACCAGCCGACCGCGACCTCCAGCCACTGCGGGTTCGAGTGGGAGATGAAGGAGGACTGGCCTGCGACGTCGTCGTAGGGGAAGCCGTAGGCGAGGTTGTTGATGTCGTGGTCGTGCCAGAACTTGGCGTAGTAGTTGGCCGGGGCGGCGAGGTAGTACTGGGTGGGGTCGGACTGCTGGGCCGTGGTCAGGGTGGCCACATGGCGGTTGAGGGCGGCGCACTCGTTCGGGTTGCTCGCGAGGACGCCGGCGCAGCCGAAGATGTCGGAGGTCGGGGCGTTGACGCCGACCGAATTGGCGTAGGCGGTGAAGTAGCCGGCGTTCACGCCGCCGGTCTGGAAGCTGGGGTCGCTGCCGGGGGCGATGATCCGGTACGGAGCCTGGGTCTGCGCCAGTACCTTGAACTCGGCCGGCACCGAGTCGATGAACTTCTGGAAGGTGACCGACCGGTCCTCGGCGAAGGTCTGCTGGTCCTCGCCGACCTGGACGTCGTAGCCGTCCTTGGCGTGCAGGCGCATCGCCAGTTTCAGGCCGAAGGCGTCCACCCGGGTGGTGTTGCCGTTGAAGACGCTGGCTCCAACGGTGAACTCGATGAAGTCGAAGTACTGACTGGTCGGGGACCCCAGGTAGAAGTACATGCGCCCGGCGGAGTTGGCAGGCATGTCCAGGTAGGGCTGGTCGGCGATCGAGTGGGTCTGGCCGTTGAAGCTCCAGTACACCTGGCTGTCGGGGTACTTGCCGTTGGTGCGGTTGAGGATCTTGACCTCGACGACGTTCTGCGCCGCCGGGATGGTGCTGGTGTCGCCCCAGAAGCCGTTCGGGTCAGGGGTGGTGGAACTGGTCGGGCTGGCGGAGGCGGTCGGGCTGGCGGTCGCGGACGCGCCGGTGTGGACCTGGAACTCCCAGAGGGAGTAGCCGTAGGCGGTGGCGCGGGCGGTGCCGTTCATTCTGACGTAGCGTCCGGTGCCGGTGAGGTTGAGGGTCTGGGTTCCGCCGGTTGCGGTGGTGGTGGAGTAGACGGTGGTCCAGTTGCCGGTTCCGGTGTCGGAGACCTGGATCTGGAAGGCGGTCGCGTACGCGGCCTCCCACTGCAGGACGACCTGGCAGATCTGCTGGGAGGAGCCCAGGTCGACCTGGATCCACTGCGGATCGCTGAACGCGCTGGACCAGCGGGTGCCGGTGTCGCCGTCGAAGGCGGCCGAGGCGGGGAAGGTGGCGCTCTCGGCCGAGGACGCGGTGGCCGGATGGTTCAGCGCCGCATTGGCCGTGCCGCAGGCGCCGCTGGTGACCGGAGTCCCGTACACCTGGAACTCCCAGAGGGAGTAGCCGTAGGCGGTGGCGCGGGCGGTGCCGTTCATTCTGACGTAGCGTCCGGTGCCGGTGAGGTTGAGGGTCTGGGTGCCGCCGGTTGCGGTGGTGGTGGAGTAGACGGTGGTCCAGTTGCCGGTTCCGGTGTCGGAGACCTGGATCTGGAAGGCGCTCGCGTACGCCGCCTCCCACTGCAGGACGACCTGGCTGACGGTGGCCTCGGAGCCGAGGTCGACCTGGATCCACTGCGGATCGCTGAATGCGCTGGACCAGCGGGTGCCGGTGTCGCCGTCGAAGGCGGCCGAGGCGGGGAAGGTGGCGTTCTCGGTGGAGGAGGCGGTTGCGGGCTTTCCCTGAGAGAGCAGCGTGCCTGCTGCCCGTGCGGGCGACTGGGTCACGGTCAGGACCAGGGCGGCGAGTACGGCGACCATCAGAGCGATGAGAACGTACGGCCTGCGCCTGGTGCGGAGATGGACAGGAGTGCTGGTGGACATGGTCTCTCCTTGAACCGGGTGGGGGGTCCTGTGGAGCCTTGACCTCTCCCTGAGAGCGCTCTCTGAAAGGGGTGGTCGATGTCTACAGCGGTTGATGTGCGGGTGTCAATGTCCCTGTGTGCAAACGGGGTTGCGGAACCAGGAAGCCCCTCGGGCCCCGGCGCGGCCGGGTCCGAGGGGCTTCGGGTGAACGATCAGGCGCGGGCTGCGGCGATGGCCGCGCCGAGCGCTTCCTTGATGCGGGGGCCGAGGCGGGAGAAGCCCAGCTCCTTCATGGCGGCGCGGAGGAGTTCGTCCTCCGTGCGGTCGGTGCCGTCGCCGTCGATCCAGCGCACGACCGAGACGAGCTCGTCGGCGGAGTAGGCGGTGACCGGACGGCCGGCGGTGAACGAGGGCTTGCGGGGACGGGACGCCGCCTTCGGCTCCTCGACTGCGGGCTCGGCCGCGGCCTCGACAGCCTCGACCTCGACGGGCGCAGCCGTCTCGGCAACCTCGGCCACAGCCTCCGGCTCGACCTCAACCTCGACGGCCTCCGGCTGGACCTCGACCTCGGCCTCGACCGTCACCGGCTCAACTGCGACCTCGGCCTCAACCTCGACCGTCACCGGCTCGACTGCAGCCTCGACCTCGGCGGCTTCCGCCTCGACCTCGACCTCGGCTTCGGCCTCAACCTCGGCCGTCTCCGGCTCAACTGCGGCCTCAGTCTCGGCCACCGGCTCGACCTCGGCCTGAGTCTCCTCGACCTCAACCTCCGCCTCAGCCTCGACGGTCTCGGTTTCAGCCACCTCGGCCTCGGCCTCCGCCGGGACCTCCACCCCCGCCGCGTCGTCCGTCGCGCGGGGGGCGGGCAGCAGGTCGGTGGCGGTGGCCGGGGCCGCCTCGGCGGCTGCGGGCGTCTCCTCAGTAGCCACCGGGCCGAAGTGGCGGTCGCAGGCGGCGGTGACGGCGTCGGCGTCGGCGCGCTGCTCCGTCAGTTCGGCGAGCAGCTCGCCGTGGCCGCGCTCCTCGATGCTGTCGCGGAGCGCCCGCAGGGTGGGCAGCCGGTAGAGGGTGCCCTCGTCGGCGGCCAGGCGGTCGACCAGCTCGGCGAGCTCGGCGAAGGGCAGCCCGGCGAGCTCACCCTGCTCCGGCAGGAGCTTGCCGAGTACGGCCAGGCCGGTGCGGACGGTCTCGACGGACGGGGCCGCGCT
Organism: Streptomyces sp. 846.5; assembly: GCF_004365705.1. Lineage (NCBI taxonomy): Bacteria > Bacillati > Actinomycetota > Actinomycetes > Kitasatosporales > Streptomycetaceae > Streptomyces > Streptomyces sp. 846.5. The sequence continues at coordinate 5,691,292 of NZ_SOBN01000001.1, forward strand.
GTCCAGCACCGCGGCGTCGCTCGGCAGCGCCGGGAGGGTGTCCGGGGCGAGCGCGGCCCAGTCCGCGCGCTGCGCGGCGGCGGCGTTGATCGCGGTGTGCAGCGTGGCGCGACGGGTGCGCTTGGAGACGGCGAGGTTGCGGGCGGCCTTGGCCAGCGCGCGGCGGTCGCCCCAGGACAGCTTCACGCCCTGCGCCTTGCGGTCGGCGCTGCTCGCGGTGGCCGCGGAGAGCCGGTCCAGGTCGGCCGACCGGTACGCGGCGGGGGTCAGTGTGGCGAGGGTCTCGCGGACCCGGAGCAGCAGGGCGACGGCCTCGGCCACCGCTGCCACCGTGTCCAGCCCGCCCAGCGGCGTGCCGGCGTCGAGCAGCTCGGCGGCCTCGCGGACGGTCGCCAGGTCGCGTCCGCGCAGCTCGGCGAGGACGGTCGAGGCGGCGCGGGCGTCCTCGGGGGTCGCCACCGTGCCGACCGCCGCGTACCAGGCGTGGGTCTCGGCGGTGAGGGTGAATCCGCCCTGGGCGGCGTACTTGAGCAGGTCGTCGCGGACGCCTGAGAGGACGTCCGACTGCTGCTCATCGTTCGGAGTGGCCGCAGGGGCCGTTGGTGTCTCGTCGGTGTTAGTCAGGTCGATCGTCGTCATGGTGAGGTCCGCTTCGTGGCAGGGAGGACTGCGGCGTCGGGGCAGAGTCATGCGCAGCGGTGGTCCCGTGCTGCGTGAACGCACACGATACGGGTGCGCTTGCGAGCAGCGCACGCACCCTGCCAATCCCAGGCGGAACATGCCGCAGGGTTCGTCCATTCGCCAGCCCCGGGCTGCTGCCGGGCGGCACCGGACCGCTGCAGCTCATAACACTATTGCCCCAGAGGAGTTGGGTGCACCTCAGGGTGTGCCGGACCGAACGCCGGGGCGCATTGACGTCGGCGCTCGGAAATTCACGCCCCTCTCCCTACCGCTCCGAACCTGTCCCCGGCTTCTCGTGCAGCCGTCGGAGTTCGGTCTTGAGGATCTTGCCTGCGGCCGAGACGGGCAGTGCGGCGGTGAAGTGGACCTCGCGGACCCGCTGGTAGGGGGCGACCCGGGCGGCGACGTGGGCCATCAGCTCGTCGGCGAGTTCGGGGGAGGCGCGGTAGCCGGTCCGCAGCATCACATGGGCGACCGGAATCTCCCCGGCCAGCGGGTCGGGGGCGCCGACGACGGCTGCCACGGCGACGGCGGGGTGCTGGTGCAGCAGGTCCTCCAGCGGGGCCGGATAGACGTTGTATCCCTTGTGGATCAGCATGTCCTTTGCTCGGCCCACCAGGTACAGCCAGCCGTCCTGGTCGCTGCGGCCCAGGTCGCCGGTGCGCAGCCAGCCGTCCTCGAACTGCTCGGCCGTCAGCTCCGGATGGTTGTGGTAGCCGTCGGCGATCTGCGGACCGCGCGCCCAGACCTCGCCGACCTCGCCGGTCGGCAGGGCCGCGCGGGTGACCGGGTCCCTGATCTCGATGACGGTGTCGAACACCGGGACGCCGACGCTGCCGATCGGGGCGGCCGTCGGGCCGCCCGGCGGGTGGCTGGTGAGCCCCATGGTGGCCTCGGTGAGTCCGTAGCCCTCGCTGATCTCCGCCTGCGGCAGCAGCTCGCGGAGCCGGGCCATGGTCTCCGAATCCAGCGGCGCCGCGCCCGAGCTGACCTGGCGGACCGAGGACAGGTCGGCCTTGTGGACGCTGGGGGCGGCGAGCAGGGCATGGAACAGGACGGGCGATCCTGCCAGGTGGGTGACCTGCCAGCGCTCGGCCTCGGCGAGATACCGGGCCGGATCGAAACGTCCGGAGACCACCACGGTCGTCGCGTTCGCGGTGCACAGCAGCTGGGTGACCAGTCCCATCGCGTGGAACATCGGGGCGACCGAGAGCAGCACGCTCTCGCCGAGCGGGACGGTGCCGGGGCCGACGGCCTCCGGGACCTGCTCCAGGTACATGCCGCCGTTCCGGTCCAGGCACGGCAGCGAGGCCCCGCGCCAGCAGCCCATCTGCAGGGCGTTGGCGACGGCGTGCCGGTGCAGGATCCGGACGGCCTTGGAGCGCCCGGTGGTGCCGCCGGTGAAGGAGAGATGGGCCAGGTCGTCGGGGTTCACCGGGGTCGCCGGAGCGGGACGGGCGGTGAGCAGTTCGGCCAGCGGGACGTTGCCCTCGGCCGTGCCCGGCGGACGGCCCGGCGCCGCGTACGTGGCCGGGACCTCGACGGCGAACCGCGGGCCGATGCCCAGACTGCGAGCTTCGCTGAGGACATGGGCGACGGCCGGGTGGGTGATCACCGCGACTGCGTCGACCTCGGCGAGCTGCTCGGCCAGGAGCGCGGCGGGCAGCAGCGGGCTCAGCGGGCTGACGACCGCCCCCGCGAGCAGCACACCGAAGTAACTGAGGGTGTAGCGGAGCGAGTTGGGCTGGTGCAGGGCCACCACGTCGCCGGGGCGGACGCCGTGCTCCCGCAGTCCCTGGGCCAGACGCAGCGCCTGGTCGTACAACTCGGCGAAGGTCAGCGACTCCTCACCGTCCCGCAGCGCCAACCGGTCCGGGTGGCGCGGTGCGGTCCCGGCGAGGATGTCGCCGACGGTGCAGCGCGGATAGTCCAGGTTCTGCGGCATTCCCGGCGGCAGCAGCATCGTGGGACGGCCCCCTTTCCCGCTGTTCGTCCAGCTGGAGGGGACGCCCGGTGCGGTGGCGTCCCGCACCTGCAGTCTGGCAAGCGGATGACGGTCCGGGAAGGGATCTGACTCAGCGGTGTCCTTCCCAGAGCTCGCGTTCCCGCGGCCGCGGGTCGTACTGCAGTTCGGGGTCCAGGTCGAAGCGCATGGTGGCGCGGTGGTCGCGGTCGTAGGCCGGCCAGCCCGGGTCGCCGGTGACCGCGAAGGAGACCCAGGCGGCGTGCATGGCGTCGGCGAGCCGCTGCGGGGGACTGGTTCCGAGCAGTTCGGCCATGGACTTGTCGTGGAGGTTGTCGAAGACGAAGGCCAGTTCGGTGACATGGCAGGCGCCGAGGCGGCCGTCGAAGGTGGGCGGCTGCCAGCCGAACTCGTAGAGGTGGACGGTGCCGTGGCCATCGGCCTCACCCTGCTCGCCCTGCCTCCCCTGTCTCCCTTGGGCCTCGGCCAGGCGGATGGCGGGGATGCGGAAGAACCAGTCGGTGGCGAATGCCGCCAGCAGGTCCCCTGGTGAGGCGTCGGGCTGCCGCTCGCGGTAGACGGCGAAGGCGTGATCGGAGTCGTCGAGGTCGTATCCGGTGGCGGTCTTCCGGGCCAGCTCCTCGGGCACCAGGTCGAGCAGGCCCGAGGGGGTGAGGTAGAGGCGGAACTCGTCGCTGTTGGAGCCGATCAGCAGGTCGATCCCGGCGGCGGCCCCGGCCGCCACTGCCTCCAGCGGCGGTACGGGCAGCAACTCCCCGTCCACCACGGGTTCCAGGGGCATCAGATTGCGTGCCGCCTCACCCCACCTGGCCGGTTCGGGATCGGTCGCGATCTCGCCGCGCAGGCCCCGCTGGACGGAGAGGAGCCGGTCGGACGGCACGGCGGCGAAGGCCTCGCGGGTGGCCGGAATGCCCAGCCGCTGGGCGAGATGACGGCCCACCAGCTCGGCCGTGCCCAGGGAGAGGGTGTGCTGGGCGGCGCCGCTCTGCAGGATCGCGCGACGGAACAGCCCCCGCGCCCGGGGCACGGCCAGCAGCGTGCCGATGCTCATCGCCCCGGCCGACTGGCCGAAGAGAGTGACTTGCCCGGGATCCCCGCCGAAGGCCGCGATGTCGTCCCGGACCCACTCCAGCGCGGCGATCTGGTCGAGCAGGCCCAGGTTGGACGGCGCCGGGTCGTCCGCACCGAGGTACAGGAAGCCCTCCACGCCCAGGCGGTAGTTGACGGTGACGCAGACGACGCCGTCGCGGGCGAAGCGGGAGCCGTCGTAGCCGGGGAGGGAGCCCGAGCCGTTGGTGAACCCCCCGCCGTGCAGCCAGACCATGACCGGCCGGCCACCGGACCCGCCGTGAGTCAGCGCCTCGGCCGGAGTCCAGACATTGAGGTTGAGGCAGTCCTCGCCGGGGATGTCGACCTCGGGGAGCAGGCTGTCCAACGGCGCCGGGTAGGGCGGCTTGGGCACGGTCGGCCCGTATTCGGTGGCGTCGCGCTCCCCCTCCCACGGCGCCGGTGGCTGCGGCGGCCGGAAGCGGTTCGCGCCGAAGGGCGGTGCGGCGTACGGGATTCCCTTGAAGGCGACGGCGCCGCCCTCGACCGGCGTGCCGCGGACGGCTCCCCGGGATGTCCGCACCACGGTCCGCGCGGCGCTCCGCTCACCAGGCTGCGTCAAGAGGGTCTCCGTTGTGAATGCCTCGGCTGATGGGTGGTCAGTTACCGCGACTCCGACCGTAGGGCCGCGCTGACCGGCCCGCAACACAGGGCCCCCACCCGCACGAAGCGGCGGACGGGGGCCCTGTGCTGTGTTACCGCGGCCGGGTCACGGCCTGAACTGGACCTCCTGCGGGTCGTGGTCGCTGGCGTGGTTGGCGAACTCGGCGTTCACATGGACCACCTGGTAGACGGGCTTGGAGACGCCCGAGGTCACCAGGATGTGGTCCAGCACCTGGGAGATGCCGTCGTAGTCGTAGGTGTACTGCTGGTCCAGCGGCAGGGTGCTGATCAGGTCGGTGAGGATCGACGTGCCGGAGCCGTCGCCGGTTCCGGTACGCAGCTGGGTCAGGGACGGGCTGAACTGGTAGTCGTTCAGGTCGCCCAGGACGACGATGTCGGCCTTCTTGTCGATCGCCAGGATCTGCTGGACGAAGTCGTGCACGATCTGGGCCTGGGCCGTGCGCTGCAGGGCCGAGGTCTGCTGCGGGAACTGGAAGCGGCCGTCGGCGTTCTGGTCGCCGAGCTTGGCGTCGAAGTGGTTGGCGATGACGAAGACCGGCTTGCCCTTGAAGGAGAACTCGCCGACCAGCGGCTTGCGGCTGGAGGTCCAGGCGACGCTGGAGGGGTCGACGCGACCGGGGGAGAGGGTCAGCGCGGGCTGGCCGTGCAGCTTGTAGACCTGGGTGCCGGTGGTGGAGCGGTCCACCGTGGCGGGGCCGGTGTCGACGAACTGCACGCGGTCGGCGTTGAACAGGTAGACCACCCGGATGTTGCCGCCGGGCTGGCCGCCGTCCTGGTCGTTGACCGGGTCGATGGTGCGGTAGCTGTACTGCGGGCCGCCGGCGGCGACGATCGCGGTGGTGAGCTTGGCGATGGTCTGGTCGGCCGCGACGGTGCCGTCGTCGGTGGCGCCGCTGTTGTCCTGGATCTCCTCCAGGGCGATGATGTCGGGCTTGGCCAGGTTGGTGACCACGCCGTGGGCCAGTGCCGCGAACTTGCTGTCGGCGTTCTGCGGCGCCAGGTTCTCCACGTTGTAGGTGGCGATGGAGAGGTCCTTGGCGGAGCCCGCCGTGGCCGCGACCGGGGCGAGGCCGCCCGACTTGACCGTGCCCAGGGTGGAGGCGGCGATCAGGTAGCCGCCGTAGGTGGAGTAGTCGATGGTGCCGATGGTCGCGCCGGTGAAGGTGTCACCCACGCTGACCTCGGGGTTGGTGCCGTTGTCGGCCACCACCTCCAAGCGCCCCGCCGGGGTGGCGTTCTCGGCCGTCAGCTCGGTGCCGCCGCGGTAGGTGACCTTCTCGCCGGGCTTGGTGGTGACGTACTGCTCGCCGTAGGTGTCGGACGGGCCGACCACCCGGGCGTCGTCGACCTCGACGCGCATGCCCTCGATGGACTCGTAGTAGTCCAGCGCGGAGCGGGTGGGGGTGATCGGGGTGGACTCGATGGTGCCGCCGCCGAGGTTGGGCGCGTAGGTGCTGGGCATCGTGTCGGGGCCGAGCACGATGGCAGCGGGCAGCGCGTTGCCGCTGCTCAGGGTAGTGACGGTGGGAGCGGAGAGCTCGGTCACCGAGAGGTTCGAGGTGCTGGCGGTGGTGGTGCCGCTGGCCAGCGTGTAGTAGTCGGAGACCTTCGCGGAGACCAGCACCGAGTCGCCCACGGCCACGCTGGGGGTGGAGCCGGTGTAGACGAACACGCCCTCGCTGGTGGCGGGGTTGCTGTCGGGGTTGGGGTCCTGGATCCAGAAGCCCTTGGTGCTGCCGCTGGCGCGCACGGCGGTGACGATGCCGGGGACGTTGCTGACGGTCTGTCCGTTCAGCGGCGAGAGCCAGGTGGTGCCCTGGATGTCGTGGATCCGGACAGTGCCGGGCGTCGCCGTCGCGGACGCGCTCGCCGAGGCGGACGCGGAGCTCGACGCGGACGGGCTGCTGCTCGCCGAACCGGAGTTGACCGGGCTCGGCGTCCCGGCGGTGAAGTCTGCGCCGTTCTGGTCGGTGTCGGTGCTGCTCGCGTCGCGGGAGACCGAGGTGGTGTTGCTGGCGGCGGGAGCGTCCGCGGTGCCCTCGTGGACTACGGCGGTGCCGTAGCCGACCAGGTCGTGGACGGTGGTGTCGGCCGCGCAGTCGGCCGCGGTCTTGCAGCTCAGTGCGGTCTGGGAGTTGACCAGTGCGACGGTGCCGTTGGTGCCGCTGATGTTGATGGCGCCGGTGGCGTCCGGCGTCGGCAGGGCCTCCGTGCCCGCGGTCCCCGCCGCTTCCTGGACCAGGTACGAGCCGCCGGGCGCGATGCTGCCGGTCAGCGGGGTGACCTGCCAGGTCGTGGTCGCGCCGGGCGCGGCCGAGATGTACTGGACCGACCACGCGCTGAGGTCGACCGCCGCGGTGCCGTTGTTGTGCAGTTCTATGAAGTCGTTGGTGAGGGTGGCACCGGAGTTGCCGCCACCGCCGTAGACCTCGTTGACGACGACGTCGGCGGAGATGGTCGCACTTGCATTGGTGGGAACCAGAGCAAGGGCACAGACGGTGGCTGCGGCGGCGGTTGCAGCCAGCAGCGCGCGGGATCTGGACACGGTCCTCCTAGACCTGGGGCCGAGCATGCACTGAGGCAGTGCAGGGGGAGCACTGACCCGAATTCAGGTCACATCATGGGCTGTTGCGGTGAACCGCGCATGTCACTTCGGAATACTGCGGCCACTGAGTTTCGGCCGAACATCGTCCCCGGTGGGGGATGGTCTACGCGCATTGGCTACGGGCGTAGATTTTGCCACCGTTTCGGGGTGGTTTGTCCGGTTGCGCAGGGCGGCACCAGGGCCGTCGATTCCCGGGTGCGGGTTGTCAGTCCCGGTCGATAGTCTTCGGGAGAACGGAGGGGAGACGAGGGGGGCGGTTCGGGTGGGGCTGACGATTGCGGACGGGCGGAAGCTGACCTTCCTGCTGGAGCTGGTGCGTCCGGACCAGGCGCAGCGGGTGCTGGGCCGGATCGGGCAGCTCGGCAGCGAGCAGTCGGCGCCGCGCGAGTTGCGCGCACTGCTGAACGGGCGTCAGCCGCCGCTCATCGTGTGGCTGTGGGTGCTGGCCTGCGACCTGCCCGAGCTCAACGCGGTGGCGTTCGAGGTGCGCGAGCTGGGGGACGCCATCCGCAGGGACATCATCGAGGGCGTCCCGTTCGGGCCGGACCGGGACCGGCGGACCGAGCGGCTGCCGCTGTCGCCGATACTCGAGCGGCGTCAGAGCTACGGGCAGATGGAGTTGGAGTTCGACCTGCCGTCCCGGCAGACCGCCGAGCAGGTGCTGCCTGCGCTGCGCGCCGCGGGCGAGGCCCGGAAGCTGCGCCGGGCCCGGAAGTTCGCCGGGGCGCTGCCGCGCGACGAGTGGGACCGGGTGGCGCGGGCGGACCTGGCCGACCCGCTGCCGGGCTATGCGCGCTGGGCGCTCTCCTGCCAGGTCAACTGCCCGTCGTCGCTGCGCGAGCAGTTCGGCAGCCATGGCAAGTTCCGGTACCGGCTCCAGCAGGCCGGGGTGTTGGCGGAGCCGCACAGCTACATCGCGCGGAGCTCGGCCCGGGACGTCCTGCTGACCCTGGGTGTGATCGCGCAACCGCACTTCCCGGCGGGCCGTCAGTTCCGGGAGGAACTGGCCCCGCTGGTGCGGGAGCACCTGGGCGGGCACGCCGACGCCTGGGCGGTGCTGGCCCAACTGCTGCCGACGTTCAGCGGATCGCTGCCGGAGCTGATCAGCACGGCCGGTGCGATCGCAGGTCCTGATCCAGATCCGGAGCCGAGTCCCGGTTTGGGTCCGGAGGACGTGGACGACGGGGACCGGCCGGATTCGAACCCGCGTATACCTGATCCGGAGTCAGGCGCGCCTGCCTCTGCGCTACAGCCCCCGTCGGCCCCGACCCTAGCCGTTGGAGGGGCGGTTGGGCCATGAGTTACGACCGCCCCCGACTGCATGTCGTCGACCCCACCGACCGCCGGGCCCTGGCCGACTATCGTCCGGCCGCGCCGGCCGTCGTCGCCGAGGCCGGGGGCTGAAGGAGGCCGCGCTGCTGGACTTTGGTCTGACCGAGTCCGCCGTCGCCTCCTGGCTGTACGCCAAATGCCATCACCAGCTGCCCACCACGGCCGTGGACACCGCCGCCGTGGTGGCCTCCGGCGACGGCAGCTGCCTGCTGCTCTACAACCCGGACTTCTTCGTCGGCCTCGGCCTGGACGGGGTCAAGTTCGTTCTCTTCCACGAGGCCCGCCATCTGATCCAGCGTCACCTCTACACCGAGCCGGAACTGCGCGAGGACCCGGTGTTCGCGGTGGCGGCCGAGGTCACCATCAACCATGTCGCGCTGCTTCGGCTGGGCCGCGAGCGGCTCCCGCTGCTGGACGGCGTCCCGGTGGGCATCGACCCGCGGACCGTGCACGCGGGCTATGTCGCCGACCTCGACGCGCAGGGGCTGGCGGCGTTGCCCTATCCGGCGTTCGTCCGGACCGACCACGGCTGCTACTCCGAGCTCAAGCGGATGCGCAACCCGCCGGTCCCGCAGCCGCGTTGCATCCACCTCAGCGGCGGGAGAGCGGGCGACGGCCGAACGGGCGGGGGCGGGGTGCCGTGCGACCAGGAGGCGGTGGACGCCGCCGTGTCGTCCGTCCTCCTCAACGCCCTGCTCGCGGCTCGGCGCGGCAACCGGGTCGCCGAGGACGAGTTGGTGGACCTGATGGGCCGCAGCGAGGACGGCTCCGCCAACGCGTCCCGGGTCTGGGGCCGGATCGGCGCCGGCGCGCTGCGCGGGGAGACGGTGCGGACCCGGCGGGTCGACTGGTGGCAGCGCTGGCTGGTGGACGTCCTGGCGTCCCGGCTGCGCGAGGGCGAGCGGCTGGTCTACCCCAAGAAGCGCGGGGCGATCCTCGCCGCCCTGGGCCACGACCCGATGCTCTCCCGGCGCGGTCCGGTCCGGGACAAGGTGCTGGCCATCGCCTACGACACCTCGGGGTCGATGCCCGACTCGGTGGTGCACTGGCTGACCGAACTGGTGGGCCAGATCGACGGGGTGGAGGCGCACTGGTTGTCGTTTGACGGCGCGGTGATGCCCTTCCGGCCGGGTGAGCGGGTGCGCGGCGGAGGCGGCACCAGCTTCCAGGTCGTCGCCGACTACCTGGAGGGCCGCTCGGAGGTCGACGGGCGGCGCTTCGAGGAGCGCCCCGACGCCGTGGTCATGCTGACCGACGGCTACGCCCCGCACATCACCCCGGCCGAACCCGACAAGTGGATCTGGCTGATCACCGAGGGCGGCGACGACTGGCCCGAGACCCACACCCCCGCCATGGCCTGCCATCGCGTTACGACAGGAGAGCAGTGAACCAGCACAGCACGACGGTGGACGCCGTCGTTCGGGAGCTCTCCCCGCTGGAGCAGTTCATCGATGCGATGATCGACCTCGGCCAGACCGGCCAGGTCTTCGGCGAGCACGGCATCGGCAAGACCGCGACCTTCTTCTCGCACATCGCCCGGAGCCATCCCGACACCGAGTTGGTCTTCGTCCCCGCCGCCAACCTCACCCCCGACGACCTGCTCGCCAATGCCCCGGTGCGCGACGCGGCCAGCGGTGAACTGGTGCTGCGTCAGCTGGTGATGCGTCAGCTCCGGCCCGGGAAGCGGTTCGTGCTGCTGATCGACGACTCGCTGCAGGCCGGGGAGTCGATCCAGTCGCAGCTGATGCAGATCGCCTGCAACTGGACCCTGGGCGAGTTCGACCTTCGCGAACTGGGCTGCGTCGGGGTCTTCCTCACCGACAACGAGTCGCTGGCCGAGACCGCCGCCAGGCGGAGCGACCTGGCGATCCTGGACCGCATGGTCACGGTGCGGATCACGGCCAACGACACCGCCTGGCGGGCCGAGCTCAGCGCCCGCTTCCCCGAGTGGGACCTGCGGCCGCTGTTCCGGCTCTGGGCCGCGCAGACCCCGGCTGTGCGGGAGCTGTTGTCCCCGCGCACCCTGGAGCACATCCTGGCCAATGCCGGGGAGGGATTCCCGCTGGTCTGGGGCCTGCCGTTGATCAACGGCGAGCGGCTGCGGCTGGCCGAACCCGGCCTGGCCGACGACGGCAAGCCGCACCCCAGCCGCACCGGCGAGATCCTGGACCGGATCGCCGCCGCCCTGGGCGTCGCCAACCCCGCCCAGGTGCCGGACCCGGTGCGCCGGGTCGTCCGCGCCGCGCTCCGCAACCGCTGGACGGTGCTGCTCCAGGGCCCGCCCGGCTGCGGCAAGACGGAGATCGTCCGGCAGCTGGTCCGGGAGGAGCTGGGCCGCGAGCCGCTGTACTACTCCATGCCAGTCACCAACGTCGAGGACCTGTGCGCCCCGGTCCCGACCCCGGACGGTTCGCTGGACAACCTGCTCGCCGTGCACTTCACCGGCGACGGCCCCAAGGCCGTGGTCTGGGACGAGTACAACCGCGCCAAGGACAAGGCCGCCTTCGCCAAGCTGATGGAGATCACCCAGGAGTGGTCGCTGGCCGGACAGCGCATCGGCGGGCTGCGAGCCCAGATCGCCCTGCAGAACCCGCCGTACCACCTGGGCCGCAAGCTCCAGGTGGCCCGGAACAACATCGCCCAGGCGACGCGGTTCACCGCCTCGCTGGTCGTCGACCCGGCCGACATCCCCGCCAACGAATGGCTGATCGCGCGGTACGGCGCGGTCGCGGAGACCGTGCTGGAGTGGTGGAAGAACGACATCGACGAGGACGGCCGGGCCTGGATCACCAAGCGCACCCTGGAACGGCTGATCAAGCTGCACAGCAAGGGCCTGCCGCTGCAGATCGGGACGATCTACCTGGGGGACGGCGAGTACGCGCCGGTCCCGCTCACCTCGTTGGTGGAGCGGCTGGAACGCCGACCGGTGACCGGGCTCCGCGAGCTGGCAGCCGACCCGGCCGGCTGGGAGCAGCGGCTGCGCCGGGCGGCGGAGGCGTCCAGCGAGGGGACCAATGACAGCGACACGGTGCACCAGGTGATCTCCAACGCCGAGTTGTCCCAGCTACGGAGACACCAGGCGCTGATAGCCCGGCTGGTGGCCTGGCTGCCGCCCAAGCTCAGGTCGACGTATCTGGTGGGGGCGTCGGACGAGCACCAGCGGTACTGGATCGAGACGTTCGCGCTGATGCCGCGTCATCCTCACCAATCGGCGACGCGGTAGTCCTTGAGGAAGACGCCGGACACCGGGTGCCCGGCCTCACCGCGCACGATCGGGTCGTAGATCCTGGCTGCTCCGTCCACGATGTCGAGCGGGGTGCGGAAGCCCTGGTCGGCGATCCGGGCCTTCTTGGGCGCCGGGTTCTCGTCGGTTATCCAGCCCGTGTCGACGTTGCTGAGATGCACCCCCTGGGCGGCGAGTTCCTCGGCACTGGTGCGGGTGAGCATGTTGAGGGCGGCCTTGGCCATGTTGGTGTGCGGGTGTCCTGCGGTCTTGTTGCGGACCGAGAAGCGGCCCTCGACGGCTGTGACATTGACGATGTAGCGGCGGGGGTGGGGTGAGGCCAGCAGCAGCGGCAGCAGCCGGTCGCAGAGCAGCGTCGGCGTCACGGCATTGACCAGCTGGGTCTCCAGCAGCTCGGCCGGGTCCAGCCCGCCCAGCCGGGCGGACCAGGAGTTCTCCGGCGCGGTGTCGGGCAGCAGCCCGGCCTCGTCGGTGAGCAGCGCGAGGGCGGACGAGGGCCCGGCGGCGCCGGCGGGCGCCAGCTCCTGACCGGTGCGGAAGCCGGGTGCCTCCAGCAGCCGTTGCTGCGTTTGCGACGTGTCATCGGGCAAAGCCTCCCGCTCCCCGGCCGCCAGCACGGCGTAGGCGCCGGGCGGGCGGCGTACGGTCTGCGCGGCGTTGTTCACCAGGATGTCCAACGGCCGCCCTTCGGCGCGCAGTTGCTCGCACAGGCCGAGCACCTGGCGCGGGTCGCGCAGATCGATGCCGACGACGGTCAGGCGATGCAGCCACGCGCCGCTCCCGGGCGCGGCCCGGAAACGACGGACCGTGTCCTTGGGGAAGCGGCTGGTGACCAGGAGTTCGGCCCCGTCACGCAACAGCATCAGCGCCAGCTGGAACCCGATCTTCACCCGCCCACCGGTCAGCACCGCCCGCCGCCCCCGCAGGTCGGCCCGCGCCTCGCGGCGGCTCAGGTTCTCCGCCGCGCAGGTCGGGCAGAGGAGGTGGTAGAAGGCATCGGCGAGGGTGTAGGTCTCCTTGCATATGTAGCAGCGACGCGGTCGACGGTAGGTGCCTACGACGGTGCTGTCGCAGTCGCCGTCCCGGGCGGGGGGTACCAGCGGTGCGTCCTCGCGCCGTTCCCCGCCCCCGGTCGCGGTGGCCCGGACCACCGCCGCGTCCGCCTCGGCGTTCTCCGCCCGGCGGGCCCGACGGCGCTGCTGCTGCCCGTCCCGGGCGAACGACTCCGCAACCCGCTCGGCACGGAGCCGCACCGGATCGGTGGCGGGCAGCGCCCGCAGGCGGCCGACGGTACGGGTGAACGCGTCCAACTCGGCATCGGTGAGCGGGATGTCATCCGCCAAGGTGCCGCCCCCCGTTTCGCTTCCTGTGGTCCCGACCGGATTCGAACCGGCGTGGTCCCCCATGCCAAGGGGATGCGACTGCCTCTGCGCTACGGGGCCGGATCCAACTGTGAACTGGCAACTGCCAACTGCCCGGGGGACCGGATTCGAACCGGCGTGGTCCCATTGCGACGGGGATGCGCCTGCCTCTGCGCTACCCCCGGGCATTGCCGACGATGGTAGCGCTCGCCCAGTGTTCATCTGACACCGTGGCGCGGGCTCCGCCACACTGGACCTGCCCGGCGAGTGCCGGGCCTCGTGGCCGACCCGGACACTCCGGGCGGGGGGACGACTGTGTACTGGTTCGGGCTGCTGTGCTGTGCCCTGCTCGGCGTCGAGATCGGCGGGGTGGCCGCCGGGGCGATCCATCTCACCGACCCGGCCTTCTCCGACAGCGTGCTGCTGTTCGTGCTGAGCATCAACCTGGCCCCGTGGACCGGGCTGATCGGCTTCGCCGCCGTGATGGGGAGCCGGCCGAAGGCCGAGCGGCTGGCGGAGCGCGCCGAGCGGGCGAAGATCGAGGCGGCCCCGCAGGTGCCCGCGCTCGCCCGGATCGAGATGTCCCGCGCCGTCGGCGAGGGCCCCGACCTGCCGCTGCTCCTCGACCTCACGGTCGTCCCCGACGGCCGCCCCGGCTACCGGGTCGAGATGCACGCCACCGTCAACCTCATGGACATGGACGCCTACCGGGCAGGCTGCGTCGTGGTCGTCGACCACGACCCCGACCGCCCCTGGCGGGTGACGCTCCACCGGAATCCTTCGCCCGAGTGGCGCTCCCGCGCGGCCCTCGCCAAGCTCGACTCCGCCCCCGCCTCGACGAAGGTCGCCCGCCCCCTCCCGCCCCCACGCCCGACCGCCTACCGCCGACCTGGCCGGACGGGGGTGCGGGCGATGCTGGTGGGGATGGCGATCTCGGTGGGGGTGTTCTGGCACTGGTTCGGGGCGTGAGGGCGGCTCAGCCCCCGACCTCCACCTCCCGTCGGGCCGGAGCGTTCTCCGCTCCGGGGTTCTCCGTCGGGGCTCGTCGTACGGCTGTTGCCGCGAGGGCGCCCGCCAGGGCGAGGCCGGCGGTTGCCCACATGGCTGCGGTGAAGCCGTTGGTGAAGGCGGGGGCCGAGGTGTAGGAGCCGTGGGTGGTGAAGACGGCGGCGCAGAGGGCGACGCCGAAGGCGGCGCCGAGTTGGCGGAGCATGTTGAAGGCGCCGGAGGCCTGGCCGATCTCGGTCGGGGCGACGGCGCCGACGACCGCCTTCTGGGCGGAGGGCATGGCCATGGAGATGCCGGTGCCGCTGATCACCAGGGGCGCGATCAGCCGGTCGTAGGGGAGTGAGGGGGTCGCTGCCAGGGCGAGCCAGGCGCCGCCCGCTGCCTGCAGCAGCATCCCGGTGACCAGCAGGGGCCGTTCGCCGAGGCGGTCGGCGAGGGTGCCGGCGACGGGGGCGCAGATCATCAGGATCCCGGTCCAGGTCATCAACCGCAGGCCTGCGGCGAGCGGTCCGTTGCCGAGGGCGGTCTGGAGGTACTGGGCGAGGAAGAACAGGGTGCCGTAGAGGCTCGCGGTCAGGCAGAAGCCGGACACGTTGGCGGCGGCGAAGGTGCGGTTGCGGAAGAGGCGCATGGGCAGCATCGGGGCGGCGGTGCGCAGCTCCCAGCGTACGAAGCCGACCGTCAGCGCCGCCCCCGCGACGAGCGCGCTCAGCACCTCCGTGCTGCCCCAGCCCGCGTCGTTGCCCCGGACCAGGGCCCAGACCAGGCCGAGCCCTCCGCCGGTCGCGAGGGCGACGCCGGCGGTGTCGAAGCGGACGGTGGGGCCGGTGCTCTCGTCCAGGCGCAGCCGGACCAGGACCATGGCGAGCAGGCCGATCGGGATGTTGATCCAGAAGATCCACTGCCAGGCCAGCCCCTGTGCGACCGCCCCGCCGACGAAGGGGCCGCTGAAGGTGGCCAGGCCGGTGATCCCGCTGAAGAGGCCGAGGGCCCGTCCCCGCTGCCGGGGCGGGAACGCGGCGCTGATGTGGGTCATCGCCAGCGGCAGCGCCAGCGCCGCCCCCGCGCCCTGGACCGCGCGGGCGGCGATGAGCGCGCCGATTCCGGGCGCCAGCGCGCAGGCGGCGGAGGCGGCGGTGAACAGGCCGAGGCCGAGGACGAGCATGCGGCGGCGGCCGAAGCGGTCCCCGAGTGCGGCGCCGGTGAGCAGCAGCACGGCGAAGCTGAGGACATAGGCGCTGACGGTCCACTGGAGGGTCTCCAGGGACGCGCCGAGGTCGCGTCGGATCGTGCTGAGCGCGGTGGCGACCACGGTGCCGTCCAGGGCGATCATGAAGGAGGCGGTGGAGGCCAGGGCGAGGACCCAGCGCTGCTGGGGCGTGCTGACGGTGGCGGACATGCAGGCTGCTCCTCGGAGCGAGTGGCGGGAACGGGGACGAGTGGGAATCACCCGGTACCGATCCGGGGCGCCGGCCCGATTCACCGATGAGTTCTGCTCATCGCGCGGATCAGTACTCATCGAGAGGCGACACGGCACGACACACTGAGGACAACCGAGGAGCGGGGATGGCGATGGCGGACACCGTGGAGCGCAGCGAGGACTTCGTCCGGCTCACCGATCCGTTCCGGCGGGAGCTGCTGGCCCACTGCTACCGGATGCTGGGCTCGGTGCACGATGCCGAGGACCTGCTGCAGGAGACCATGTTGCGGGCCTGGAACTCGTTCGGGCGTTTCGAGGGCCGGTCGTCGCTGCGGACCTGGCTGTACCGGATCGCGACCAACGCCTGTCTGCGCGCCCTGGAGGGCCGCAGTCGTCGGCCGATGCCGTCCGGGCTGGGGACGACGGCCAACGATGCGCTGGAGGGGCCGTTGCGGCGGCCGCTGCCGGAGGTGCCCTGGCTGCAGCCGATCCCGGACGCGCTGCTCGGGTTCGGCTCCGGGGTCGGGGCCGGGACCGGCTTCGGCGGCAGTGACCCCGCCGACCCCGCCGCTGTCGTGGCGTCCCGCGCCGGGGTGCGGTTGGCGCTCGTGGCGGCACTGCAGTTTCTGCCGCCGCGTCAGCGGGCGGTGCTGATCCTGCGTGAGGTGCTGGACTGGAGGGCGGCCGAGGTGGCCGAGTTGCTGGGGGTGTCGGTCTTCGCCGTCAACAGCCTGCTGCAGCGGGCCCGGGCGCAGATCGACCAGGCCGCGCTCGCGGAGGAGACGGTGCGGGAGCCGCGCGATCCGCGCCGTCGGGCGCTGCTGGACCGCTATGCCGCCGCGTTCGAGGCCGGGGACATGGGCGCGATCAGCAGGCTGCTGACGCAGGACGTGGTGCTGGAGATGCCGCCGCACCCGGACTGGTTCAGTGGACGGGACGCGGCCGTGCGGTTCCTGGCCACCCGGGTCCTGATCACCTCGGGGCGGATCCGGGCCGTGCAGACCGCCGCCAACGGGCAGCCGGCGCTGGCGACCTACCGGTTGGAGCCGGACGGCGGGCTGCACGCGCACTCGATCCAGGTACTGACGCTGGATCAGGACGGCGGCTCGGTAAGGCGGATCAGCGCGTTCCAGGACCTGTCGCTGTTTCCGGTCTTCGGCCTGGAACGGGTCCGCCCCGCCGGGGAGCGGACCCTGGCGGGGCGGAGCGGTGAGGTGGACCGGGCGGCTGCTACGGGTAGCTGACCAGGTCCGCCACGTTGTTGGAGGAGTTGGACGGGCCTCCGCTGCTGTTGACGATATGGCTGATGGTTCCCACGCCGCCGAGCGCCACGGTGACCATGTCGTGCAGCTTCACGCCGGAGACCTGCGGCACCTCCATGGCGTGGTCGGCCACGACCGAGGAGTTGGTGCTGAAGTAGCAGTACACGCCCAGCCCCCAGGCCTCATGGCTGGTGACTCCGGCGGCCACCTTGTAGGCGGCGTAGCCGTTGGTGCTGCCGTTCATCCAGCTCGCCTGGTTCGGCGGGTCGTACGGGAGCTCGTTCTGCAGGAAGTAGGTCCTGCCCCCGTTGCCGTTCCACAGCACCGCGTACTGCTGGTAGTGCTCGGCCGCCAGTCCGTACATGGTGACGTTGGCGCCGTTGACGACCAGGCCGTTCTGCGCGGTGTTGGAGGTCCAGCCGACGCCGCTGCCGTGGTCGGCGCGCCATAGCCAGAAGTCGTCGCCGATCACGTTGTTGCTGTTGACCTGCACGCTGACGGTCGCCTTGCCGACGGCCGCGCCGCCGATGCGGGCGAAGACGTCGGACAGCACGGTCGGGTCGGCGCTGTGGTCGGCGCTCGATCCGGTCGGGCCGACCTGCAGCAGCACCGGCGAGTTGGTGGTCCCGGCGTCGAACAGCAGCCCGCCGATGCGGACGCCGCTGACGTCGGCGGTGGACATCGCGGTGACGCCGTTGTCGGCCTCCAGCGTGGCCAGGCCGAGGCCCAGCACGACGGTGTCGGCCCGGGTCACCCTGATGGTGTCGGTGAGGTGGTAGACGCCCGGGGTGAACAGCAGGTTCTGACCCGCCGTCAGCGCCGCGTTGATGGTCGCCGCGGTGTCGGTCGGCTTGGCGATGTAGAACTGGCTGATCGGCAGTGAGGTGCCGGCGGTGTTGCCGGTGGCGGACCAGGTGCTGCCGCTGCTGTTGGTCCGGTCGCTGGGAACGAAGACCTGGTAGTTGCCGGAGGAGTCGACGTAGAGGTACGGCTTCTCGGCGATGGTCGGGGTCTGTGCCACCGTGGTGTAGGGCGGGCTGGGGAAGCTGTTCGACGGCGCGTTGGTGTCGCCGACGAAGACCATGTTCCAGTTGGAACCGGTCCAGCTGCCCCAGGAGCTGTTGCGCGACAGCCACTGCTGCTGGCTGCCGGAGTTGACCTGCCCGTTGATCTGCGAGTCGCTCAGCGAACCGCCGCTGGACCAGCCGCCGTTGTCGTCCAGCACCATGTTGCCGGTGACGTGCACCCGGCGCATCGGCGAGGCCTGCGAGACGGCCCACTTGACCGTCCCGCTGGACGGGCTGTCGGTGAGGTTCTCGACGGAGCGCCAGAAGTTCTGGGTGGCGTTGCCGCTGAACCACTGGGCGTCGGCGTTGACGCCGCCGCCGGTGATGGTGACCTGGTTGGGGTTCTGGCCGAGGCCGAGCACCTGGGTGTAGAAGCCCACCGGGACACTGACGTTGTACGAGCCGGGCTTGAACAGCAGGGCGTAGCGCTGGGTGCCGAACTGGTTGCTCTGCTGGGTGTTGTAGACCGCGTTGATCTGGCTCTGGATGGTGGCGCTGGACTCCGACGGGTCGAAGGTCAGCACGTTGGAGCCAAAGTCGGGGGTGCCGGCCGGCGGTGTCGTCGTCCCGCCACCGGCGGTGGTGGAGAGGTTGAACGACTGGGCGGCGGTGCCGTTGCAGGTGTACTGCTGCAGCTGGACGGCGTCGGCGGTGGAGGCCGACGGGGTGTCCAGGCACTTGCCGCTGTTGCGGTTGACGAAGTGGTAGCTGCCGCTCGCCTCGGCGACCGGGAGCCACTGCTGGTTGTTGCCGCCGCCGTAGGTCCACAGCTGGATCAACGCGCTGTCGGCGGTGGAGACATTGGTGACGTCCCACGCCTGCGCGGAGCTGTTGGCGGCGCCGACCTGGTAGTAGCCGCCGCTGGTGGCGGTGAAGACCCACTGCTGGGCGGTGGTGCCGTTGCAGGTGTACTGCTGGACGGCGGTGCCGTTGGCGGTGGCGGCGGCAGCGGCGTCGACGCACTTGCCGCTGTTGGCGTTGGTGACGGTGTACGTGGTGCCGGAGCTGACAGTCGCCGCCGCATTCGCGGACGGGGCGAGGGCGACGGTCAGTCCTCCGGCGACCAGGGCGGAGGCGGCGATCGCCGCTCCCGCCTTCTGGGCTGTTCTCATGGGTGCCTCCATGCGGTCGTCAGGATGACGACGAGTTCAGGCGTACGGGTTCGGGCGGACGGTGTGTCAGCTCGGCAGGGTCCACTGCTGGTTGGCGCTGTCGGCGCAGGTCCAGATCTGCAGCCGGGTGCCGTTGGCCGAGCTGGGGCCGGTGGCGTCCAGGCACTTGCCCGAGGCCGGGTTGACCAGTTCGCCGTTGCTCTGGTGCTGCCACTGCTGGGCGCCGGTGCCGTTGCAGTCGTAGAGTTGGACCTGGGTGCCGTTGGCGGTGCCGGCCGAGGTGAGGTCCATGCACTTGCCGAGGGCCTGCAGCGAGCCGTTGGAGGCGACGGTCCAGCTCTGCGCGCTGGTGCCGTTGCAGTCGTAGAGCTGGACGGCGGTGCCGTTGGCGCTGCTGGCGGCGGCGACGTCCACGCACTTGCCGCCGTAGCCGGTGATCGCGCCGGTCGGCGTCGTGCCGCCACCGCCGCCGCCACTGTTGCCGGTCAGGGCGTTGAAGATGCTCGCGAACTGGTACGTGCTCTGCGAGGTGCCGCTGCAGGTGTCGGAGTAGGTGCCGAGCACGGCGCAGGCCTTGTCACGGCCCAGGGACCAGTAGGCCAGCTCCTGGATGCCGTTGGAGGCGGCGAAGCTCTCCAGGCTGGACGCGTTGGAGGTGCTGAACACCTCGTTGGTGGAGTCGTTGACGCCGAGCATCGGGGTGTTGCCCTCCATGGCCCAGAGCTGGGCGGAGGTCTTGCTGGTCCAGATCGCGCCGAGCTGGCCGTGCAGCGCGTTGGCGGCGCTGATCGCGGCCGCGCCCATGTCCTCGTTGGGCCCGTAGTCCATGGTCATGATGTTGACCAGGTTGACGTTGAGGTTGTGGCTCTTCGCGTTGTTCAGCAGGCTGAGCGAGTTGGACAGCAGGCCGGTCGGGTCCACCGGGAGGGTGTAGTCGACGGAGAGCGTCTTGCCGGCCGCGGCGTACTGGGTCTGCAGGTTGGCCAGCGCCTGGTTGCGGCGGTCGTTGGCGGCGGTGTCGTCCAGCGTGGAGCCCTCGACGTCCAGGTCGACCCGGGTCAGGTTGAGGGTGTCGATGACGGTCTTGTACGCGGCCTGCAGCGAGGAGACCGTGGTGCAGGCCTGGGCCAGCTCGGTGCCCGACGCTCCGCCGAAGGAGGCGATGACGTCGCCGCCGGAGGCCCGCAGGGTGTTGATGGCGCCGGTCCAGCCGGCGTCGGAGATGGACGTGCTGCCGTTGAAGGTCGGCGTACAGCCGCTGCCGGCGATGACGAACGCCAGGGTGAAGTACTTGAGGCCAGTGGCGGACTCGGCAGAGGCCATGGCGGAGGGGGAGTTCCAGGTCTCCACGTAGGGCGCGGCGTAGTGCGCCGGGAAGCCGGGGCCGGCGTTGGCGGCCGCGTGGGCGGCGCCGCTGCCGCTGAGCACCAGTCCCGCTGCGGCCAGCGGGACGAGGGCGGCGGCGACGGCTGATCGGGTTCTGGGCATGCTGAACCTGAGCATGGGGGTGTCCTCCTGGGGACAGTGGGGGTGCGCGCCCGAGGATGGTGGGGGTGTCTGCCCGGGCGGGCCAAACGTTCAGGAAGTGAACTCAGTGAGCGCTCTCTCAGCGACTGTGCTCAGAGCATGATTGAACTCATGTCACATGGCCACGTCAATGGTCTGGGCCAATTTGGGTCGGAAAACCGACCGTTGTAACGGGTATCCGCCCAGCTCAGTGCGGGTGTTGGGAAGTTTTACCAGCAGCACGGCCGCTGATTGTCCGTCAAGAGGTATTGAGAGCGCTCTCATTTCCAGTGATCAACGCTTGAGCACAGCGGGGCGGTCACACTCTCAGGGGCCCGGGCGTCAGAGGAGTGAATGCTCACCAACCGAGGAGAAACCAAGTGAAACTCACCGTCTTCGGTGCCACCGGCGGGGTCGGCGGACAGATCGTCCGACAGGCCCTGGACGCCGGGCACGAGGTCACCGCCGTGGTCCGGGAGAAGGCCAGGCTGCCGCTGGTCGACCCCGGGCTCCGGATCGTCACCGCCGACGTCACCGACGCCTGGGCGCTGATCCCGCACCTCACCGGGCGGGACGCGGTACTGTCCGGCCTCGGGCCGCGCGGGCGCAAGCAGGCCGGCATCGCCGGGGCCGCCACCGGGGCGATCATCCAGGCCATGGACGCCGCCGAGGTGCGGCGCATCGTGGTGATCAGCGCCGCGCCGCTCTTCCCGATCCCGGAGCACGACGCGCTGCTGATGCGCTACGTCGCCACCCCGATGGTCCGCCTGGTCCTCAAGGGCGTCTACGCGGACCTCGCCGACATGGAGGCGGCGCTGGGCGCCAGCGACCTGGAGTGGACCGCGTTCCGGCCGCCCCAGCTCAAGGACGCCCCGCTGACGGGGGTCTACCGCCGGATCGTCGGCGCCGGGGTGCCCAAGGGCTGGTCGATCTCCCGGGCGGACGTGGCCCACGCCATGCTCGCCGCCCTGGACGACCGGGCCACGCTCAAGCAGGCGGTGGGGGTCGCCTACTGAACTTCCTACTGAACTTCCTACTGACCGCCGGCCAGCAGATCCGTGGTGCGCGCCTGGAGCCACTGCTCCACCGCGGAGACGTGCAGCATGGCGGCGGAGGCCGCGAGTTGGCCGTCATGGGCCTCCAGGGCGCGCAGGATGGACTCGTGCTCGCGGTGGACCGACTCCAGCGCGGTGGCGAGGTGGGCGCCGCGGACGATGCGGACCCGCTGGGTGTGCGTGGAGAGGGTGTCCAGCAGCAGGGACAGCACCGGGTTGCCGATGGTGTCGACGATGGCCCGGTGGAAGGCGATGTCCCATTCGATGAAGGTCTCCACGCTGTCGGCCTTCATGCTGCTCTCCAGGATGACCCGCAGCGCGGCCAGACCCTGGTCGGTGATCCGGTTCGCCGCCAGTGCGGTCGCCTGCGGCTCCAGCAGCCGTCGTACCTCCAGGAGTTGGGCGGCCGAGTCGCCGTGGGAGACGTCCGCGACGAAGGACAGCTCCTCCAGCAGCAGATGCGGCTCCAGGCTGGAGACGTAGGTCCCGTCGCCCTGCCTGCTGATCAGGATCCGCATCGCGGTGAGTGCCCTGACCGCCTCGCGCAGCGAGTTGCGGGAGATGCCGAGCTGGACCGCCAGGTCCTCCTCGCGCGGCAGCCGTGCGCCGGCCGGCAGCAGGCCGGAGACGATCATCTCCTTGATCCGGGCGATCGCCTCGTCGGTGACGGCCATGGCACTCCTCGGGTCGGTCGGTACTACTCCTGCTGCTCGCCGGCGGCGAAGCGGGAGATGATCAGCGCGAGGATGATGATCGCGCCGTTCAGGAACTGGTTCCACAGCGGGGGCACCCCGGCCAGGGTCATCACATTGACCACCAACTGCAGGGTGAGCACCCCGGTCAGCGCGCCGAACAGGGTGCCTCGGCCGCCGTTGAGGCTGACCCCGCCGATCACCGTCGCCGCGAAGACCTGGAAGATCCAGCCGCTGCCCTGGTCCGCCGAGATCGAGCCGTAGTGGCCGGTGTAGAGGATACCGGCGAAAGCGGCCAGCACTCCTCCGATGACCAGTACCGACCACACCGCCCGGTCCACCCTGATGCCGGCGGTACGGGCCGCCTCGGTGTTGCCGCCGATGGCGTACAGGGCCCGGCCGTGCCTGAGCCAGCCCATGGCCAGGCCGCCGACCAGGAACAGCAGCGCGCAGATCCAGATCGAGGCCGGCGCCCCCAGCCAGGAGGCCCGGCCCAGATAGGTGAAGGAGCTGGGGAGCTCCACGATGGACTGGCCCCGGGAGACCGCGATCTGCAGCCCGCGGAGCATGGTCAGCGCCCCGAGGGTGACGATGAAACCGTTCAGCCGCAGCTTCAGGATCAGGAATCCGTTCAGCGCCCCGATCAGCGCGCCCACCACCAGGCAGAGCGGGATCGCGGTCCAGGTCGGCAGCAGGGCCAGGCCCTGGAAGCGGCCGCCGTGCTGGGGCAGCACCAGCCAGACCGCGATCACCGGGGCGACGCCGATGGTCGACTCCAGCGACAGGTCCATCCGGCCGGAGATCAGGATCAGCGCCTCGGCCAGCACCAGCAGGCTCAGCTCGGTCGCCTGCTGGGCCACCCCGAGCAGATTGGCCGAGGTCAGGAACGCGGGCGAGACGATGAAGCCGATCACGCACATCACCAGCAGCACCGGGATCAGCGACAGCTCCCGGTAGCGGGCGAAGGAGAAGCCGTCCCGGGCGGACCCCGGATCGGCGGGCGGCGCGCTCAGGGCCGTGGCGGCCGCCGCCTCCGCCTGCGGTGCGAGGTCACTGCTGCTGGACATCGTCGTTCTCCCTCTCGCGTTCGTTGCGGTTCCCGCCCTGCTCTGCAGCGGCGGCGATGCCCTCCATGGCGGCTACCAGCTGCTCGTCGGTCCAGTCGGGACCGAACTCGGCGACCACCCCGCCGTGGAACATGGCCACCACCCGGTCGCAGCCGCGCAGGTCGTCCAGCTCGTCCGAGACCACCAGCGCCGCCCGGCCCTCGTCGGCCACCCGGCGGATCCTGGCGAGCAGGAACTCCTTGGACTTCACATCGACCCCGTTGGTGGGCCGGATCGCCACCAGGACCTGCGGATCGGTGGCCAGCGCCCTGGCCACCACCACCTTCTGCTGGTTGCCGCCGGACAGCGCCGAGACCGGAGTGTCCGACCTGGGCGTCTTGATGTCCAGGTCCTTGACCATCCGCTGGGCGAAGGCCCTGGTCCGCGACGGCAGCACGGTGCCGTAGGGGCCGAGCTGGTCACTGACCGTCAGGGTGGCGTTCTCCGCCACGCTGCGCTGCAGCACCAGGCCCTGGGCCCGGCGGTCCTCGGGGACCAGGCCGACCCCGGCGGCCAGCGCGGAGGGAACGTCCCCGCCCCGCACCGTCCGCCCGGCGACCTCGATCAGGCCGGACCTGGCCCGGTGCAGCCCGGCGAGGGTCTCGCCGAGCCGGACGTTGCCGCTGGCCGCGCCGCCGGCCAGGCCGAGCACCTCGCCGGCGTGCAGGCTGAGGCTGATGTCCTGGAAGGAGCCGGACAGGGTGAGGCCGGTGACCCGAAGGAGTTCTTCGCCTCCGGCGGCCCTGGCCGCGGCGGCGGGGGTGACCGCCGGAGCGGCCTGCTCACCGGTCATCGCCTCCACCAGAGCGTCGGGGCTGAGTCCGGCCACCTCGGTGGTGAGGATGTGGCGGGCGTCCCGGTAGACGGTGACCGTGGTGCACAGCTCGAACACCTCGGCGAGGTGGTGCGAGATGAATAGGAAGGCCACGCCCCGCCGCTGGAGCTCGCGGAGCTTGCCGAACAGCCGGTCGATGCCCTTGGCGTCCAGCTTGGCCGTGGGCTCGTCCAGGACGATGAACCGGGCGCCGAAGGACAGCGCCCGGGCGATCTCCACGAACTGCCGCTGCTCCACCGTGAGCTCCCGGGCCCGCCGGGACGGGTCGATGTCGACGCCGTACTCGGTGAGCAGCTCGGCGGCGCGGCGGCGCAGCTCGCGCCAGCGGATGGGGCGCGGGGCGGAGAGGCTCTGCCGATTGAGGAACAGATTCTCGGCGACGCTGAGGTCCGGGAGGATGGTGGAGTGCTGGTAGACGCAGGCCACCCGGGCCCGCCAGGCGTCGGTGTCGCCGGGGGCCGGGGCGGGTTCGCCGTGGAAGCGCAGGCTGCCGCTGTCGGGGCGCTGCATTCCGGTGAGGACGGAGACCAGCGTCGACTTGCCGGCCCCGTTCCGGCCCACCAGGGCGTGCGACTCGCCCGGTTGTACGGTGATCCGGGCCTCGTGGAGCGCGACGGTGGCGCCGTAGCGCTTGGAGATCCCGGTGGCCTCGACGACGGGGGCCGGGAGCTCCGGTTCTGGCTCCAGGTCTGGCTGGGGCACGGGGGTTGCCGTCCTTTCGCTGGGTGCTGCGAGGTGCCGGTCACTTGCCGATGTTGTTGCCCCACAGCGTCTTGTCGTCGACGTTCGTCTTGGTCACCAGCGGGGCCGGCAGCTGGTCCTCCAGGCCGTTGGGCAGCTGGATGATGGTCGAGCCGTGGTCGGTCGGGCCGGGCGCGAAGGTCTTGCCCTGGACCGCGGCCTCCGCGTAGTACAACGCGTACTTGGCGTAGAGGTCGGCGGGCTGGGAGATGGTCGCGTCGATCTGGCCCTTGCGGATGGCGTCGAACTCGGCCGGGATGCCGTCGTTGGAGATGATGGCGATGTGCCCGGCGGTGCCGGCCGGCTTGAGCAGGCCCTTCTGCTGCAGCAGGGCCAGGGTGGGCTGCAGGAACACCCCGCCGGCCTGCATGTAGAGGCCGTTGATGTCGGGGTGCTGGGCGAGCAGGGTCTGCAGCTTGCTGGAGGCGATCGAGCCGTCCCAGTTGGTCACCAGCGGGTAGAACGTGATGCCCGGGAAGTTCTGCTTCATGCAGGAGGCGAAGGCCTCGGAGCGGTCCCGGCCGTTGATCGAGGTGAGGTCGCCCTCGAACTCGGCGACCTTGCCCTTGCCGGCCAGCTGCTTGCCCAGGAACTGGCAGGCGTTGGTGCCGTACGCGCGGTTGTCGGCGCGCACCACCATGTAGACCTTGCCCTTGTCGGGCCGGGTGTCGACGCTCACCACCGGGATGTTCTTGGCGGCGAGGGCGTCCAGGGTGGAGGCGATGGCCCCGGTGTCCTGCGGCGCCATCACCACGGCCTTGGCCCCGGTGTTCTCGAAGACCTGGACGTTGGCGACCAGCTTGGTGATGTCGTTCTGCGAGTTGCTGATCGGCAGGGTGGCGGCGCCGTCGGCGGTGATGTCCTTGTTGACGTACTGGGCGTAGGAGTTCCAGAAGTCCGAGTCGGAGCGCGGAAGGTCGATGCCGATCGGCGGTTTCGCCGAGCCGCCGGAAGCGGCGCTGGTGGTGCTGCCCCGGTTGCAGGCGGTGGCGAGGGCGGCGACGGCGAGGACGGTGGCTGCGGCGGCTGCGGTGCGGGATCGTGCGAGCTTCATTGCTCACTCTTCTCTGCCTGTGCGGTGGGTGTGCGCTGGGCGCAACGGAGAATACGAGTGCCGGAGTGCGGGCGACAAGGGGTGTCCTCCGATGAATTTTCGCGAAACTGGAGGGCGATCCTCCAAAAACCCTCCGACCTGCGGACAAACCCCCGGATCGGCGCGAAAATTGCTGCTCCGGTGCAGGGGTGCCAGGCTGGCCCCGACGATTTCGGGCGAGTCCTCCGATGAATACTTGTGGGGAGGGCGGGGGCTGGGTAGAGTTCCCGGAAGTCGCGGACCGAGCCGGGAGAACCCGCCTCCGCTGCTTCCTGATGGAACCTCAAGAATGGGCACACAGCGTGAAGTTGATGCGCGTAGGACCGGTCGGTCAGGAGCGCCCGGCGCTCCTCGGTGCGGACGGCGTGCTGCGGGACCTCTCCGGCCTCACCTCCGACATCGACGGAGCCTTCCTGGCCGACGGCGGGGTCGAGCGGGTCCGTACGGCGGCCGCGGCCGGAGCGCTGCCGACGCTGGACGGCGCCGGACTGCGCACCGGCGCACCGGTCGCCCGGCCCGGGAAGGTGGTCTGCATCGGGCTGAACTACCGGGACCACGCCGAGGAGACCGGCGCGGCGATCCCGCCCCGGCCGGTGGTCTTCATGAAGGACCCGGGCACGGTCGTCGGCCCGCAGGACCAGGTGCTGATCCCCAGGGGATCGGTGAAGACCGACTGGGAGGTGGAGCTGGCGGTGGTGATCGGCCGCCGGGCCCGCTACCTGGACTCGCCGGAGGAGGCCCGGCAGGCCGTCGCCGGGTACGCCATCAGCAACGACGTGTCCGAGCGGGAGTTCCAGCTGGAGTACTCGGGCCAGTGGGACCTGGGCAAGTCCTGCGAGACCTTCAACCCGCTCGGCCCCTGGCTGGTCACCGCGGACGAGATCGCCGACCCGCAGGACCTGGGACTGGCGCTGTCGGTGAACGGGACCGAGCGGCAGCGGTCCAGCACCAAGAACATGATCTTCACCGTCGCCCACATCGTCCACTACCTGAGCCAGTACCTGGTGCTGGAGCCCGGCGACGTGATCAACACGGGGACCCCGGCAGGCGTCGCCCTCGGCCTGCCCGGCCACCCCTACCTGCGACCCGGCGACGTCATGGAGCTCTCCATCGACGGTCTCGGCAGCCAGCGCCAGTCCCTCGTCCCGGCATGAGCCCGGCGCCACTTCGAGACCCGCACCGAGACCCGAGCACGAGAGGCCCCAGCATGCCCGCAGCAGCGGCGCGCGTCATCGCCGTCGACACCTACGACATCCGCTTCCCCACCTCGCGGTCGTTGGACGGTTCGGACGCGATGAACCCCGACCCCGACTACTCCGCCGCCTACCTGGTGCTGCGCACCGACGCCGGCGACGGACTGGAGGGCCACGGCTTCAGCTTCACCATCGGGCGCGGCAACGAGGTCCAGGTCGCGGCGATCGAGGCGCTGCGCCCGCATGTGCTCGGGCGCTCCGTCAGCGAGCTG
This sequence comes from Streptomyces sp. 846.5, assembly GCF_004365705.1. Lineage (NCBI taxonomy): Bacteria > Bacillati > Actinomycetota > Actinomycetes > Kitasatosporales > Streptomycetaceae > Streptomyces > Streptomyces sp. 846.5. The sequence continues at coordinate 5,718,592 of NZ_SOBN01000001.1, forward strand.
TGCGCCGACCCGGGGACGCTGTCCCGCGCCCTGATCGGCGACAGCCAGCTGCGCTGGCTCGGCCCCGAGAAGGGGGTGATGCACATGGCGATCGGCGCCGTCGTCAACGCCGTCTGGGACCTCGCCGCCAAGTCCGCCGGCAAGCCGCTGTGGCAGTTCCTCGCCGACGCCGACCCGGCCTGGCTGGTCAGCCAGGTCGACTTCCGCTACATCGCCGACGCGCTCACCCCGGCCGAGGCGCTGGAGCTGCTCACCCGCGGCCGGGCCGGCCGCGCCGAGCGCGAGGCGGTGCTGCGCGCTGAGGGCTACCCCGCCTACACCACCTCGCCGGGCTGGCTCGGCTACTCCGACGAGAAGCTGACCCGGCTGGCCCACCAGGCGCTGGCCGACGGCTTCACCCAGATCAAGCTGAAGGTCGGCGCGGACCTGGCGGACGACATCCGCCGCTGCCGCGCCGCCAGGGCGGCCGTCGGCCCGGACATCAGGATGGCCGTCGACGCCAACCAGCGCTGGAACGTCGACGAGGCCGTCGCATGGACCCGGGCGCTGGGCGAGTTCGACCCGTACTGGATCGAGGAGCCCACCAGCCCCGACGACGTCCTCGGGCACGCGGCGATCAGGGCCGCGGTCGCCCCGGTGAAGGTGGCCACCGGCGAGCACGTGCAGAACCGCGTGGTGTTCAAGCAACTGCTCCAGGCCGGGGCGATCGACGTACTGCAGCTGGACGCGGCCCGGGTCGGCGGGGTGAACGAGAACCTGGCGATCCTGCTGCTGGCGGCCAGGTTCGGCGTCCCGGTCTGCCCGCACGCCGGCGGGGTGGGGCTGTGCGAGCTGGTCCAGCACCTGTCCATGTTCGACTTCGTCGCCCTGACCGGCACCACCGAGGACCGCGTCATCGAGTACGTGGACCACCTGCACGAGCACTTCCTCGCCCCGGTCGAGATCCGGGGCGGCCGCTACCTGGCCCCGACCGGGCCGGGCTTCTCCGCCCAGATGCGCCCCGAGTCGATCCTCCGCTACCGCTACCCCGACGGCGCCTTCTGGGCCGCCGACCTCCGCAACGAACCCCAGGAGCTGCCCGTATGAGCGAACTCACCGGACTGCGCGCCCTGGTCACCGGCGGGTCCTCCGGCATCGGCCTGGCGACGGCGCTGCTGCTCGCCGACCGGGGCGCTGCGGTCGCCGTGCTGGACCGGGAGCCGCACGGCCTGCCCAAGGAGCTCACCGGCTTCAGCGCCGACGTCACCGACGACGCCGCCGTGCGGATCGCCGTCGCGGCGGCGGCCGAGGCGCTGGGCGGGCTGGATCTGCTGGTCAACAACGCCGGCATCGGCGCGGCCGGCACCGTCGAGTCCAACCCGGACGAGCAGTGGCTCCGGGTCCTGGACGTCAATGTGCTCGGCATCGTGCGCACCAGCCGCGCCGCGCTGCCCTACCTGCGCTCCTCGGCGCACGCCGCGATCGTCAACACCTGCAGCATCGCCGCCACCGCCGGGCTGCCCCAGCGCGCCCTCTACAGCGCGAGCAAGGGGGCGGTGCTCTCGCTCACCCTGGCCATGGCCGCCGACCACGTCCGCGAGGGCGTCCGGGTGAACTGCGTCAACCCCGGCACGGTGGACACCCCCTGGGTCGGCAGGCTGCTCGACGACGCCGAGGACCCGGCGGCCGAGCGGGCGGCGTTGATGGCCCGTCAGCCGCACGGCCGGCTGGTCACCGCGGAGGAGGTGGCCGCCGCCATCGCCTACCTGCTCAGCCCGGCCGCCGGATCCGTCACCGGTACCGCGCTGGCCGTCGACGGTGGTATGCAGGGCCTGCGCCTCCGGCCGCCCGCCGACAACTGAGAACCACCTCAGCAAGAGAGCAAGAGCAAGAGAGCAGGGACGATGCGAACGCACCCGCTAGGCCGCAGCAAGACCGAGGTGACCGAGCTGTCCTTCGGCGCGGCCGGAATCGGCAGCCTGTTCACCGAGGTCAGCGACCAGGACGCGGCCGAGGCCGTTGCGGCGGCCTGGGACGGGGGCATCCGCTCCTTCGACACCGCGCCGCACTACGGCCTCGGCCTGTCCGAGCGCAGGCTCGGTGCGGCGCTGCGGGACCGTCCGCGCGCCGAGTACACCGTCTCCACCAAGGTCGGCCGGCTGCTGGTGCCCACCCCCGGCGCGACCGGCCGGGACGACCAGGGCTTCGCCGTCCCGGCCAGCCACCGCCGGGTCTGGGACTTCAGCGCCGACGGGGTCCGCCGCAGTCTGGAGCAGAGCCTGGTCCGGCTGGGCCTGGACCGGCTCGACACCGTCCTCCTGCACGACCCCGACGACCACGCCGAACAGGCCCTCACCGAGGCCTACCCGGCCCTGGAGCGCCTGCGCGCCGAGGGCGTGGTCGGTGCCATCGGCGTCGGCATGAACCAGACCGCGCTGCCGACCAGGTTCGTCCGCGAGACCGATCTGGACGTGGTGCTGCTCGCCGGGCGCTGCTCGCTGCTCGACGACAGCGGCCTGGACGAACTGCTGCCGGAGGCGGCCCGGCGCGGCGTCTCCGTCATCGTCGGCGGAGTCTTCAACTCCGGCCTGCTGGCGGACCCCCGCCCCGGCGCCACCTACGACTACGTCGCCGCCCCGGACGAGCTGCTGAGCCGGGCGCTGCGGCTGCAGCAGGTGTGCGAGCGGCACGGCGTCCCGCTGCGCGCCGCCGCCGCCCGCTACCCGCTGCGGCAGCCCGCCGTCGCCGGGGTGCTGCTCGGCCTGCGCGACGCGGCCCAGGTGCAGGACGCGCTGGAGCAGTACCGGCGGCAGATCCCGGAGGCGCTCTGGGTGGACCTCGCCGAGACCGCGGGGGTGCGCTGATGCGGGTGGCCCTGTTCATCACCTGCTTCAACGACACGCTGTACCCGGACACGGGGAAGGCAGTGGTGCGGCTGCTGGAGCGGCTGGGCCACACCGTGGAGTTCCCGCTCGACCAGACCTGCTGCGGGCAGATGCACTTCAACACCGGTTACCGCCCCGAGGCGACCCCGCTGGCCCGCCGCTTCGCCGAGGTCTTCGACGGCTACGACGCCGTGGTCAGCCCCTCGGCGTCCTGCACCGGCATGGTGCGCGACAGCCACGAGCTGCTGACCGGGCAGCGGCCGCCCCGGGTGTACGAGCTCTCGGAGTTCCTGGTGGACGTGCTCGGGGTGACCGATGTGGGCGCGTACTTCCCGCACCGGGTGACCTACCACCCCACCTGCCACTCGCTGCGGATGCTGCGGGTGGGGGACAAGCCGCTGCGGCTGCTGCGCGCGGTCAAGGGCATCGACCTGGTCGAACTGCCCGCTGCCGACTCCTGCTGCGGCTTCGGCGGCACCTTCGCCCTGAAGAACGCCGGGACCTCGGCGGCGATGCTCGCCGACAAGGCCGACTGTGTACGCGGGACCGGCGCCGAGGTGCTGTCCGCCGCCGACAACTCCTGTCTGATGCACATCGGCGGCGGGCTCTCCCGGCTCCGTTCGGGCGTGCGCACGCTGCACCTGGCCGAGATCCTCGCCGCGACGGAGGGAGACACACGATGACGACCGGCACCGGTGACGGCTTGATCTGGCTGGACACCCCGGCCTTCCCCGAGGCCGCCAGGACCGCCCTCGCCGACACCCAGCTGCGCGGCAACCTCCGCAAGGCCACCGGCACCATCCGCGACAAGCGCCTCGCGGTGACCGGCGAACTGGACGACTGGGAGCAGCTGCGCGAGGCCGGGGCCGCGCTCAAGCGCCGGACCCTCCGTCACCTCGACCGCTATCTGGTCGAGTTGGAGGAGTCGGTGACCCGGGCCGGTGGCACGGTGCACTGGGCCGCCGACGCCGACGAGGCCAACCGGATCGTCACCGGCCTGGTGCAGGCCGCGGGCGCGGACGAGGTGGTCAAGGTCAAGTCGATGGCCACCCAGGAGATCGGCCTCAACGAGGCCCTCGCCGAGGCCGGGATCGCCGCCTACGAGACCGATCTGGCCGAGCTGATCGTGCAGTTGGGCCGGGACCGGCCCTCGCACATCCTGGTTCCGGCGATCCACCGCAACCGCGGCGAGATCCAGGGCATCTTCCGGCGCGAGATGGCCGCCTGGGGCCGCCCGGCCCCCGAGGGCCTCACCGACGAACCGCGGGCACTGGCCGAGGCGGCCAGGCTGCACCTGCGGGAGAAGTTCCTCCGGGCCCGGGTGGCGGTCTCCGGGGCCAACTTCGCGATCGCCGAGACCGGGACGGTGGGGGTGGTGGAGTCCGAGGGCAACGGCCGGATGTGCCTGACTCTGCCGCAGACCCTGATCACCGTGATGGGCATCGAGAAGGTGTTGCCCGCCTGGTCGGACCTGGAGGTGTTCCTGCAGCTGCTGCCGCGCAGCTCCACCGGCGAGCGGATGAACCCCTACACCTCCACCTGGACCGGACGCACCCCCGGCGACGGCCCGCAGGACTTCCATCTGGTGCTGCTGGACAACGGCCGCACCGCCACCCTGGCCGACACCGTCGGCCGCCAGGCGCTGGCCTGCATCCGCTGCTCGGCCTGCCTGAACGTCTGCCCGGTCTACGAGCGCACCGGCGGCCACGCCTACGGCTCGGTCTACCCCGGGCCGATCGGCGCGGTGCTGACCCCGCAGCTGGCCGGGGTCGACAAGGCGCCGTCGCTGCCGTTCGCCTCCACCCTGTGCGGGGCCTGTTACGACGCCTGCCCGGTGAAGATCAACATCCCCGAGGTGCTGGCCCATCTGCGGGCCGAGGTGGTCGAGGCCAAGCGCCGCGGCCGCCGCACGCCGACCCCCGAGGCGCTGGTGATGAAGGCCGCAGCGGCCGCGCTGGCCAACCCGCGCCGGCTGGCCGCCGCCCAGCGCACGGCCCGGCTGGGCAGCCATCTGCTGGCCCGCAAGGGACGCATCGGCCGGCTGCCGGGACCGCTGCGTGCCTGGTCCGACACCCGGGACAGCCCGCAGCCCCCGGCCGAGACCTTCCGTGCCTGGTGGCAGCGCACCCATCCGGGCGAGACCCGTTCAGGAGAGAGCAGATGAGCGCCCGCGACACCGTCCTCGGACGGATCCGTGCCGCCCTCGCGGACGTGCCCGCCGACGAGGCCCCGCAGGACGTCCCGGTCGCCCGGGACTACCTGTCCAGCCATGCCGGGGCCGACCCGACCGGCCTGTTCGCGGCCCGGGTCGCCGACTACCGCGCCGAGGTGGTCCGGACCGGCCCGGGGGACGCGAAGCAGGCCGTCGCCGACGCCCTGCAGCGCAGGGGCGTGCGGAGCCTGGTGGTACCGCCCGGCTTCCCCGAGGAGTTCCTCCCGGACGGCCCCTGGCAGCGGCTCGGCGACGACCCGCACCTCACCGTCGCCGAACTCGACGCGGCGGACGGGGTGTTGACCACCGCCGCGGTCGGCATCGCGGTCACCGGCACCATCGTGCTGGACACCGGCCCGGGCCAGGGCCGTCGCGCGCTCACCCTGCTGCCCGACTACCACCTCTGCGTGGTCCGCGAGGAGCAGATCGTCGGCGATGTGCCGGAGGCCCTCGCCGCGCTCGACCCGGCCCGTCCGCTGACCTTCGTCTCCGGGCCCTCGGCCACCAGCGACATCGAACTCGACCGGGTCGAGGGCGTGCACGGTCCGCGCACCCTCGTCGTCGTCATCGTCGGAACGGAGCCGACCGGATGAGAGTCGCCCTGCACACCCGGGTCCGCGCCGACCGGATCGAGGCCTACGAGCAGGCCCACCGCGAGGTCCCGGCCGAGCTCACCGCCGCCATCCGCGCGGCCGGAGCGAGCTCCTGGACGATCTGGCGCAGCGGCACCGACCTGTTCCACCTGCTGGACTGCGCCGACTACCCGGCGCTGCTGGCGGCGCTGGAGCAGCTGCCGGTGAACATCGCCTGGCAGGCCAGAATGGCCGAACTCCTGGACGTCGCCCACGACTACTCGGCCGACGGCGGCTCGGCGGTCCTGCCGGTGGTGTGGCAGCTATGAATCCCATCGGCGTCGTCGACGCCCACCACCATGTCTGGGACCTCTCGGTCCGCGACCAGGACTGGATCACCGGTCCTGAACTCGCCCCGCTGCGCCGTGACTTCGGTCTGGCCGAGCTGGAGCCGCAGGCGCGGGCGGCCGGGGTCGGCGCCACTGTGCTGGTGCAGACGATCACGGTGGCCGAGGAGACCCCGGAATTCCTCGCGCTCGCGGCGGGCAGCGAACTGGTCGCCGGCGTCGTCGGCTGGACCGACCTGACCGCCCCCGACGTCGCCGACACCCTTGCCGAGCTGTGCGAAGGACCGGGTGGCGCGTACCTGGTCGGCATCCGGCACCAGGTGCAGGGCGAGCCCGACCCCGACTGGCTGGTCCGCCCCGACGTGCTGCGCGGCCTGGCCGCCGTCGCCGCAGCGGGTCTGGCCTACGACCTGCTGGTGCTCCCGCAGCAGCTGCCGGCAGCCGCCCGGGCCGCCGAGCTACTGCCCGGGCTCACCTTCGTGCTGGACCACCTGGGCAAGCCGCCGGTCGGATCGGGCGGGACGGAGCCCTGGGCGAGCCGGCTGCGCGAGCTGGCACTGCGCCCCAACGTCCACGCCAAGCTCTCCGGCCTGGTCACCGAGGCCGACTGGCACAGCTGGACCACCGCCGATCTGCGTCCCTACGCCGAGACGGCGCTGGACGCCTTCGGCCCCGGCCGACTGATGGCCGGCTCGGACTGGCCGGTGTGCACCCTCGCGGCGGACTACGGACGGGTCCTGGACACCGCCCGCGACCTCGTCTCGGCGCTGGGCCGCGACGAACGGGCGGCGGTACTGGGCGGCACCGCGGTCCGCGCCTACCGGCTGCGGACAGCGTGAGGGCCCCGCCGTCCGCAGCCGGCAATAGGCGCGGACGGCGAGGCCCTCACGGCATCAACCTGTCAGTCGATCGAGTCGACTAGACCGGGCGGATGTTCTCCGCCTGCGGGCCCTTGGGGCCCTGCGTGACGTCGAACTCGACCTTCTGGCCCTCGAGGAGCTCGCGGAAGCCCTGGGCGTTGATGTTCGAGTAGTGGGCGAAGACGTCGGCGCCGCCGCCGTCCTGCTCGATGAAGCCGAAGCCCTTTTCGGCGTTGAACCACTTGACGGTTCCACTGGCCATGATCTGTCTCCTTCAGGGGCAGAGTTCGGACCCCGCACTGTGCGGTGTCCGAGTCGCCGCGATGATCGCCCCGCTCCGGCTGCGACAAGACACAAAAGGCCGGAAAAACAAAAGTGCGCCCGCGGTTACTGTTAACCCGCCAGGCGCACACAACGTTCATGGGAACACCAAAACTGCAACGTCTTCAAAGCTAGCACACGCCGCGCCGAAGCAGCCGTTCTTTCCGTCCGGGTCAGGCTGTGCAAGGCTGGACGGTACGGACGCCACCCCCGTCCCCCGAGAATCCCTCCCCCCGACTGCGAGGCACGATGCGCGTCACCATCGCCGGCTGCTCCTTCTATCTCCAGGCGAACGAGGTCGTCGCGCTGATGAAGGACATCAAGGCCGAGCCGGTCACCGGCGAGTCGGTCCGGATCGGACGGCGCAACTACCCGATCAAGCAGGTCGGCGCCGTGATCACCAAGCAGGACCGGCGCGACTTCAGCGCCGCCGACGTCATCCGGGCGATGGAGAAGCTCGGCTTCACCTGCAGCCCGGCACCCGCTCCGGAGCCCGCTCCGGTCGCCCAGCCCGAGCCCAGTACCGAGCAGCTCTGGCAGTAACCGCTAGCGGGACGCCGACGGGTCCGGCTGCGCGTCCAGATAGACCCACACGCCCCCCTCGCGGATGAACCTGCTGTTCTCGTGCAGCACGCCCTCCTCGCCGGCCTCGGCGAAGTGGGCCCGGAACTCGACCGTGCCCGCGAGGTGGAACGGGCCGCCCTCGCTGCTGCCCAGCACCTCCAGCCGCAGCCAGCGCTGCCCCGGATCGAGGGACAGCGTCGCGGGCCGGGTGCTGGAGTGCCAGCTGCGCAGCAGATAGGCGGTGTCGCCGACGGCGAAGGCGCTGTAGCGGGAGCGCATCAGCAGCTCGGCGGTGGCGGCGGCGGGCACGGGGGCCCGGCCCGGTTCGGGCGCGGTGGCGGTGTGGAAGGGCCGGCAGCACTCCTCGTACGGCTTGCCGAAGCCGCAGGGGCACTCGGTGTCGAGCGGCTGCGACACTTCGGGGCGCGACGCCCCGGGCCCCTGCGAGACCCCGAGGTCGCGGGCCGGCGCGGAACCGTTTCCGTTCGACGCCGAGTGAGGGGTTGCTGCAGGGGCAGCCGTTCTGCGCGTGCCGGTCTTCGCTGTGCTGCTGTTACTGCTGCGCGCCTTGCTGCTGCGGGCCTTGCTGCGTCGGGACATCCCTCGATTGTGCCCGCTCCGAACCCGGGTCGGGCCGCGAGCCGCACCTGGTCACTCTCCGGGGTGGCCTTCGGCACCCTCCTGGGGGGCCTTCCGGGGTGCCTTGCGAGGCGGCGGCGCCTCGCTCGGCTGATCGTCGAAGGAGATGCTCACCTCCTGCCCCGGCCGCCGTTCCTGCTGCCGTGCCATGGCGTCCAGCACCTCCCGGTCCGCCCGGGTCAGCGGCGCCGCGTTCATCAGCGCGCGGGGCCACAACTGCCGGGCCCGCACCACGTTGGCCTCGGCCGCGTACAGGATGATCAGGGCGGCGAGGTGGAGCCACGCAGCCAGCCCGAGGACGGTGCCGAAGAAGCCGTAGATCTGGGTGGAGTGCCGCAGTTGATGGGCCACCAGAATGCCGCCGAAGGTTTGCAGCGCAGTCCAGGCCGGACCCGCGGCCAGGCAGCCAGGCAGGAGTTGACGCAGCGTCACCTCATCCGGGGTGAGGATGCGGAAGCAGGCCAGATAGAGGCCGCTGTTGACGGCCACCGAGCCGAGCAGTCCGCCGATCCAGGCCAGTGCGCCGTGCGCGACAAAGCCGACCAGGCCGGCCGTGGCGGTGCTGAGGGCCAGACCGAGGCCCAGCGCCACCAGCATCAGCAGCCCGCGCCCCATCCGGTCGAAGAAGCCGGGGCGCTCGGTGCCGGGGATGTTCCACACCTGCGCCATGGCGAACTGCAGGATCTGGGTCATCCCCAGTGAGCCGTAGAGCAGCCCGACGGCGCCGATGGCGACGGCGGCCCCGGTGCCCTGCAGGGAGTGCACGTTCTGCTGCAACTGGTTGCCGATGATGGGGAAGTCGGCGAGGGCGGAGTGCAGCACGGCCCGCTGTGCGGCGGGGCTGCCGTGCAGCACGAAGCCAAGTCCCGTGGTGAGCAGCAGAAGCAGCGGGAACACCGCCGCGAAGGCGTAGTAGGTGATCAGTACGGCGAGCTGGCCGCCGTGGTCGTCGCCGAACTTCTTGACCACGCCGACCACGAACCCCGGGACGCGGCGCCGCTGTTGGGCGCGGTCCGCCGAGTGCAGTACCCGTTCGAAGATGTTCACCGCGTGTCTCCGCCTGTCCCCGTCCCCGTCGTACCGAGCAGTCGGCGTCCGTCAGGTTATCTGCCCTGATCTGCTCGGAGGACACCGGACCTGGTTACTCACGACCGACAAACGTGGTTAAGGTAAGCCTCACCTAACCAAAGCGTTGGCAAAGTGATCGGAGCGACCGTGCGTATGGTGCGGATGAAGGCATTCCTGGCCGTGGCCCTCGTCGGCGGCCTGCTGGCCGGCTGTTCCTCCGGGGACGGCGGCGGGAGCGGCAGCAGCGGTGGTGCGACCGCCGGGACTCGCAATCTCGTCGCTGGGGCCTCCCAGGGCCCCTCTGTCGCGCCCAGTGCCCTGGCCAAGGGCATGGGGTCCGACCAGGCGAGCGACGGGGTCTTTCCGCGTACCGTCGGGCACTTCGAGGGCAGCACCACGGTCAAGGCTCAGCCCACCAGGATCGCCGTGCTCAGCACCGGGCAGCTCGACGACCTGCTCTCCCTCGGCGTCGTGCCCACGGTCACCACCCGCGCCCAGAATGCCGGGCTGGTGCCGGACTACCTCGCCCAGGCCTTCCCCCAGGACAAGAAGCAGCTCGCCGCGATGGCCGACGCGGGCACGCGTACCGCGCCCAACCTGGAGGCGCTGGCCGCCGCCAAGCCCGACCTCATCCTCGTCAACGACTCCCTCGGCGACCTCTACCCCAAGCTCGCCAAGATCGCGCCGACCGTCGTCACCGCGGGCAACGGCATCAACTGGAAGCGCGATCTGCTGCTCGTCGGCGCGGCCGTCGGCAAGGGGCAGGCCGCGCAGAAGCTGCTCGACGGCTACACAGAGGAGGCCGCCGCGGTGGGGAAGCCGCTCGGGGCGCCCACCGTCTCCATGGTGCGGTTCACCGCGGACCGTACCCGCATGTTCGGCGTGTCCTCCTTCACCGGGTCCATCGCCGTGGACATGGGGCTCAAGCGGCCCAAGGCCCAGCAGTTCAACGCCGTCTCGCAGGACGTCGGCGCGGAGAGCATCGACACCGTGGACGGCGACTGGATCTTCTACTCGGTGCAGGGGGACGCGTCCAAGACCGACGCCGGGTCCGTCCTCGCCGGGCCGCTGTGGAAGTCCATGGGCGCGGTCAAGGCCGGGCACGCCGTCAAGGTCGACGACGACCCGTGGTACCTCAACGCCGGTCCGGCCGCCGCGCAGATCGTCGTGAAGCAGCTCGCGGCCGCCCTCGCCAAGTGAGCGCCGCCACCGGCCGTACGGCCGGCACCGTCTGGCTGGCCGTAGGCCTGGGGCTCGCGGTCGGCGCGGCCGCGCTCAGCCTGTGCGTCGGGACCCGTCCGGTGTCACCGGACGCGGTCGTCGACGCTCTGGTGCACGGCGGGAGTTCGCCGGACGCGCTGGTCGTCCGGTCGCTGCGGGTGCCGCGTACGGTGGTCGGCCTGCTGGCGGGCGCCGCGCTGGGGATCGCGGGGGCCGGGCTTCAGGCGGTCACCCGCAACCCGCTGGCCGATCCGGGGATCCTCGGGCTGAGCCAGGGCGCGGCCGCCGGAGTCGTGATCGCGATCTCCCTCGGGCTCGCCAACGGCTTCGACGGGTACGTCCGGTACGCCTTCACCGGCGCCGTCCTCGCCGCGTGCGTCGTCTACGCCATCGCCTCGCGCGGGCGCGGCGGCGCCTCCCCGGTGAAGCTCGCGCTGGCCGGGACCGCGCTGGCGGCGATGGTGGCCGGTGCCAACACCGTTGTGCTGACCTCCAGTTCGGCCACGCTCGACCAGTTCCGGTTCTGGCAGGTGGGCGCGCTCAGCGGGCGGGACGCGGGGACGGCCGGACGGATGCTGCCGTTCGTCGTGGTGGGCGCGGTCCTGGTGCTGGCCTGCGCACGCGGCCTCGACGCGCTCGCCCTCGGGGACGACACCTCGCATGCGCTGGGCCACCGGGTCCAGCTGGTACGGGGGTGCACGGCGCTCGGCGCCACCCTGCTGACCGCCGCCGCGGTGGCCGCCGCCGGGCCGATCGCGTTCATCGGTCTCGCCGTGCCGCACCTGGCCCGCAGGTTGGTCTCCGCCGACCATCGCTGGGTATTGCCGTTGTCGGCCTTGCTGGGCGCCGCACTCCTGGTCGGCGCGGACGTGGCGGGCCGGGTGGTGCGGCCTCCGGCAGAGGTGCCGGCCGGGGTGATGACGGCGCTGGTGGGCGTGCCGGTGCTGGTGCTCCTGGTGCGCCGCAGCAAGGCGGTGAGCACATGACGTCGGCCCCGGCTTCCAGGACTTACCCGCGCTCGGCCGGCCTGGTCGCTCTCCGCCATCGTCGGTTCTCGCTGCTGCTCCACCGCCGCTCCGCCGTCCTCGCTCTCGTGCTGCTCCTGCTGCTCGCCGGCGTCATGCTCGCCTCGGCCTGCCTAGGCCTGACCTACGCCTCCCCGGCCGAGGTCTGGCGCACACTGTGCGGTGAACCGGACCTGGTGGTCGGGGAGTTGCGGCTGCCGCGGATCGTGCTCGGGGCGTTGGTCGGCGCGTCTCTGGGGGTGTCCGGCGCCCTGGTGCAGAGCGTCACCCGCAACCCGCTCGCCAGCCCGGACGTCATCGGCGTCGGGCACGGGGCCGCCGCCGCGACCGTCCTGGCGCTGGCCACCGGGACCGTCGCCTCCCCGGGCGCGCTCCCCGCCGTCTCCGTGCTCGGCGGGCTCGCGGCCGCCGCGCTGGTGTACGTCCTCGCCTGGCGGCACGGTATGCAGCCGAGCCGGTTCGTGCTGACCGGCGTCGGGATCGGGGTGGCGCTCTCGGCCGTGGTCCAGCTGTATCTGACCGAGAGCGAGCTCGCCGAGGCCGAGCAGGTCAAGCTGTGGCTGACCGGCAGCCTGAACGGGCGCGGCTGGGCGCAGGCGGGTCCGCTCGCCCTGGTGCTGCTCCTCGCACTGCCCGCCCTGGTGTGGGCGGGCCGGGCGCTGTCCGTGCTCGGCCTCGACGACGACACCGCCGCCGGTCTCGGGGTACGGGTCCAGCGGACCCGGCTCGCGCTGACCGTCCTCGGGGTGGTCCTCGCGGCGACCGCGACCGGCGCGGCGGGGCCGATCGGCTTTGTCGCGCTCACCGCACCCCAGCTGGCCCGCCGCCTTACCCGCACCCCCCAACTGCCGCTCATGGCCTCCGCATTGACCGGCGCGATCATCGTGGTCGGCGCCGACCTGGCCGCGCGCACCCTGCTGCCCCCGCTGGAGATCCCGGTCGGCGCCCTCACCGCCCTGGTCGGCGGACCGTACCTGCTCTGGCTGCTCGGCCGGGAACGCCGCGGCGGCCGTTAGGGCCCTCCTAGCGGAACCGGGTGAGCTTGCGCTTCCCGGCCGCGCGGCGGGCGGCGGGCAGCATGCGGTCCGCCTCGGCGACGGCGGCACGCTGGCCCGCGTAGAGGACGCCGTAGCCGAAGCCCTCCTCGCCGGCCCGGTGCGCGGCCGCGGCCAGCTCCGGCAGTGCGGCGCAGGCCAGCAGCGCGTCCTGGCGCTCCCCGAGCAGCTCCTGCAGGTCCTTCATCCGGGCGGCCAGCATCCCGGCGGACTTCCCCACCGTGGCGCGGGCGCCCTCGGCGGCGTAGCGGGCCCGCTTGGCGGCCTTGCGCGCCTCGTGCAGGGCCTGGTCGTGCTGCGGGCCGGCCGGGGCGGCGGACGCCTCGGCGAGGCGCAGGGCGACCCGCTGCTGCTCCCGGCGCGCGGTGCGGCGGAACTCCGCGACGGCGCCCCGGCGGGCCCGGCCGCGCAGCGGCGGCCTCGCGGCCAGCGCCTCCAGGGCGTCCAGCAGGATGAAGTAGCGCGGGCTGTCCAGGGTGGCGACCGCGCGCTTCCAGGAGCGCCGGTACTCGGCCGAGGCCCAGCCGTCGATCCGCTCCCGCACCGGGCCCGGGCACTCCGCCGACGGCAGCCGTCCGATCTCCGCGCCGAGTCTGGCCCCCAGCACCTCCCGGTCGCGGGCCTCGCCGAGCACCGCGCCGAGCCAGCGGAGCTCCTCGGCCAGCGCCTGGCAGGGCTCGTCGGCCAGCAGCCGCCGATGGGTGCGCAGGGTGCTGCGCAGCCGGCGCACCGCGACCCGCATCCTGTGCACCGCGTCGAACTCGTCCGCGCGGACGGCCGGGTCCAGGTCGATCAGCTGCTCGGTCTGCCCGCGCAGCAGCGCGGTGACGGCGCCGCCGATGGTGCCGGGCCCGGTCCGGGCCAGCTGCGCGCGGTCCCGTTTGCCAGGCGGCCTGTTCGAGTCGGGCCGGGCGGTCTCCCGTCCGAGCGCGCGGGCCAGTTTGGAGCGGCTGACGGACCGTCGCAGCCCGGCGCGGGCGAGCCGCTGCTCCACCGCGTCCAGCAGCTCGGTGCCGCCCTTGACCAGCTCGGCCTCGACCTCGGTCCACGCGGTCGGCGCAGCGGAGCTTCCGTTGCCGTTGTGGGGAGCGGTCCCGTTCCGCTGGGCCGGGATCGCCGACTTCGCGGGGGACCGCTCCGGGGCCAGTACCTGCGCCGACACGGCGTCCTGCGCCACCTCGGCCAGGGACCGGTGCTCGCTGTCCAGCAGCAGCCGGCGGAGCCGGTGGGTGCGCAGATGCACGATCGGGACCAGCTTCTCACCGCGCGCGTAGGCCCGGGTGCGCTGCGTGAACACGCGGGGCACCCGCCCCGGCGCGCCGGCGCTCAGTGGCAGCTGCACCTCGCGGCGCTCGTCCGGGCCGACCGGGAGCTTCAGGTGCCAGCCGGCGTCGTGCCCGCCGGTGCGTCGGCGCAGGGTGACACCGTGGTCGAGCAGCCGGAGATCGAGGGTGTCGTAGTAGACCGCGTCGAGGTCCTCGACGCCGGGATCGGACACCTCGGCGACGCCGGGGAGCCCGTCCAGAGCGGGGAAGGCCGCGTCCACCAGGCCGTCGAACTTTCGTTCCTTCTCGATGCGGCTGTTCTTCATGCCCCTTCCTTGCCCAACACCAGCAGCCCCATACCGCGCGCGGCGAGGTTTCAGCCGACTCCTATCGGCGGAAGAGATGTGCATGAACAAACTCGCGGAACGCGTCGAGGTGCGGCGGGGCCTTCGTTACGGCCCCAGCGGGCAGCTGCTCGACGTCTACCGGGCGGCCACCCCGCCCGGTGAGCTGGTGCCGACCGTGCTGCTGTGGCACGGCCGCCCCGCCGACAACCGGGCGGTGATGGCCACGCTGGCCCAGGAAGTGGCCGGTTACGGCCTGGTCGTCCTGGTGCCCGACTGGCGCACCGACGCACCGGACGGCGGCTGGGGACAGTTGCGCGAGTCCCTCGCCTACGCCCGCAGCCGCGCGGCCCGGCACGGCGGCGACGCCCGGCGGATGGTGCTGGCCGGCTGGTCCCTGGGCGGACGCGCGGCCCTGGCCGCCGTCCTGCGGCCGTCCGCAGCCAGCTCCGACGGCTGGCGTCCGAGCGCCGTCGTCGGCCTCGGCAGCAACTACCGCTCCGAGGACGAGCTGATGTACCCGACCGTCATGGAGGACCTGGCCCGCTCCACGGCCGTCCCGGTCCCGGTCCGGCTGCACCACGGGACCGCCGACTCCGTCGTCGACGTCGCCCGCTCCCGCGAGTTCGCCGCGGCGCTGCGGTCCCGGGGCTGGCCGGTCACCCTCACCGAGACGGACGCGGACCACTCCGGCGTGGTGATGGCCGAGTACGACCGCGCCCTGGGCCGCTGCCGCGGCGCCACCTCGGACCGCGCGCTCAGGGCCGGCGAGGTGACGGCCCGGCTGATCGCGGAGTCGGCGGGCGTGCGGGTGTCCTGAGCCGACGGAGCATCGCTCCTGATCCGGTTACGCTGACCCGGTGGACGCGATACGGGTGTGGCTGGGGTGGGCCGACAGCGACGTGTACCGGGACGCCGACGGGACCGCCGTGCTGGACCCGGGTGAGCAGGCCAGGGCGGCCGCCTTCGTCCGTGCGGAGCTGCGCAGCCGCTACACCGCGGCGCATCTGATGCTGCGCCAGGTGCTCGGCGGGTGCCTGGACCTGGACCCCGCCGCGGTGCGGTTCGCCCGCGAGGACTGCCCCTGCTGCGGCGGACCGCACGGCCGGCCGGTGCTGGCGGGGGAGCGGCGGCCGCTGGAGTTCTCGCTGTCGCACGCCGGCGCCCTGGTCGCCGTCGCGGTGGCGGGGGCCGGGGTGCCCGTCGGCGTGGACGTCGAGGCACTGCCGAGGCCCGAAACGGTCGGCGACGTCGCCACCAGGCTGCACTCCGCCGAGCGCGCGGAGATCGCCGCCGCGGACGATCCGGCGGCCGCGTTCGCCCGGCTCTGGACTCGCAAGGAGGCCTACCTCAAGGGTCTCGGCACCGGCCTCGGGCGCGGCCTCGACCTCGACTACGTCGGCAGCGAGCAGCCGGGCCCGGAGGGCTGGGCCCTGGCCGACCTGTCCGCCCCGGCCGGCCATGCCGTCGCCGTCGCGGCGCGGCAGCCGGAGCCGGTTGTGGCAGGGTTGACCTGGCTGACCCCCGAACCGAAGCCGTCGGACCAGGATCAGCGGACCCACCAGGACCACCGGAACCACCAGCACTGAGGACCAGCGCCGCGATGACCGACACCCGCCCGTACGTCCTGCTCAGCGCCGCCATGTCGGTGGACGGCCGGATCGACGACTCCTCGCCGGAACGGCTGCTGCTGTCCTCCCCGGAGGACTTCGACCGGGTGGACGAGCTGCGCGCCGAGAGCGACGCCGTCCTCATCGGCGCCGGGACGCTGCGCGGCGACGACCCCCGGCTGCTGGTCAACGCGCCGGAGCGGCGGGCCGCGCGCAAGGCCGAGGGCCGGTCCGAGCAGCCGCTGCGGGTGGTGCTGACCGGCAGCGGCGACCTTGACCCGGCCCAGCGCTTCTGGCACCACGGCGACGCCAGGGTCGCCTACGCCCCGGACGCCGCGGTGGCGGCGCTCGCCGGGCGGCTGGGGGCGCTCGCGGACGTGGTGGGCACCGGCGCACGGCTGGACCCGGGCGCGGTGCTGGACGACCTGGGCGCCCGAGGGGTGCGCCGGCTGATGGTCGAGGGCGGGAGCTCGGTGCACACCCTGTTCCTGACGGCGGGTCTGGTGGACGAGATCCAGCTGGCCGTCGCCCCCTTCTTCGTCGGCGACGCCGACGCCCCCGGGTTTGTCCGCCCCGGTCTGTTCCCGCAGGACGCCGCGCACCGGATGACCCTGGCCGGGACCCGCGCCCTGGGCGACACCGCGCTGCTCCGCTACCTGGTCACCCGCCCGCCGCTGACCCCGGCCGACCGCCGCCTGCTGGCCGCCGCCATCGCCGAGTCCCGGCTCTGCCCGCCCTCCGACACCGCCTACTCCGTCGGCGCGCTGATCGTCGCCGAGGACGGCACGGAACTGGCCCGCGGCCACTCCCGCGAGGGCGGTGACCCCAAGGTCCACGCCGAGGAGGCGGCCCTCGCCAAGATCCCCGCCGACGACCCGCGGCTGCCCGGCGCGACCATCTACACCACCCTGGAGCCCTGCAGCGTCCGCGCCTCCCGGCCCACCCCCTGCGCCCAGCTGGTACGCGCCTCCGGCATCCGCCGTGTCGTCCTCGCCTGGCGCGAGCCCGCCCTCTTCGTCGCCGACTGCCAGGGCGTCGAACTGCTGCAGCAGGCCGGCATCACCGTCCTGGAATGCCCCGAACTCGCCCCCGAGGCCCGCGCGGTCAACGCCCACCTGGGCTGAGGGCGCCGGAGCAGGCAGTACCGGTCAGGGTGTGTTGATCATCGACGCGGCCGCGTAGACCAGGTAGTCCCAGAGCTGCTGGCGGTACTCCTCGGCCAGGGCCAACTCGTCGACGGCCGCCTGCATATGGCGCAGCCAGGCGTCGTGGGCGGCGCGGTCGACGGTGAAGGGGGCGTGGCGCATCCGCAGGCGGGGGTGGCCGCGTTCGTCGCTGTAGGTGCGCGGGCCGCCCCAGTACTGCATCAGGAACAGGGCGAGCCGCTCCTCGGCCGGGCCGAGGTCCTGCTCCGGATACATCGGCCGCAGCAGCGGATCCTCGGCGACGCCCTGGTAGAACGTGTGCACGAGGCGCCGGAACACCGGCTCGCCGCCGACCTGCTCGAAGAACGTCCGGGTGTCGAGGGTGCCTCGCTTGATCTGGTCCACAGCCCCATGCTCTCAGATGGACTCGGACGCCCGGGCCGGTCATCGGACATACTCTGCGGATGATCACACCGCGCGAACTGCTGCAGGCCCACCTGGACGCCTTCAACGCCCGCGAACTCGACGCCCTGATGGCCGGGTTCGCCGACGACGCGGTCTGGCGGACCGGCACCGACACGGTCACCGGGCGGGCCGGGCTCACCGAGCTGTTCGGCTGGGCGATGGCCAACATCCTGCCCACCCTGACGCTGCGCAGCCTGGTGGTCGAGGGTGAGCTCGCCGCCTGCGAGCTCACCGAGACCCTCACCCACGAGGGCCGGACCAGCGCCGTCCCGATCGCGGGCTTCTACCGCTTCCGGGACGGCCTGATCGTCTCGGCCACCGTCTACCGCGAGGGCAGTGCCGACCTGGCCTGAACGTCTCCTCGGACCGCTCGGGCGCTCTGGCTCTGCTCAGGCGCTGTGGTGCTGCTCAGGCGTGGTGCACCGTGATGGTGGTCCAGGCGCCGACATGGATCCGGTCGCCGTCCTTCAGCGGGATCGGGGTGTGCGCCGGGATCGAGTCCGGGGCGCCGTTGAGGGTGGTGCCGTTGGTGGAGTCCTGGTCGATCACCACCCAGCCGCCGTCCGGCTGCTCCTGCAGCAGGGCGTGCTGGTGCGAGGCGCCCGGGTCCTCGGGGGCCGTCGACAGGTCGATCTCGGGGACGGTGCCGCGCTGGTTGCTGCGCCGGCCGATCCGCAGCTGGCCGCGCCCGGTCATCGGCACCCGGCGCTCCTGCGAGTACGGCGGGTAGTACAGCCCGGCGGCGTCCGGGCCGCTGCGCGCCATCATGTCGTTGAAGTAGTCGCGGTCGGCGGCGACGGTGGCGACCCAGGTCACCCGGCCGACCGGCTGGGACGGCTGCTGTTCCTGCGGCGGCGGCAGGATGTAGTCGGTGTTGAAGCCGCCGCTGGTGTCGCCGGTGGAGTACTGGACCCCGCCGTAGGTGCCCGGCTGGGGCTGCGGGGGCTGCTGGGGTTGTGGCTGCTGGGGCCGGCTGGGCTGGCCGTAGCCGCCGGGCGGCTGCTGTCCGTAGCCGGGCGGCTGCTGCCCGTACTGCGGCTGCTGCGGCTGCTGCGGCTGCTGCGGCGGCTGGGGCTGGGACTGCCCGTACGGCTGCTGCTGGAAGTGCGGCGGCACCGGGGACTGCTGCTGAGGCTGCTGCGGTGGCTGCTGCCGGGCCCGCCGCGAGGGGGAGGCCAGGTCGTAGTCGTAGCCGCACTCCTCGCAGTAGCGGCCGGTCTGCGGGGTGCTGCAGATCGGACACATCTCCAGCCCCGTGGTCTGCGGTGCCTGCGGCGCCGGCTCCGGGGCTCCCCACTGCTGCTGCGGCTGTTGCTGCTGCGGCGGGGCGGTCTGCGCGGGCATCGGCCAGCCGCAGTAGTCGCAGTAGTCGGCGGCCGGCGAATCATGGCCCTGCGGGCAGATCGGCATGGGGAGCCCCCCTCTGGCTCGTGGGTGCAGCGCCCGTCCGGGCGGCCTGCTTCTTCAGGACGCGTGCTGCTCTGATCAGGGCGTCTTCTTGACCCGGACCGTCTTGGTGGACCGGGTCTCCAGTGTCATCGAGTCGGCCTCGCTGACATTCTTACGGAATCGAACGGTACCTTCCTTCGGGTCCACCACGTCCACCACCTTCGCCAACAGCCGGAAGGTGTCCTCATTGCCCGATTCGTGCGCCAGCTGGACGGCCCGGCCGAGCTTGGAGGTCGCGCTGTCCACATCCCCGCGCCGGTGGGCCTCCATGCCCTCCTGGATCGCGTTCGCCAGGTCGGCCTGGCCGGTGTAGTGCGCCACCTGCGGGCTGATCTTGGTGGAGGCGGCGATGTCGTCCGTCCAGACCGCCTTGACCAGGCCCTGCGACAGCACCTCGGTGCTCCCGTCCGGCTGCGGCACCACCAGGCTGATCCGGCCGGCCAGCATCTCGCTGCCCACGGCCGCCGAGGGGACCTCGATGCAGACGTGGTAGTCCCGGCTCTCGTCGCCCCAGGAGCCGGTGGGGTAGTCCCCGGCGCGCGGTCCCGACTCCTTGCGCCGTCCGGACAGGTCCTCGACGGCCGGGGCGACCTGCTTGACGAACTTCACCGCGGCATTGGCCGGCGTCCACACCCGCAGGGCCACGTCCGCCACCTCCTTGCCCATGGCGTTCTCCATCATGGCCCGGAAGTCGTCGGCGAGACCCGAGGGGTCGGCGACGATGTCGACGGTCCCGAGCAGCGCCGAGGAGATCCGGCGCAGCTCCGCGATCTCCCAGTCGGTGCCGACGCCGCGGCAGTCCGCGGTGAAGTGGCCCTGCACCCGGTCCAGGGTGCGCTGCAGGTCGTTGGGGTTCTCGTGCTCGTTGCGGCCGTCGGTGAGCAGGATGCCGTGCCGGATGGATATGTCCCGGCGGGACAGGAACAGCTGCTCGGCCTTGCTCAGCCAGGTGCCGATGGCGGTCCCGCCGCTGGGGGTGAGCCGGCGCAGCGACTGCTTGGCCTCCTCCCGGCTGCCGGCGTGCGCCACGGCGAGCTGCCCGCCGCCCGGGTAGACCTCCTTGGCCTCGTGCGTCCCGGCCACCACGGCGAAGGCGACCCCGTCCCTGACCGCGTCGATCGCGGCGGCGGTGGCCTCGCGGGCGGCGCGGATCTTGTCGGACGGGTAGTCCATGGAGCCGGAGCAGTCCACCATGATCACCACGGCGGCGTCCGGGCCGTCCGAGAAGTTGACCGGCTGGGCGTTGGTGCTGCCGCTGGTCCCACCGCCGGTCGCGGTGACCGTGACGATCGCGTTCACCTCGCGGGCGCCCTCGGCCAGGTACTCGTTCTGGAAGATGTCGACGGCGAACTGCGGCAAGTTGGACTTGGCGAGCCTGGCCATGGGTCAGATCTCCCGCTTCTCTCCCGCGCCCATGACAGGAAGCGAGAGCTCGGTGGGTGTGTAAGGAGCGGACAGCGGAGAGGGGAGGCAGGGCAGCACGGCGACCGTGATGTTGTCGTGCCCGCCGCGCTCGCAGGCGAACCTGACGAGTTCCTGGGCCGCCTCCAGCGGCCGGGTCCTGGCGTCCGCGGGGACCACGGCGCCCAGGTCGGCAGCCGACTCCCAGTAGTTCCACAGGCCGTCGGTGCAGATCAGCACCACCCCGGCGGCGGGGGGCGCGAAGACGGTGGTGTGCGGCTCGACCTCGACGGCGTCCGCCCCCAGCCAGCCGGTGATCGCATGGGCGCGGGCGTCGGCGTAGGCCTCGGCCTCCTCCATCAGCCCCGCCTCGACCATCCGGGCCGCCCAGGAGTCGTCCACGGTCAGCCGTTCGGAGCCGGCCCGCTCGTCCGGGAACCAGTAGGCCCGGCTGTCGCCGACCCAGCCCACGGTGACCTCGCCGTCGGCCGCGATGGCTCCGACGATGGTGCAGGCGGGGGAGTTGCGGCTGGGCTCCAGCGGACCCTCGCTCGCCAGGTCCTCGACCCGCTGCGCCGCGGCCATGATCGCGGCGTGCATCGCCGACTTGGGGTCGGCGCCGGACTCCAGCGACTCCAGCAGGTACTCGCTCGCCGTGTCCGCGGCGGCCTGTGACGCCTCGTCAGGACGGGTCGCCGAGGACACCCCGTCGCACACCACCGCGACCACGGCGGGGGAGCCGCCGGGACGGGAGGTGGCGGCGACGGCGAAGGCGTCCTCGTTGCGGTGGTGCCGGTGGCCCCGGTCGCTGACCCCGGTGACCCCGGCGAGCGCCCGCTCCTGATGGTCCCTCGGACGCGGCTGCGCGCGGCCGCAGGCCTCGCAGTACCCGTCGGCGTCGATCCGCTGCTCCCCGCACCCCACGCACACCGGCCCGCTGCCCGGAGCGATCACCACGACGGGGTTGGGCTCGGTCGGCGCATGGTCCAGCTCCGCCTCCGGCTCCTCCTCGCTGACCAGCAGCTGCGCGGGCGCGGCCAGCAGGAAGTCCCCCGTGGCCCCTGACACATGCTCCGCAGCAGCCTCCGCCCCACCCCGCCCCAACCCGGCCCGAGGATCCACCCCCACCACCGGCGGCCCCACCGGCCGCGGCGGCACAGCCCCGACTTCGCCGAGAGCCCCAGCCGAAGCCGGAGTGCCCGCCTCGCCGTGAGCGGCCTGCCCCGCAGGGGCCGCCGCCCCGGAGGGCCCGCCCTGGCTCACGCCAACTGCTCCCGCCTCCACCGCAGTTCCGCCTCCGCCGGGCCCGCCCGCCGCAGGCGCGATTCCGCCGTAGGCGGCCTGCCCGGCAGGGGCTCCGGCCCCGGCGACCCCGCCATCGCCGGTGCCACCATGCACGGCCCCCGCTACGGCTCCGCCGTGCCTGCCCGCCGCAGGCGCACCCGCGCCGTAGGCGGCCTGCCCCGCAGGGGACCCGGGCCCGGAGGGCGCGTTGGGACCCGCGCCGGCAGGCGCAACGCCGTAGCCGTGGGCCGCCGCCGCGGGGGCCGCCGCCCCGGAGGGCGTGCTCGGTGCGATCGTGAGATCGCTGCCGCACTGTTCGCAGAAGCGGTCGCTCTCGCCCACCGGCTGCGCGCAGTTGGGACAGGAAAGGGTCAACTGGTCCATGCGCGCTTACACCCACGTCCTGGGCCGGGTGCGGTTGGCCCGCTCCACCCACTCGATCCGCTTCTCGGGCTGTTCCGCGAGACGCGCCAGTACCCGATACGACTGTTCCAGCGCGAACCGCAGTTCCCGCTCCTCGGCCGGATGGCCGAGCAGCAGGATCGGTCCTGCACCCGCCGGTCCGTCAGGACGTCCGGCCAGCACCCAGCCCAGGGCCTTGCCCAGCACCTCGACGGACAGCTCCTCGCGGCGCCGTGCGTCCAGGCCGAGCCCGGTGAGCTGGGTCGAGCAGGCGTCCAGGTCGCCCTTGAGCGGTTCGGCCGCCGACCGCTCGCGCAGCCTCGCCCGTACCGCCGCGACCCGCGCCGCCACATAGTGGTTGGAGGTCTCCGGGACGGACTCCAGCGCGTTCACCGCGCCCACTCGGTCGCCGGCCGCGAGCCGCACCCGGGCCAGCCCGAAGGCCGCACTGACGTAGGCGCGGTCGGTCGTCCACACCAGTCGGTAGAACTCGGCCGCGTCCTCCTGCGAGCCCAGCACCTCCGCGCAGATGGCCAGCGCCAGCTTGGGCGCGGCCTCGCCCGGGAACGCGTCGTAGACGGCGTCGAAGGAGTCGGCCGCGGCTCGCGCCGCCGCCAGCGGCTCAGGCCTGCCGTCCGTCCCGGCGGCGACCAGCGCGGCCAGCCCGCGGTACCAGACCACCCGCCAGTCGTCGGGGTGGTCGGTGGACAGCGCGTTCAACGCCTCGTCCACCGCGGCGAGATCGCCGAGCTCGATCAGCGCGCGCAGCTCCCGCAGCCGCAGCTCGACCGAGCTCAGCGGTGCTGAGCGGAGCGCCGCGATGACGTCGGCGGGCGCGGTCGCCATCAGCGCGGCGAGGAAGCCCGCGTTGGGGTCGGCCACGTCGATCCGGGGCACCGGCAGCGCCAGCGCGGCCGGACGCGGGTCGAGCGCCAGCACCTGCGGCGCCGCGTCGCCCCCCGGCTGGAACGGCAGCGCGGGGGCGGGCCCCGCGATGGTCGCCGGATGCGTCCCGTTGGCGCCGCCGTTGACACCCGCGGCACCCGCGGCACCCGCGGCACCCGCGGCACCCGCGGCACCCGCAACGCCCACGGCCGGCGCGGGCGCGGCGCCCGGCGCAGCCTGCACCGGCAGCGGCGCGCGCGGTACCGGCACGCCGCCCCCCTTGCGTCCCCGCCGTCGGCCGACCCCGTCCCGTCCGGGCGCGTCGAAGGCCGCAGGGCCGACCAACTCGGTGTCCACGACCCGCAGTTCCGCGCCGAAGAGGGTGGAGAGCGCGGGCCTGGGCCGGTTGTCCTGGAGCGCCAGGATCTCCCGCAGCACCCCGGTGAGCTGCTCCGCCATCTCCTGCGCCGAGGAGAACCGCTTGTCCGGGTCCGGGTCGGTGGCCCGGACCAGCAGCCGGTAGAAGGACTCGTACCGGTCGAAGACCTCGACGTCCTCGGGGCCGGGCAGGGTGTCCCGGTAGACGGTGGAGAAGCCCTGGAAGTCGAAGGTCAGCACGGCCAGCGAGCGGGCCACGGTGTAGAGGTCCGAGGCCGGGGAGACGCCCTCGGTGGCGATCTCGGGGGCCTGGTAGCCGACGGTGCCGTAGATCGCGCCGTCGTCGTCCTGGCGGCGCACCGCGCCCATGTCGATGATCTTCAGCTGGTCCTCGGACTGGATCACGTTGTCCAGCTTGAAGTCGCAGTAGATCAGGCCCCGGCTGTGCAGGTAGCCCAGCGCCGGCAGCGCCTCCAGGGCGTAGGCGATGGCCTGTTCGACCGGCAGCGGGACGCGCCGCCCGTCGGGACCGCGCCGCCCGTCGGCGATGTCCTTGAGCGACTTGCCGCCGACGTACTCCATCACGATGTAGCCGTCGGTGGTGCCCTTGGTCAGGTCGGGGTGCTCGGCGAAGTTGATGATGCGGACGATGTTGGGGTGGTCGACCTCGGCCAGGTAGCGGCGCTCGGCGATGGCGACCGCCAGGGCCTCCTCGTCGCCGGTGTCCAGCAGGCCCTTGAGGACCACCCAGCGGTCGTTGACCCTGCGGTCGATGCCCAGGTAGATCCAGCCCAGGCCGCCGTGGGCGATGCAGCCGACCACCTCGTACTGGCCGTCGACCATGTCGCCCGCGTGCAGCTTGGGAGTGAACGAGTACTCGGTGCCGCACTTGGTGCAGAACCCCTCGGGGCGGCCCGCATTGCCGTTGCGGGAACGGCCCACCGGCGCCTCGCACTTGCTGCAGTAGCGCTTGCGCTCGGGAACCTCGGGGTGCTCCTGGACCATGCTGCGCGGGTCGGGCCGGGGGATCGGCGGCACCGTCACCAGCCCGGCGCCGAGCGCGCCCCGGCTGGACTGCGAGGTGCTGCTGCGGGTGCTGCGCACCGACACCGAGGAGCGGGTGGAGCCGCTGCGGACCGACCGGGAGCGGCCGGAGAGCGAGCGCGAGGAGCCGCGCGAGGTGCTGCTGGTGGAACGGACCGAACGGGACGAGGCCTGCTGCGGAATGTTCCCCGCCGAGCCGGCCGTCGCGGCGACCGGCGCCGGCGCCAGACCGCACTCGGAGCAGTAGCCGTCGGCGTCGATCACCCCGTCGCCGGTGCACTCCGGCCGGGTGCAGGGCGAGCCGGGGCCCGCCGCCTGCACCGGAGCAGCCGGAGTACCCGGAGCCGCCGCGGCAGCAGCAGCCGCCCGCGCGGGCACCGCGGCCGGTGCCAGACCGCATTCGGTGCAGTAGCCGTCGGCGTCGATCACCCCGTCGCCGGTGCACTCGGGCCGCGTGCACGGTGTGCCCGTCATGGACGTCATCCCCGCCATCCCCCCATCGATCGACTCTTCGCCATCATGGTCAACCCCGGTACGGGCGCCCGTCCACCGGACTGCCCCCGCCGCCGTTCAGATCGCCGTCAAAGTTGCCGGGCGGTCGCAGCGCGTCCTGGTAGCGCCGAACCGCGTACTCGGCGGCCCTCAGGTCGCAGGGCGCGCTCCACAGCATCCGCCGGGCCTGGTCGTAACGCTCGATCAGTTCCGGATCCTCGGCGACGCCCCGCCGGGCGGCCATCGCCTTGTAGGCGTCCAGCCGTCCGCGCAGCTCCGCCCGTATCGCCAGCGGCGCGGTGACCGCCGTCAGCGACTCCCGGGCCCGCTCCAACTCGCGCTGGGCGGCGCCCTCCAGGGTGTCCAGCAGCGGGCCGAGCCGGTGCCACTGGCCGTGCCGTCGCAACTGGTCGGCCTGGGCCAGCCGTTCCCGCATCGCACTCGCCGGCCCTGGCACGGCCGGGACCTCGGTGGACGCGATCTTCGCCAGCACCTCGCCGCGCGCCCGCCTGGCCTCGGCCAGGGTGGCGTCCGCCCTGGCCAGCGTCTCGCCGACGCCCTCCAGCCGTTCGTCGGCGTCGTCCCGCAGCCGCAGCAGGTCCTCCAGCTCCAGCCGGAGGTCGTCCACGGTACGGGCGGCGCGGTCGTAGCGACCGGTGTCGACGCTGCCGGGGACGGCGCCCCGGGAGGTCTCCTGGCCGCCGGCGGCCGGGTGAGGCGTCCAGAAGGCGAGCGGATCGGAGACGACCTCGCCGCGCAGGGCGGCCAGTTCCTTGGCCATCTCCTCCAGCGCGTCCCCGGCCGGGTGCTCGCCGGGGTGCACGCCCACCGATCGGGCCAGCGCCCGCACCCGGCCCAACTCCGCGGTGAGCAGGTCGATCCGGGCCGGCAGCGCGGACCAGACCGCGTCGGCGGCCGAGGCCACCTCGATGACCCGCCCGTACCAGCCGTTCATCCGCTCGACCAGCTCGGTCAGGCTCACATGCTCGCTGAGCCGGGCGCCGCCGGTGATCCCGGTGACCGTGTGGCCGCCCTGCGGCAGCTTCCCGGCCGAGACGGTGACGCCCCGTCCGCGCAGCAGTTCGGTCAGCTCGTACAGCTCGGCCTGACCTGGACGGGCCCGCCGGGAGCGCACCGCGCGGGCGGCGGCCAGCGCCTCCGAGTAGGTGTCGAACATGGACCAGAGCAGGCCCAGGCCGGGTTCGGCCTGCTGCCAGCGGTCGCGGGTACGGCCGTTCAGCTCGGCGCCCTCCAGCAGGCGGCGGCCCGGGTGGTCCTGCAGCGCCAGCAGCGATGCCTCCACGGCATCACGCTCGGCACCGAGCCTGGTCAGGGTGCGGTCCACCTCCTCCCGGGTCATCACCGGACCGTTCGGTCCTGTCAGCGCCATCCGTCCGCCATTCGCTCTTCGGTCTCCGTCGTCGTCCTTTGCTGCAATTCTCCGGGGAGCGACCCCCCGTACCCCCGCGAACCAATCCCCACGTGGGCAACCTCGTCCGAGCGGAGCCCGCCCGGCGAAGCTGAATGAATTGTCCTCCCTCGAATTGTCGCCGTTGAAGCTCCCTGCACCGCAACCCGCGTCTCAGCCCGCGAAGTGCGGGGTCGGCGCGCCCGGTGACGCCCCCAGCGGCTTCAACCACTTGCTGTACTCGGAGGCCCACTGGTTCGCCAGGAAGTCCTGCATCGCCGCGTTGACCCTGCGCACCAGATCAGTGGAGCCCAGCTTCATGGCCACCCCGTAGACCTCCTGGTCCAGCAGGCCGCCGACCAGATGAATGGTCGGGTCCTGGGCGACCTGGCCGGCGCCCAGGGCGTTGTCGGTGATGGTCGCGTCGACATTGCCGAGCTGCATCTGCACCAGGCAGTCCAGCTGGTTGGCGACGGTGACCACGGTGGCGCCGTGCTTGTTGGCGTTCAGCAGGTCGAGACCGGTGGACCCGGTCGCCGCGCAGACCCGCTTGCCGTTGACGGTGTCGTTCAGACCGGTGATCGACGAGGACTTGGGCGCGACGACCTCCTGCCCGGCGTCGAAGTAGGGCACCGAGAAGGAGACCTGCTTCAACCGGGCGCAGGTGATCGTCATGGTCCTGACCACCACGTCCACCTGGCCGCTCTGCAGCGCGCTGATCCGGTTCGCGGTCGGCACGGCCAGGAACTCCACCGCGTTGGCGTCGCCCAGGATCGACTGGGCCAGGGCGTGCACCAGGTCGATGTCGAAGCCCTGCAGGTTCCCGGTCGCCGGGTCGCGGAAGCCCCACAGGTCGCTGTTGGTGTCGATGCCGGCGATCAGCTTCCCACGCGTCCTGATCCGCTGAACGTCGGCACCGCTGTCGCTGGTGCTGGGCGTCAGGCTGGTGCCGGTGTCGCAGGTCTCCGCGGCCGGCGCGAGCGCCGGAGCCCCGGCGGTGATCCGTACGGTCTGCGGCCGCGGCTCGGCCGCCGAACTGCCCGGCAGGGCCAGCGTGCCCAGCAGCAGCGCGGCCGCCGCCAGCACCGCCCCTCGGGTGCGCCTGGCCATCCGATCCCCCTTCATCATCCGTCGCCCCCTCACCGGTACTCCGCCGCACGGCGGTTGATGCCCAGCAGCGCACCGGCCGCGGCCAGCGCCGCCAGCACGCCCGCGCCCTCGGCCAGCAGCGCGGTGGCCCCGCGCCCGTCGGCGGCCAGCGAGGCGAAGTTCGCCTGCTCATGGCTGATGGCGGCGGCCAGGCTGGAGTTCAGGCTGGTGAACGCCGCGTCGGTGGTCTGCGCGGACGCGCTGGAAGCCCCCGGCACCCCGATGGTGTCGTTGACCGCCGTCGCGTAGTCGCCGTTGTTGTTGGCGGTCCCGGCGACCTCGTGCCGCTTGTCCCAGGTGCTGAACGCCGCCACGGCCGCCTGCACCTGCTGCTGCGCCGCGGCGTCGCCACCGGTCATCTGCGCGGCCTCGTCCAGGTAGCCGCCCTGCCCGGCCAGCTCCTTGCTGACGGCGCTCCAGAGCGTCTGGTAGGCGGTGGTCGAGCCGCGGGCCACCAGGTTGAGGTTCTCCGCGCCGCGGCACTGCAGCGCGGTGATCTGCGCCTTGTTCAGCACCTGCAGCGGGGCCGCGCCCCGGGTGTTGCTGGCCTTCAGGTCAGAGGCGGCCAGGCTCTGCGCGGCGCCCAGCCAGATCAGCGCGGCGGCGGTGAAGGCGCTGGCCGCCAGCAGGCCGACGTTGAACACCCGGTTGGTGCCCCGGAACAGCCGTATCTGCGCCCAGGCCAGCGCCGCGAGCAGCACCAGGCCGAGGCCGATCGAGGCCCAGGGCAGTGCCTGGGCGTCCGCGTAGTCGTGCTGCAGCCGCGCCGTCTCGGCGGTGTAGAGCTGCTTCGCCTCGGGGAGCATCACGTTCTGCAGCTGCGAGGAGGCGAACCGCAGATACGCGCCGCCCAGCGGCAGCCCCTGCCGGTCGTCGGCCCTGGCTGTCTCCACCAGGCCGGTGTAGACCGGGAGCTGCGCGTTGAGCTGCCGGATCTGGATCTGTCCCGGGTCGTCGGCCGCGGTGCTCCCGGCGGCCTTGGCCAGCAGCGTCGAGGCCATCGCGATGTCGTTGTTGTACTGCTTCTGCACGGCCGCGGTCTCATTGCCGGCCTGCAGGAAGCCCGTGGCCGCGGTGGTGTCCGCGTCCGCGAGGGAGTGGAAGATCTGCGCGGCGTCGTCGCTCAGCGGCTGGCTGTGGTCGACCACGCTGGTGGCGGCGTTGGAGCTCTGCACGACCTGGGTCACCGTCAGCACGCCGAACACCACGGCCAGCAGCGCCAGCAGCGTCCCCATGGTCCACAGCCGCCTGAGCGGAGAGCCGGCGCGACGCCCGTCGCCACGGCTGCCACGGCCCGAGGCGGGACCCTCGTCGGCTGGGCGCGCGACGGCAGGACGTGACGGCGGCGCCGTGGCCACCGCCCCTCCGCCCTGCCCGTAACCCTGTCCCGGCGTCGTCATCAGGCGCGCCCCCTTCCCCCGTCGCTCCCCTGCTGCGGTCCTCTGGGAGCAGTATGGCCAACCCCTGTGACATCCACACGGGACTTGCGTCGATCTTGAGGTTTCGTCGCCCAGCTGTGACGAGAACGAGGAGGCGGCGACTACCAGCTGGGTCGGATCGGCCCCCGTGGGGCCAGCCGTGCCAGGTCCGCCACCAGGGCGTGGAACCGTTCCGGCCCCAGCTCCGCGATCCACGGGGCGACCGTCTCCGCCGCCGCCTCGTCGGCCGCCCTGGTGCAGGCCCAGCCCCGGTCGGTCAGGACGACCAGGCGGGCGCGGGCGTCGCTGGGGTGGGGGCGGCGCTCCACGTAGCCCTTGCGGACGAGTTCGTCGACGAGCTGGCTGGCGGCCTGCTTGGTGAAGCCGAGGTGGTCGGCCAGTTCGCCGATGGTCGCGCCGTACGGGGCGAGCCGGGCGAAGGCGTAGCCGTGCGCGGGTCGTACGTCGCTGAAGCCCCGCGTCGCGTTGCCGGCCTGGATACCGGCGACCAGTTCGCCGCTGAGGGAGAGCAGCAGTGCGGAGAAGGCGCGTGCTGCGACGCCGTCGCCGCTGCCGTCGCGGGTGTCGTTCATGAGCCAAGTCTGTCATAAAAAGACAAGCGGCTTGACTATCGATGGGCAAGCGGCTTGACTATCAGTGAAAAGACAAGCCGCTTGCCCATTTCGTCAGGAGTCGCCATGCCCGTCGTCCGCAGCACCGACGCCACCGTCCATGAGCTCCATGGAGCCCGTTTCGTCGCCCACGCCAACCCCCGCACCGGCAGCAAGGAGATCTGCGCCTGGCGTGCAGAGATCCCCGGAGCCACCACCGGTGTCCCGCACACCGTCGGTCGCGAGGAGGTCATCCACGTCCTCAGCGGCGCCCTGCGCTTCACCGTCGACGGCGAGGCGGCCGAGCTGACCGCCGGCGACACCGTGATCGTTTCGGCCGGGTCCCGGCTCGCCGTGGACAACCCCGGCGGCGAGCCCGCCGCCATGTGGACCGTCACCACCGTCGGTCTGACCGCGACCCTCGCCGACGGCAGCACCATCGCCCCGCCCTGGGCCAACTGACCGCCTATGCCCGCGCCCGCCGCAGGGCGTAGGAGGCGCGGAGGCGTTCCTGCGCGCCGGGCGCGCCGCCCAGGCCGGCCGCCGCGAGGTGGTCCAGGCCCAGCAGGGCGGCGCCCACCACCGGTGGGGTGGTCACGATCCGCGGTACGGCCTGCGGCGCGTCCGCGGCCAGCCGCGCGTTGATGCCGTCCAGCAGCAGCGGCTGACGGGAGGCCAGCACACCGCCGCCCAGCACCACGTCGGCGGGGGAGTCCAGCAGGTCCAGCCGGCGCAGCGCGACCACCGCGAGCCGGACCACCTCGTCCGCCTGACGGTCCACCAGCTCCAGCGCGATCGCGTCCCCCGCCTCGGCGGCGGCGAACAGCACTGGGACCAGTTCGTGCAGCCGGGCCTCCTCCAGGCTGCCCAGGTGCACCGCCTCCGCCACGGCCAGCGCCGTCTCCAGGCCGAAGTGGGCGGCGGCGGCGGAGGCGAGCGCGGTATGCGGCCCGCGCCCGTCCTCCGCTCTGGCGGCGGCCCACATGACCTCGTTGGCCAGGCCGCCACCGCCTCCCCAGTCCCCGGTGATCATGCCGAGGGCCGGGAAGCGTGCGGTGCGCCCGTCCGGGAGCAGCCCCACGCAGTTGATGCCCGCGCCGCAGACCACGGCGACGCCGCGCGGGGCGTCCGTGCCGGAGCGCAGCAGCGCGAAGGTGTCATTGGCGACCACGGTGGTCCGTGACCAGCCGTAGCCGGCGATGAGCTCCTGCAGGAGCTGCTCCTCCACAGGCAGGTCGGCGTTGGCCAGGCAGGCCGAGACATGCGTGGCCAGTGGGCTCTGACCTGCGCTGATGTCGAATCCGGCGTCGGCGGCCGCCGCCGCGACCAGCGGCGCCAGGCCGGCCACCGCGACCTCGCTGCCGACGATGTGCGGGACGAAGCCGCCGCCGCGGGCGGTGCCGAGCACCTGCCCGTCGGCGCTGACCAGGGCCACGTCCGTCTTGCTGTTCCCGGCGTCGACGGCGAGCACCCCGGGGACCAGCTCGCGCCCCACCGCCCCGATGCTGCCGGCCCCCAGCGGGTTGCCGACGGTGCTCTCCTCGTCACTCACCTGCTGCTGCCCCACTGGGTTTCCGCTCTCCGTACCGGTAGTCGGCCGCTCCTCGATCGTGGTCACGCCCATGCCAGATGCTCATGGTTGTGGGCGATCAGACGGTCCGTCAGTCCGTCGGCGAGGTTGATCTGGCCGATCAGCGGGTGCGCCAGCAGGGCCTGGAAGACCCGGTCCCGCCCGCCGCGCAGCGCCGCGTCGAGCGCCAGCTGCTCATAGGCCGTCACATGGGCGATCAGCCCGGCGTACAGCGGCTCGACGGCGGGGACGGGCAGCGGGGTCGCACCGGTGGCGTCGACCGTGGCGGGGACCTCGATCACGGCGTCGTCCGGCAGGAACGGCAGGGTGCCGTTGTTGGGGACGTTGACCACCTGCACCGCCCCGGCCGGGGACCCGGTGCCGAGCAGTGAGGCGACCAGGTTCACCGCCGCCTCGGAGTAGTACGCGCCGCCGCGCTTGGCCAGCAGCTCGGGCTTCTCGTCCAGGTTCGGGTCCCCGTACATCTCCAGCAGCTGCCGCTCGATCGCGGCGACCTCGGAGGCGCGCGAACCCTTGACCCTGAGCTCGTCCACCACCCGGTCGTGCTCGTAGAAGTAGCGCAGGTAGTACGACGGCACCGTGCCCAACTGCCGTACCAGCGACAGCGGAAGCTCCAGGTCCTCGGCGATGTCCGGGCCGAACCGCTCCAGCAGTTCGGGCAGCACGTCCCGGCCGGTGGCGCCGCCCGGCTCGTCGAGCAGGTGGACGCCGCGCTCCCAGGTGAGGTGGTTCAGCCCGACGTGGTCGAGCCTGATCCGCTCCGGCACGACGCCCAGCAGCCCGGCGAACCTGCGCTGGAACCCGATGGCGACGTTGCACAGCCCGACGGCCTTGTGGCCGGCGGTCTGCAGGGCGCGGGTGACGATGCCGACCGGGTTGGTGAAGTCGACGATCCAGGCGTCCGGGTTGGCCCGGCGGACCCGCTCGGCGATGTCCAGCACCACCGGCACTGTGCGCAGCGCCTTGGCCAGGCCGCCGGCGCCGGTGGTCTCCTGGCCGATGCAGCCGCACTCCAGCGGCCAGGTCTCGTCCTGGTTGCGCGCGGCCTGGCCGCCGACCCGCAGCTGCAGCAGCACGGCGTCGGCGCCCTGCACCGAGGCGTCCAGGTCGGTGCTGGTGGCGATGGCGCCGGCGTGCCCCTGCTTGGCGAAGATCCGGCGGGCCAGCCCGCCGACCAGCTCCAGCCGGTCCGCGGCCGGGTCGACCAGCACCAACTCGCCTATGGGGAGCGTGTCCCGGAGCCGGGCGAACCCGTCGATCAGCTCCGGCGTGTAGGTCGACCCGCCGCCGACGACGACGAGCTTGAGCAGGCCGGAGATGAGCGGGCTTGTCGTGGTGGTGCGGCTCATCAGCCCTTGACCCCTGTCAGTGTCACGCCTTCGATGAAGGCTTTCTGTGCGAAGAAGAAGACGACGATCACCGGTGCCATGACCAGCAGAGTGGCTGCCATGGTCATGTTCCAGTTGGTCTGGTGCGCCCCGTGGAAGGACTGGAGCCCGTAGGAGAGCGTCCAGGCGGCGGGGTTGTCGGACGCGTAGATCTGCGGGCCGAAGTAGTCGTTCCAGCAGGAGAAGAACTGGAACAGGGCGACCGCCGAGATGGCCGGCCTGGCCATCGGCAGCACCACCTTGAGCAGGGTGCGGACCTCGCCGCAGCCGTCGACCTTGGCCGCGTCCAGGTACTCCTTGGGGATGGTCAGCAGGAACTGGCGCAGCAGGAAGATGGAGTACGCGTCCCCGAAGGCCATCGGGATGATCAGCGGCCACAGGGTGCCGTCCAGGTGCATCTGCTTCGCCCAGAACAGGTACATCGGGATGATGATGACCTGCGGCGGCAGCATCATCATCGAGATGACCAGCAGCATCGCCAGACGGCGGCCGGGGAAGCGGAACTTGGCCAGCGCGTAGGCCACCGGCACGGACGAGAGCACCGTCAGCGCGGTGCCCAGCACCGCGTACTCGATGGTGTTCTTCCACCAGGTGCCGAAGCCGGGGACGTTGAAGACGGTCCGGTAGTTGCTCCAGACCCAGTGCTGCGGCCAGAAGTTGGTGGTGAGCGCCTGACTGTCCGTCATCACCGAGGTGAGGAACAGGAAGACGAACGGCAGGATGAAGACCAGCGCCACCGTGATCGCGATCGAGTGGACCGCGATCCACTCAAGTCGCCGCTGCCGCTTGGCCTTGCGCCATGCCGCGTCCGAGCTGGAGGGGACCCCGCTGCGGGACCGGACGGTTACCGGTGCGCTCCCCGGGGTCTCGCCCGGGGTCTGGACTGCTGTGTCGCTCATGGTGGGGGCTGTAGTCCTTTCGGAGGACGGTGTCCTTTCGGGGAACTGCGGTGTCAGGGAGGACTGCTGACTTCTGCTGGACACAGCTCAGTCCTCGCCCACGAGACCGGCCCGGCGGCGCATGAGCAGGGCGGTGAAGGCCATCGCGACCACGAAGAGGATGATCGAGATGACACAGGCGGAGCCGTAGTCGAAGTTCTGGAAGCCGATGTTGTAGACCAGTTGCGGCAGCGTCCAGGTGGAGCCGCTCGGGTAGCCGGGCTGGAACTGCTGCCCGGAGTTGCCGACCACGCCCGAGGCGACCTGCCCCGCGACGATCGCCTGGGTGTAGAACTGCATGGTCTGGATCACCCCGGTGACCACCGCGAACATGATGATCGGGGTGATGTTGGGCAGGGTGACGTAGCGCCAGCGCTGGAACGCGTTGGCCCCGTCCAGCGACGCCGCCTCGTACTGCTCGGTCGGCACGTCCAGCAGCGAGGCCATGAAGATGACCATCAGGTCGCCGATGCCCCACAGCGTGAGCAGCACCAGCGAGGGCTTGGACCAGGTCGGGCTGGTGAACCAGCCCGGCTGCGGCAGGCCCAGGTCGCCGAGGAAGTGGTTCACCGGGCCGGTGCCGGGGTTGAACAGGAAGGCGAAGCCGATGGTCGCGGCCACCGGCGGGGCCAGGTACGGCAGGTAGAACGCGGTGCGGAAGAATCCCGACCCGCTGCGCACCTTGACGATCAACTGCCCGATGCCGAGCCCGAAGACGGTGCGCAGCGCGACCATCACCACGACCAGCCAGGCGGTGTTGCGGGCGGCCTGCCAGAAGTCGGCGTTCTTGGTGAGGAT
This sequence comes from Streptomyces sp. 846.5, assembly GCF_004365705.1. Taxonomy (NCBI): domain Bacteria; kingdom Bacillati; phylum Actinomycetota; class Actinomycetes; order Kitasatosporales; family Streptomycetaceae; genus Streptomyces; species Streptomyces sp. 846.5. Next base: position 5,752,805 of record NZ_SOBN01000001.1, read on the forward strand.
GTAGGTGTAGTTCTTGAAGCCCACGAAGGTCGGCGCGTTGAAGCCGTCGTAGTGGGTGAAGGAGAAGTACACGGTGGAGATCAGCGGATACGCGAAGAACACCGCGAAGCCGATCAGCCAGGGGGAGAGGAAGCCGACCGCGGTCGACAGCTCCTTGCGGCGCTTGCGGCGCAGGGCGGGCGGAACCGGCAGGCTCGCTGCGCTGCCGGAGCCGCGCGAGCCCCTGCCGATTCCGAGGACGGTTGCCATCTGAGTGTCACCACCAGGTCAGGACGGGTTGGGGGGAGCAGTGGGGGAGCGGGCCGGCGCCCTCGCGGACACCGGCCCGGGGGCCTCCGTACTACTGGCCGGCCTGCGCCAGGTCGTTGTCGATGGTGGTGTCCAGGCCCTTGAGCCCGGCCTGCAGGTTGGACACCTTGCCGGACTCGAAGTCGTACTCGAAGTTCTGAATGGACGTCAGGTACTTGCCGCCGTTGACGGTGGCCGGAGTGGTGTTGGTGTCGGGGTTGTTGGCGACGTTCAGGAAGGTCTGGAACTGCGCCGAGTGGTCCAGCCCCGGGTCCTGGAGCGACGCGAAGGTGCTCGGGACGTTGGAGATCGCGTTGGCGAACTGGACCAGCATCTTGGTGTCCGTGGTCATGAACTTCAGGAACTTCCAGGCAGCGGCCTGCTTGGTGCTCTTGGCGTTCATGCCGATGATGGTGCCGGTCTGGTAGCCGCGCCCGTAGGTGCTGGCCAGCGCGTCCGGGACCGGGAACGGCGCGGTGGCGTAGTGCAGGTCGGGGGCGTCGCTCTTGAGCATCGAGACCCGCCACTCACCGTCCATCGCCATCGCGACCTTGCCGATCTCGAAGGGGTTCTTGGCGCTGAACTCGTCGCCGAAGGTGTTGCGGTACTTCTCCAGCTTGCTGAAGCCGCCGAGCTTCTGGGTCAGGCTCTGCTCCCAGGTCAGCATCTGGGTGAAGGCCGGGTCGGCGGCGACGTTGGACTTGCCGGCCGCGGTGAAGTAGGTCGGGCCCCACTGGCCCATCAGGTGCTCGGACTGGTTCTCGTAGCCGTGGAAGTTGGGCATGAAGCCGAGCTGGCTGTAGCCGCTGCCGCTGACCTTGGTCAGCTTGACCGCGTCGGCGTCGAACTCGCTCAGGGTCTTCGGCGGGGAGGTTATGCCGGCGGCCTTGAACATGTCGGTGTTGTAGTAGAGGCCGTAGGCGTCGCCCAGTTCGGGCAGCGCGCACTGGTCGCCCTTGTAGTTGGTGTAGGCCAGCATCGACTTGGGGAAGGTCTTGGCCGGGTCCAGCCCGTCGGCCGTCATGAACGGCGTCAGGTCCGCGAAGGCGTGGCTGCTGCAGTACTGGCCGACGTTGTTGGTGGAGAAGGTGGAGACGACGTCGGGCGCGTTGTCGCCGCCGGCCCGCAGGGCCTGGTTGACCTTGTCGTCGGTGTCGTTGCCGACGGCCTTGACCTTGATGTTGGGGTTGGCCGCCTCGAACGCGGCGATGCTGGTGTTGATCGCCTTGAGCTCGTTCGGGGCGCTCCAGCCGTGCCAGAAGGTGATGGTCACCGGGGCGGACGAACTGCCGACGTTGCCGGCCGAACCGGCGTTGCTGCTGCCGGTACAGGCCGCGGCGGTCAGCGTGAGGGCGGCGGTACAGGCGAACGCGGCGGTGGCACGCCGGAAGCCGGCGCTGCGGATTCTCTCGGAGGGAGAGGTCGTCACGGGTTTCCTCCAGTGCTGCTGTGTGGACCTGGCTGGTGTGCTGCGTCTGGGTGTGCTGATCCACGGCCCCGGCGCCGCGCGCCGGTCCGAGGAAATTCGTGGGGGTGGTTACTGGTGGCTAGTGGGTACTGAAAACGCGCTCCCTGGCAGTCGCGAGCGCCGACTGCAGCGCCCCGACGACCACCGGTGAGCCTTCGACGGTGCTGATCCCGAGCCGCGGCCGGGACACGGCCAGACCGGTCAGCTCCTCCTGGACCAGGAAGCGCAGGCGCTCCCCGCCCGCCTGCGGAATGTCACCGCTGAGCAGGACGAGCTCCGGGTCCACCACGGCGACGATCGCGGCCAGACCGGTCGCCAGCCGCCGCGCCAGCGCGGCCAGCATGGCGTCGTCGCCCCGCTCCGCCGCCTCCACGGCCCTGGCCACGGCCTCCGCCGCGGTCCGTGCGCCGATGCCGTGCTCCTTGGCCAGCGCCAGCACGGCGGGGGCGCCGGTCAGCATCTGGAATCCGCCGGCGTTCTCCCGACGGACGTTGCGGACCAGCGGCGCGCCCGGAAGCGGCATGTAGCCGACCTCGCCCGCGCCCCCGGTGTGGCCCCGGTGCAGCTTGCCGCCGAGCACGACGGCCGCGCCGACCCCGTCCTCGACCCACAGCAGGACGAAGTCGTCCACCCCGCGGGCCTGCCCGACCTGCTGTTCGGCCACCGCGGCCAGGTTGACGTCGTTCTCCAGCGCGACCGGGACGCCCAGCCCCTCGGTCAGCTCCGCCACCAGGCGCGGCGAGTGCCAGCCCGGCAGGTGGGGGGCGTAGCGGAGCTTCCCGGTGGTCGGGTCCAACGCGCCGGGCGTGCCGATCACGACCTGCCCGAGCACCGCCGGATCCAGCCCGGCCGCCTCGGCGGCCCCCGCGACGGCCTCGCGGACCCGCTCGACCGTCCCCGCGGCATGCCGCCCCGGGGTGGCCAGCCGGTACTCGCCGACGACCTGACCGGTGATGTCCGCGACCGAGGCGCGGATCCGCCACGGGTTGACGTGCAGCCCGGCGACGAAGGCGGCCTCGGGGTTGATCTCGTACAGCTGCGCGCCGGGCCCGGGCCGCCCCGCGGTGGTGCCGACCGGCACCACCAGCCCCGCGCTCTCCAGCCGCGCCAGCAACTGCGAAGCGGTCGGCTTGGACAGCCCGGTCAGCCCGCCGAGCTGGCTCCGCGACAGCGGCCCCTGCTCCAGCAGCAGCTCCAGCGCGGCCCGGTCGTTGATGGCGCGCAACAGGCTCGGAGTCCCCGGCTGCCCGGGGTTGCTGCCGCCGGTCACTCCATTGCCGCTGCTGTGGCCTGTGGCGGACATCTGCCTCTTCACTCCTCACACCCTGCCGACTTCGACCCGCGCATGAACTATTAGGAAACTTTCCTAACTATGGGCAGGAACGTACGGCCCCCAACGAGAGCGTGTCAATGGCCCGCGGGCGCTCGAACGCCCAGGAAACCGAAGCGTTACCTGGGAGCGGGGCGGCGCCCCACGCCTGCAACGGCAACATCCGTACCGCGACCTCAACCACCGTCTCCCGGGCTCCGCCCGGACAGAAGGCGCTTCGCGCCGGCAACTGGGGCGGGGGTGGGGGCGCTCTGGCGCGGAGTGTTTGGCGGTGGGCGGGGGTGGCGCTCCACGGTTGCAACGGCAGCGTGTGGTGGGGCGCGTTTCCCGCCGTCTCCCGGGCTCCGCCCGGACAGAAGCGGCTTCGCCGCGCGACAAGGGCCGGGGGTGGCCCGGGTCCGGCGCGAAGCGCTCGCCGGGGGCGCGGGGCGGCGCCCTGCCTCCCCCGAACGCGCCTCCTCCTACCGCCCGTCCTCGTGACCTGGCTGCCGGGTGTTCGCTTCCGCCGCCTGCGCGGCCGTCGTCGCCGGGGTCGGCGCTATCGCGGCGGTTGCGCGGGACTGGGCCGAGTTGGGGTCGCCCAGAGCTGAGGGTGCGGCGATGTCCGCCGATGCGGCGACTGCCGCCGTGTCCCCGATCCTCGCCGTCGGCACGGACACCGTCCCGACCTGGATGCCGTTCTCGTCCAGCGCGGTCTTGATCCGGCGGCGCAGCTCCCGCGCCACCGGGGTGGCCTTGCCCGGCATGGTTTTCGCGGCGACCTTGACGATCACCGTGTCCGAGCCCAGCGAGTCCACGCCGAGCACCTTCACCGGCTCCCAGAGCTGCTCGGTCCAGGGGTCGTCCTTGGCCATCTCCTCCGAGGCGGCCAGGATCAGCGCCTCCACCCGGCCCAGGTCCTCGTGGTAGCCGAGCGGGATCTCGACCGTCGCGGTGGCCCATCCCTGGCTCATGTTGGCGATCCGCTTCACCTCGCCGTTGCGGATGTACCAGATCTCGCCGCCGTCGCCGCGCAGCTTGGTCACCCGCAGGCCGACCTCCAGCACCGTTCCGGTCGCGACGCCGGTGTCGATCTGGTCGCCGACGCCGTACTGGTCCTCCAGGATCATGAACACGCCGGAGAGGAAGTCGGTGACCAGGTTGCGCGCGCCGAAGCCGATCGCGACGCCGGCCACGCCCGCGCTGGCCAGCAGCGGGGCCAGATTGATGCCCAGCACGGACAGCGCGGTGAGCGCGGCGGTGCCGAGGACCAGGAACGAGGCGACGCTGCGCAGCACCGACCCCATCGCCTGCGAGCGCTGCTTACGGCGCTCCGCGTTCTCCAGCAGGTTCGTGATCAGAGCGGGCTGGTTCTCCCGGTGGGCCTGGGCCATCCGGGTCACCATCTTGCTGATCATGGTGCGGATCACCGCCCGCACGACCAGTGCGATCACCAGGATGAAGATGATCTTCACCCCGCCGGTGACCCAGCCTTCCCAGTGGCTGCTGAGGTAGCCGACGGCCTGACCTGCGCTCTTCGTCGCGTCGCCGATCGTGGGGGCCGACGGGGTGGGAGAGGGAGTCTGCGTAGCCATCACCACACCCTACCGAGGGTTACCCCGCGCTCCCTCCTCCCGCAGCCTTCCCACAGCGTTCAGCGAACCTCCCGCCCACCGTTCGGAGGTACGAAGATGCCTCCCCGTCAGGCAGGAAGTGCAGCGAGTGATGATCCGGGGCATGAAGGATGTGGGGCAGGACACACTGCCCTTGTTCTTCCGGTTTAGTGGCGCTGCGGGGAGGCCTACGGCGACACTGAGGGGAGATCGTGAAGTGAACCATGTGTGACCGGTACGGAGTCCATCCGGACTGCGTGCTCGTCCCGGCGCGAGCCACGCGCCGTCGGCGTAAAGGGAGGCCCTCGTGCCGCATGTCCTGGTCCTCAACGCGTCATACGAGCCACTCGGCGTCGTATCGATGCGCCGCGCCCTCGTTCTGGTCCTCGACAAGAAGGCTGTCAGCCTTGAGGACTCCGGGGTACTTATGCATAGCGCCACCAGCGCCATTTCGGCGCCGTCCGTCGTTCGACTGACCCGCTTCGTGCGGGTCCCTTTTCGTGGTCCTGTTCCGCTTACCCGCCGTGCGCTCTTCGCCCGCGACGGGGGCCGGTGCGTGTACTGCGGTGCCGTCGCAACCAGCGTCGACCACGTCGTGCCGCGCAGCCGGGGCGGGCAGCACCGCTGGGACAACGTGGTGGCGGCCTGCCGCCGCTGCAACCACGTCAAGGCTGACCGCCACCTCGCCGACCTCGGTTGGCGGATGAAGCGACCACCGGCCCCGCCCAGCGGCCTCGCCTGGCGGATCATCGGCACCGGCCACCGGGACCCCCGCTGGCGCCCTTATCTGGAGCCCTACGGCTCCCGTGAGGAGGTCTCCCACGTCGCCCCCGACGTCCCTCAACCGGAGGCACCGACCGAACGACTGTCTGCCTAGCCGTCGCAGCGGTGAGGCTCCCACATCGAACCCTTCGTCACCCGCCCAGGCCGGTGACGGAGGGTTCGCTGCTGTCCGGTCACCCGTCCCCGTCGGCGCGCCGGCTGTGGAACAACGCGTTGCGGTCCACCGTCGCCACCACCGTGTTGACCAGGGCGACGGCGCCGAAGGTGATCGCCCACCCACCGTGACCGAGCACGGCGAGGCAGGCCGCCGCGCCACCGAAGACCGCCGCCTTCAGCAGCAGCACCCCAGGCAGCGGCACCCGGAACCTGGCCTTGGGCGCGGCGATCAGCCCCCACAGCACCATCGCCGCGGCAGGCGTGCCGAGCCCGAGCAGCAGGTGCACCGGCACTCCGCTCCCGGTGCTGAACCCCCACCAGGCCAGGACGGCGAAGGCGGCCAGCTCCAGCAGGAAGGCCAGGCCCTCGTTCACCGTGTGCAGTGGTCCGGGGATGGCAGTCACTGGCCGACTCCCGGGGACGGCGTACTGGCCGATGCGCTGGGGCTCGCGCCGGTACCGGTCGTCGCTGCGCCGGTCGGGCTGGTGCTGGGCGGCGTCGACGCCGTGCCCGTCGGCGAGGAGCCGGGCGAAGGCGTCGCCGTCGGCGAGGCCGACGGTGTCGCGCTCGCACCCGGGGCCGGGGAGGCGGTCCCGGTCGGCGGAAGGCCGGAGGCGCCCGTCGACTGGGTCCCGTCGACGGCGTAGAGCTCGATGCCGAAGAGCGAGTAGCCGAAGCGGGTCGCCCGTTGCACCCCCTGCATCCGTACGAACCGGACATTCGCGGCATTGAAGTGGACGGTCTCGTCGCCGCCCTGACCGTCCAGCACGGTGGCGGCCGTGGTCCAGGTCACGCCGTCCGTCGAGGTCTCGATGCGGTACTGCGCGGGGAAGATGTCCGGCCAGTGCAGCACCGCGGCCCCGAGCGTGGCCGACTGCGCAAGCTCCAGCTGGATCCAGGCGTCGTCCTTGGCCGGGGAGAACCAGCGGGTGGTCGCGTCGCCGTCGTTGACATTGCTCGCGGGGAAGGCCGAGCTCTCGTCGCCGGAGGAGGTCGCGGTGGCGGTGAGTGCCAGATCGGGTCCGGAGGTGCGCGGATACACATGCACCTGCACGGTCCTGCTGATCTTCTGACCGCCCGTGGTCGGGGTGAACACCACCGGGACGGCGTACGTGCCCAGCGGAGTACCGGCGGCTGCGGTGATGTGCACGGCCGTCGCCGCCGTGCCGCCGCGTGGCAGCACCACCGCTCCCGACGTGGTCACGGCCAGGCCCTTGAGACCCTTGGGCAGTTCGGCAGCAAGGATTCCGGAGGCCCCGGAGAAGCCCAGCGCCTTGAGGTCGCCGGTCAGGTCGACGGCGGCGCCGCCCGCCTCGACGTCGACACTCTGGTCGGGCAGCTGCAGCGCCGCCGCCGGGGTACCCGCGTACCAGGGCACCACCTGGTTGACCACCGGTGCGGGGCTGCCTGCGGCCCAGACCAGACGGATCTGGTCGATGTCGGCCCGGGAGTCGGTGGCCAGCTCGGTGTAGCCGGGGCTCAGCGGGCCGAGGCGGACCCAGCCGGTCGCAGGCGCGGCCGGCGTCGAGGTCTTGGTAGTCGCCGTCTTCCCCGCCGCCGCAGTCTTCCCTGCCGTCTTTCCTGTCGCAGTCGCAGTCGCAGTCGACGCCGTCTTCGTCGGCAGCTGGTGCACCTCGATCCAGCCCTTGGCCGCCACCGTCGGATCGGTCAGCACCACGACCCGGTTCAGCGCCCGCGCGGTGCCCAGGGTCACCGTCAGCGCGTCCCCCGCCTGCGGCGCGGCCACCGCCTTGTACGCGGTGGTGAGATCACCGTCCGTCACATTTGAGACCGGGAATCCGGGCTGCCCCACCGGGCCGCCGGTCGCGGTGAGCGTGTTGCTCGGCGCCGTCACGGTGAACTCGCGCACCGCCACCGCGCTGCTCTGCGTCGCCGTCGCCCGCAGCCGCACATAGCGCGCGGTGGCGCCGGCCGGCAGGGTCGCCTCGATGGACTTCTGGTCGTGGTAGGTGCCGACGGTGTGCCAGCCGCCGTCGCCGGTCGAGTACTCCAGGACCGCGTCGTGCAGGTAGTCCTCGGCCGCCGGGCCGCTGTCGCCCGAGCCCATCTGCACCGAGACGGTGCCGACCAGCTGCGCGCTGCCCAGGTCCACGCCGATGGTGTCGGACACCTGCGGCGGCGCGTCGCTCCAGTAGTAGGTGCTCGGGTCGCCGTCGACCATCAGCGAGGGGTCGTGGTCCTGCGCCGTGCCCAGGGTGCCGGTCGGGACCGCCGGGGAGCCGCCCAGCCCCGCCCAGCTGTTCGACGCCGCCAGGGCCCGCTTGAGGAACGCGTCGAGTACGCCGCTCCCTATGGTCGCGTCCGACTGCGACAGCTGCTGCATCAGCTGACGCAGCGCCAGCTGGTCCCCCCAGGCCGCGGCGCCGGCGCCGGAGCGCTGGGCCGTGAGCATGTCCACGGCGGTCTGCCCGGCCTGGCCGTAGAGCGCGAGCTGGGTCAGCCAGTCGCCGTCCTCGGCCGCGACGTCGCTGCCGCCGGAGCCGGTCGGGGCGTCGGCGGTGAGAGCGGTGGGCGCCTGCGCCATCGTCGTGAAGGCTGCCCGCAGCTCGGCGGCGGTGCCCTTGCCACCGAGGGTGGACCAGAAGGCGCCGAGCAGCGGACGCAGATAGGCCGATTCCTCCTGGTCCGGAGTCGGCGTCAGATCCGTCTGCGTCCCGCTCGCCTGGAAGTCGCCGGTCTTCGCCGCCTGCGGGGCGAGGTTCTGCGCTGGCGAGGCGCTGTTCCCGGCGAGTGCCGCCAGCGCCGCCGCGGCCTTCGGCTGCCCCGACGCCAGGTCCTGCTCCGCCGCGCGCCAGGACGCCTGGGCGTCGTAGGCGGTCGGGTTCCAGGCGAAGTCGGCCGCCGTGAACAGCGGTATCCGCGAGATGACCGGCTGCTGCATCGCATTGACCAGCAGCGCCGCCGAACCGATGGCCACACCGCTGTCCCGGCCGGTGTAGGGGCCGAGGTAGAGGCGGTCCGGGGTGGAGTCGTTCGCCAGGTAGTTGTCCTGGGTGACCAGCGGGTGCCCGAACACCTGGGCGGCAGCAGTCGTCTGACTGCTGGTGATGGTCGTGGGCTGCACCCCCACGCCGGTCCAGGCCACCTGCACCGACGGGTCCAGATCCTTGGCCAGCGCCGTACGGTAGGCCGTCGCGCCGTCCTGGTAGTACTCGGTCGGCAGCAGCGTCAGCGGGGCCGCGTCCGGATGCCCGGCGAGGAAGCGCTTGAGCACCACCGCGGCCAGGTCACTCTGGGCCTGTGCCATCGCGGCCGCGCCCCGGCCGTAGCGGGCCAGGTCCGTGTCGCAGTGCCAGTGGCTGAAGCTGCTGTCCTGGAACTGCAGCTGGAACGAGCGGAAGCCCAGCGCCCAGAGCGATTCCAGCTTGGCGATCAGCGCGTCCTGGTCCCGCTTCGAACTGAAGCAGACCGAGCCGCCCAGGGCGAGGCCGTAGCCCAGGGTCACATGGTTCAGCGACGCTGCCTGACCCAGCGTCCGCAGTTGTCGCTGCTGGTCGGCGGGGTACTGCTCACGCCAGCGCGAGGAGCGGAACGGGTCGTCGCCGGGGGCGTAGAGGAAGTAGTTCTGCTTGGTGCGCCCAAGGAAGTCCACCTCGTCCAGGGTCTGCTGGGCGGTCCAGGGGGTGCCGTAGAAGCCCTCCTCGGTGCCGCGCACCGGTGTCGTCGGCCAGTCGCTGACCCGGACGCCGGGGAGCTCGGTCCCCGTTCCGGTCTTGACGAACAGCTGCCGCAGCGACTGCGCCGCGTTGTAGGTGCCGTCGGCGTCGACCCCGGCCAGCACGGCGGTGCCCGCGGTGCCCCCGGCCACCTGCTGCTGACCCACCGCCAGGACGTAGCCGCCGGCGGGCAGCCCGGCCGGGCTCAGCGGTTCCTCCGTGCCACCGGACGCCGCGATCCCGCGCAGGGCGCGGTCGGTGGCGCCACCGGCTCCCTCCGCCAGTCCGCCGACGTAGACGGTGAGGCTGCCGGGCGCCGGCTCGGTCGTGGCCGTCGCGGTCGTCTCGTCGATCTGCTGCACCCCGGCCGCCGTCAGGGCGGTACGCACCTGCTGCAGGGCACCGGGGTCGGCCTTCGGCGCGACCACGAGCTCGACCCGAGCTGGTACGGCCACCGCCGCGCCGTAGGACTCCTGGGACTGCGGGCGCGGGTAGATCTGCGTTCCGGTCTTCACCGTTGTCGCCGCACTTGCTCCTGCTGTACTCGTTCCCGCCGCACCCGCGGTCGCCCCCGCCGACGGAACCGCGGCGAGTGCGGTCTGCGGTCCGGCCGCCACCATCCCGCCCACCACGGCCGCCACGGTCAGTGCCGCGCTGGCCCGCAGCGCCGCCCCGCGCCGCCGGGTCCCGCCCGCCGCGACGCGTACCCGGTCGAGCAGCGGTTCGGTGCCCTTGAACTCCGAGATCAACCGGTCCGCCGTGGTCGGCGCCAGCCGCCGCACGGTCCGGGCCGCCGTGCGCCGAGCGCTGAGGGCCGGTCCCGAGTACACCACCGACTGGAGCGCGGCACTCTGCTCCAACTGCCGCCGCAGGCCGCTGCCGACGGTGGCGGGGAGGGAAGGCCGGTGGTCCACGCGGTCTCCTGGTGCCTGCGGTCGGTGGGTGGGCGGGGCTAAGACCATCAGAGAGCCGTGTCCACTGTCAACGATCGCGTCCTCCCTCCGACCGGCCCGCGATCCGAGGGTGAACCCTGCCGCACCCGGTGTCGTTGTACCCCTTACCCGGGTAGGAGGCTGAGCAGCACTCGCGTGCTCGCCTCCGTGCCCGACCCACCCGCACCCCACCTTCCTCCCCACCTCCCTCCCTGCGCCGAGGAGCCTCCGTGGCCACTGCCGCCCCCGTACCCGCCGACGTGCCGTCAGCATCCGCCGAGCCCGGCGCAGCCGGACCCGCGCTGCTCGCGCTCGCCCGCGCGCACGGTGTCGACTCCGTGCGGGAGGGCCCGGAGGGGCGCGCCGCCGTATCCGCCGACACCCTGGTCGCGGTCCTGGCCGCGCTGGACGTCGACGCCTCCACCCCGGACGCCGCCGCCCGGGCCCTGGACACGCTGCACCGCCGCACCGCGTCCCGGCTGCTGCCGCGGGTCGTGGTCACCCGGGTCGGACAGCCGCACGACCTCACCGTCCCGATGGACACCGAGGTCTGGATCGAGTTCTCGGACGGCCACCCGCCGCGCAACCTCGACCACCGCCCCGCCACCGGCCGCATCCCCGGCGACCTCCCCCCGGGCCGGCACACCCTGTGCGCCCGTCGCAACGGCCGCGCCTCGGCGGCCCCGCTGCTGGTCACCCCGGCCCGGTTGCCGGGCGTGCGGCAGCGCAGCTGGGGCTTCCTGGCCCAGCTCTACTCCGTGCTCTCGCAACACTCCTGGGGCATGGGCGACCTGGGCGACCTGGCCGACCTCGCGCAGTGGGCCGGCCATGCCCACGGCGCCGGCTTCGTCCAGGTCAACCCGCTGCACGCGGGCCTGCCCGCGACCCCGGGGGCGATGACCGACCCCTCCCCCTACCGTCCCTCCTCCCGTCGCTTCGCCGACCCGGTGCACCTGCGGGTGGAGGCCGTCCCCGAGTACCCCTACCTCGACGCGGCCGCCCGCGACCGCGTCCACGAGCTGGCCCGGCACGGCGCGGCCCTGCGCGACGCGGTGCTGCTCAGCGACGGACTGATCGACCGCGACGCCACCTGGACACTCAAGCACGAGGCACTGACACTCCTGCACCAGGTCCGCCGCAGCCCCGGTCGGGAGGCCGCCTACCGGGCCTTCCTCCGCCGCGAGGGGGCCGGCCTGGACGCCTACGCCACCTGGTGCGCACTGGCCGAGGTGCACGGTCCGGCCTGGCGCTCCTGGCCGGCCGGGCTGCGCGACCCGGGCTCGGCCGCGGTCCGCCGGGCCGCGGCCGACCTGTCCGGACGGGTCGAGTTCCACCGCTGGCTGGCCTGGCTGGTGGACGATCAGCTCGCCGCCGCGCAGTCCGTCGCCCGCGGCGCCGGGATGCCGGTGGGCCTGATCCACGACCTCGCGGTCGGCTGCCACCCCGAGGGGGCCGACGCCTGGGCCCTGCAGAGCTGCTTGGCCACCGGCATCTCGGTGGGCGCGCCCCCGGACGCCTTCAACGCCCGCGGCCAGGACTGGGGCCTGCCGCCCTGGCGTCCCGACGCCCTCGCCGACGCCGCCTACGAGCCCTTCGCGGCGCTGCTGCGCGGCGTGGTCCGGCACGCGGGGGCGCTGCGGATCGACCATGTCATGGGACTGTTCCGGCTCTGGTGGGTGCCCGAGGGCCGTCCGCCGACGGAGGGCACCTACGTCCGCTACGACCACGAGGCGATGCTGGGCGTGCTGGCCCTGGAGGCCGAACGCGCGGGCGCGGCCGTCATCGGCGAGGACCTGGGCACGGTCGAGCCGGGCGTCCGCGAGCAGCTGGCCGACCGGGGCATCCTCGGCACCTCGGTGCTCTGGTTCGAACGCGACTACAGCGACGACGCCAAGGGCACCCCGCTGCCGCCCGAGCAGTGGCGCGAGCAGTGCCTGGCCACCCTCACCACGCACGACCTCCCCAGCACCGCCTCCCGGCTCAGCGGCGAGCACGTCGAGCTGCGGCACCGGCTGGGCCTGCTCACCCGTCCGCTCGCGGAGGAGCAGGCCGACGCCGAGTCGGACGTCGAGGAGTGGCTCGGCGAGCTCGCGGGGGAGGGGCTGCTCTCGGTGTCCCCGTACGGCGACGGACCGGCCGCCGACCTCGCCGAGCCGGCCGAGGGCGAGGTCGTCCCCGAGGCGGTCGCCGCGCTGCACCGCTATCTGCTGCGCACCCCGGCCCGGCTGCTGGGCGTCTGGCTCCCGGACACCCTGGGCGACCCCCGTCCGCAGAACCTGCCGGGCACCTCCAGCGAGTACCCCAACTGGCGCCTCCCGCTCGCCGACGCCCAGGGCCGTCCGGCCTCGCTGGAGCAGGTCACCGCCTCGCCGCGGACCGAGGCCCTCACCGCCGTCATGAACGAGCCGGCCCCCGCTCCCCGCCCTGGGGAAGCGGTGGGGGAGCAGGGGCCGGGACAGGAGTCCAACTACAGCTGAGCAGTCTGAGCAGGCGTCAGCCCGGAGCTGTCACTCTGACAGCTCAGCGCTGACCCGCCGCGCGGTCGACGGCCTGGGCGCGCAGTGCGCGCTCCACGCCGGCGCGGGACTCGACGACCATCCGGCGCAGCGCCGGCGCCGGGTCGGCGGAAGCCAGCCAGGCGTCGGTGGCGTCCACGGTCGCCTGCTCGACCTGCAGCGACGGGTAGAGCCCGACGATGATCTGCTGGCCCATCTCGTGCGAGCGCTCCTCGAAGATGCCCTTGATCGCGGCGAAGTACTTCGCCGTGTAGGGGGCCAGCAGCTCGCGCTGGTCGGTCTGCTCGAAGCCGGCGATCACCGCCTCCTGGACGGTGTTGGTCAGCGTCTCGGTCTCCACCACCGCGGCCCAGGCCTCCGCCTTGGCGGCCTCGGTCGGACGGGCGGCCCGGCAGGTCGCCGCGTGCTGCTGCCCGGCCGCGGTGTTGTCCCGCACCAGCTCGTCCGCGATGGCGTCCTCGCCGGCGCGGCCGGTCGCGGACAGCCGCTCCAGGAACGTCCAGCGCAGTTCGTCGTCGACGGTCAGGCCCTCGATGCCGGTGCTGCCGTCGAGCAGCCCGGCCAGCAGGTCCAGCTGCTCCTCGGTGCTCGCCAGCGCGGCGAAGGTCCGCGCCCAGGACAGCTGGTGGTCCCCGCCGGGCTCGGAGGAGCGCAGCAGCTCCAGCGCGGTGCCGGCGAAGCGGGTCAGGCCCTCGGCGCGCCAGGCCGGGTCGGCGTACAGCTCGACGGCCAGCTTGGCCTGCCGCTGCAGCGACTGGACCACGCCGATGTCGGACTCCCGGCCGACGCCGCTGAGCACCAGGGTCAGGTAGTCCCGGGTGGCCATCTCGCCGTCGCGGGTCATGTCCCAGGCGGAGGCCCAGCACAGGGCGCGCGGCAGCGACTCGGTGAAGTCGGCGATGTGCGCGGTGACGTTGGCCAGCGACTCGGCGTCCAGGCGCACCTTGGCGTAGGACAGGTCGTCGTCGTTGAGCAGCACCACGGCGGGGCGCCTGCGTCCGGCCTGGACCGGCACGGCCGTGAGCTCGCCGTCGACGTCCAGCTCGATCCGCTCGGTGCGCACCAGCGCGCCGTCCGCGTCCAGGTCGTACATGCCGACCGCGATGCGGTGCGGCCGGAGCACTGCCTCGCCCTTGGCGCCGGCGGGCAGCGCGGGGGCCTCCTGGCGGATCGAGAACGAGGTCAGCACGCCGTCGGCGTCCACCTCCAGCTCGGGGCGCAGGATGTTGATCCCGGCCGTCTCCAGCCAGGCCTTCGACCAGGAGGCCAGGTCGCGGCCGGAGGTCTCCTCCAGCGCGCCCAGCAGGTCGCTGAGCCGGGCGTTGCCCCAGGCGTGGCGCTTCATGTAGGCCTGCACGCCCGCGAAGAAGGCGTCCTGGCCGACGTACGCCACCAGCTGCTTGAGCACCGAGGCGCCCTTGGCGTAGGTGATGCCGTCAAAGTTGACCTGGACGTCCTCCAGGTCGTTGATGTCGGCCATGATCGGGTGCGTGGACGGGAGCTGGTCCTGCCGGTACGCCCAGGTCTTCATCTGGTTGGCGAAGGTGGTCCACGAGTTCGGCCACTTGGTCCCGGGCGCCTCGGCCAGGCAGATGCCCTCGGCGAAGGTCGCGAAGGACTCGTTCAGCCACAGGTCGTTCCACCACTCCATGGTGACCAGGTCGCCGAACCACATGTGCGCCAGCTCGTGCAGGATCGTCGACGCGCGCACCTCGTAGGCCGCGTCGGTCACCTTGGAGCGGAAGACGTACTGGTCGCGAATGGTGACCGCGCCCGCGTTCTCCATCGCGCCGGCGTTGAACTCGGGCACGAACAGCTGGTCGTACTTGCTGAACGGGTAGACCGTGTCGAACTTCTCCTGGAAGTAGGTGAAGCCCTGCTTGGTCACCTCGAAGATCGCCTCGGCGTCCAGGTACTGCGCCAGCGAGGGGCGGCAGTAGACGCCCAGCGGCACGCTCTGGCCGCCCGCGCCCTGGTAGCTGTCGAAGACGCCGGTGTAGGGGCCCGCGATCAGCGCGGTGATGTAGGTGGAGATCCGGGGGGTGGCCGCGAAGCGGTGCACCTCGGTGCCGGCGGCCGCGCCCTTCTCCGGATCGGGGGAGACCTCGTTGCTGATCACCTTCCACCCGGTCGGGGCGGTGACGGTGAACTGGAAGGTCCCCTTGAGGTCGGGCTGCTCGAACGACGCGAACACCCGCCGGGCGTCCGGGACCTCGAACTGGGTGTAGAGGTAGGTCTCCTTGTCGACCGGGTCGACGAAGCGGTGCAGACCCTCGCCGGTGTTGGAGTACGCGCAGTCGGCGACCACGCGCAGCTCGTTCTCGGCGGCGAGCGACGGCAGTGCGATCCTGCTGTCCTGGAAGACCTCGGCAGGGTCCAGCACGGTGCCGTTCAGGACGACCTCGCGCACACCGGGTGCGACCAGGTCGATGAAGCTGGAAGCGCCCGGAGTGGTGGCGCTGAAACGGACCACGGTGGTGGACCGGAACGTGCCCCCGTCGGTGGCCGTGCTCAGGTCGAGCTCGATCTCGTACGCGTCCACATGGAGGAGCTGGGCCCGGGTACGGGCCTCCTCACGGGTCAGGTTGGTGCCAGGCACGCTGCGTGACTCCTTCGTCTGGGTGTCTGCCCGGCATCCTCCCATGTCGCACCGACCGCCGACCGTGCCTCCGCGCACGGCGAACGCCGTCGATCTAGGGTTCCCCCATGAACGCCGCCACCCCCGCCCCCAGCCACACTCTGGTCAGCACGCCCGCCGGGGACGCCCGGATCACCACCCACCCCGCGGGCACCGCCCGCCCGCTGGCCATGCTCGCGCTGGGACACGGCGCCGGCGGCGGGATCGAGGCGCCCGACCTGCGGGCCCTGGCCGCCGCCCTGCCGCCGCTCGGCGTCACCGTCGCCCTGGTGGAGCAGCCCTGGCGGGTGGCCGGCAAGCGGGTCGCCCCGGCCCCGAAGACCCTGGACGCCGGCTGGCTGCCGGTCCTCGCCCACCTTCGGGCCGGCCCCGCTACCGACATCCCCCTGATCAGCGGCGGCCGCAGCGCCGGCGCCCGGGTCGCCTGCCGCACCGCCGAACAGGCCGGCGCGGACGCCGTCCTCGCGCTGGCCTTCCCGCTGCATCCCCCGGGCAAGCCGGAGCGCAGCCGGGCCGAGGAGCTGCTCTCCTGCCCGAGCCCGGTCCTGGTCGTCCAGGGCGCCACCGACCCCTTCGGCGGCGGGGCCGACTTCCCGCCGCTCCCGGCGCACCAGCGGCTGTTGGCGCTCCCGTACGGCAACCACTCCTTCGCCGTCCTCAAGTCGGCCCCGGTGAGCGGTGAGCAGCTGCTGGCCCGGATCACCGACGCGGTGGCGGAGTGGGCGCTCGGCCCGGAGGTGCTGAAGGCTTAGCGCGCTACTTGTGGTACTTGGACACCGCGGCCTCGTCGCCGTAGCTGCTCAGCGCGATGAGGCCGCCGTCGGAGGTCGCGTAGAGCATGCCGCCCGAGAAGGTCCAGCCGTTGGTGTCGGACGGCAGCGCGCCCAGCACGGTGGACTTGCCGGTCGCCGGGTCGAGGCTGACGAAGTGCGGTGAGCCGCTGTACGTCCCGGTGGACAGGGCGTAGAGCTTGCCGTCCCCGGTGGACTGGGCCAGCAGCGCGCCGTGGTTGCTCTCGCCGTCGTAGGTCCACGCCTCGGCGCCGGTGGCGAGGTTGAAGGCGACGATGTTCCCGGCCGTGCTGCCATTGCTGGAGCTCAGGTCCTCCTCGCCCTGCACCACCAGGAGCTGGCCCGGCAGCGACGCGGTCACCTCGTGGTACTCGTTCAGCCTCAGATTGGGAGCCGACAGGGTCGCGGTGCTGTTGCCGCTGCCGTCGTACACGTGCAGCGAGGCGGCACCGCCGGTGGAGAGGACGCTGACCAGCGGCGAGCCGTTGAGCAGGCTGCTGATGGTGGTGTGGTCGCTCTCGGTCTTGCGCCACATCTGCCTGCCGGTGGCGGCGTTGACGGCCGTCAGCGTGTACGACGGGCTGACGTCGGCGCAGTAGTCGTCCACCAGGACGATGCCGGTCGTCGCCACCGACGACTCGTTGCAGTAGTTCCCGCGCGGCTTGAGCCCCCAGACCTGCTTGCCGGTCGCGGCGTCGAACCCGCCGACCCGGTCGCCGCTGACGACGGTGGCCACCGAGCCCTGGATGTAGGTGCTCGCCGCCATCGCGACCGAGTCGGTCGCACTGGTGAGCGGGAACGTCCAGAGGATCTTCCCGGTGTGCGAGTCGACCCCGGCGAAGACCGAGCAGGAGTTGGCGTCGCTGCCGAAGGCCATCGTCCCGATGCCGTCGGCGGTCGTGGTCGGGGACATGGCGCAGGGCGTCTGGGCCGAGGACGGCGGAGTGAGCGTCCAGCTCTTGCCGCCGTCCGCGATGGCGTAGGAGGTGACGCCGCCGGACGAACTGGCCCGCACCAGAGCTGTGCTGGTCATCCAGGAGCCGATCAGCCTGTCGTCGGAGCCGAAGGCCGGCACCGACCACGCCTTGGACAGCGTCGAGCCGTTCTTCTTGCTGCCGCCGTTGACGATCATCACCCCGACCACGGCGATGGAAGCGAGGACGACGACACCCGCGACGATCCCGGCGATCGCACCCCCACCCAGCTTCCGCTGCGGCGGCGCGGGCGGCGGCGCGTAGCCGTAAGGGGGATACCCCTGCTGCGGGTAGCCCTGCTGCGGCGGATATCCCTGCTGCTGCGGCGGGTACGCCTGCGGGTGGACGGGCGGAGGAGCCTGCGGCGCTTGCGGCTGCGGATAGCCGTAACCCCCGTGCTGCACCGAGGGGTACGCCCCGGTCGCCCCGCCGGCCGGCCACGCCCCAGGGCTCCCACCGGCGTTGTACGTCTGCGTCGGCGCGTAGGGCATCCCACCGTCCGCCGAGGCCGGCGGCGCCTGCTGGGGCACCCCGGGCGTATAGGCCTGCGTCGGCGCGTACCCGGGCGGTGGCGGCACGTTCGACGCCCCGTCAACACCCCGACCGTCGGCCCCTTGCCCCGCCACGTTGTCCGCCATTCCCCCGTACACCCTTCCCTCGACGCCTCAACTAGGCAGCACCCTAGGGGCGCGAGGAACTGCGCGAGCAACCACCCCCACCGTCACTCGCCCAACTGCCGCACGCCCCATCCCCTCCCGCGCACTACCCCCGAGCCGCATCCCGCCCCTGCGCCCGCAACGCCCGCGCCAGATCGTCCCGCCCCTCCAGCACCAGCCTCCGCAACGCCGGCGCCGCAGCCGCATGCTCCCGCAGCCACAGGTCCGTCCGCTCCAGCGTCGTCTCCGTCGTCACCAGCCTCGGGAACAATCCGCTGACGATCCGCAGTGCGATCTCGATCGACCGCTCGCTCCAGACCTTCTCCAGCACCTCGAAGTACGGCTCGGCGTACGGCGCCACCAGCTCCCGCCGCCCCGCCCCCGACACCGACTGGAACCCGGTGATCTGCGCTTCGACCAGCGCATTCGGCAGCTGGTCCGAGTCGACGACCTCCCGCCACACCGCCGCCTTGGCCTCCGGCGTCGGCCGTGCCGCCAGGCACACCGTCAGCAGCCGCTTGCCGCTCGCGGTGTCGTCCCGGGCCAGCTCCGCGGTCAGCGCCGCGTCGTCGGCCGCCCCGGCTGCGGCCAGCGTGTGCAGCAGGGTCCAGCGCAGCTCCTGGTCGACGTCCAGGCCGTCGATCCGCGCCGTTCCGGCCAGCAGCCCCCGGACCAGCTGCAGGTCGGACTCCGACCCGGCCGTCTGCGCGAAGAACCGCGCCCACGCCAACTGGTGGTCGCCGCCCGGCTCCGCGGCCCGCAGCTCCCGCAGCGCACCCTCGGCGAGCCGCGCGGACCACTCGTCCCGCGCGCCGGGCGTGACGTACAGGTCGAGCGCCGTGCGCGCCTGCTGGTGCAACGACTGGAGCACGCCGATGTCGCTCTCGCGGCCGGCGAACCGCAGCACGATCTCCAGGTAGTCACGGGCCGGCATCAACCCGTCCCTGGTCAGGTTCCACAGCGCGGACCAGCTCAGTGCCCGTGCCAGCGGATCCTCCAGCTCGCCCAGCGACTCCCGCAGCGCCGCCAGTGACGCCTCGTCAAAGCGGATCTTGCAGTACGTCAGGTCCTCGTCGTTGACCAGCACCAGCGCCGGGCGGGGGAGCCCGACCAGCTCCGGCACCTCGGTCCTAGCCCCGGCAGCGACGTCCAGCTCGACCTTGTGCGTGCGCACCAGCGCCCCGCTGACCGGGTCCCGGTCGAACAGCCCCACCGCGATCCGGTGCGGCCGCAGCGTCGGGGTCTCGGTTGCGGCCTCCTGCAGCACCGTGAACGCGGTGATGGTCCCGGTCGAGTCCGTGACCAGCTGCGGTGTCAGGGCGTTGACGCCTGCCGTCTCCAGCCAGGCCCGGGACCACGCGGCCATGGCCTCCGCGCCCCGGCCGGAAGTCTCCGCGAGTACGGCGAGCAGGTCCGCGAGCGTGGTGTTGCCGAACGCATGGCGCTTGAAGTAGCGCCGCGCGCCCTCGAAGAAGGCGTCGCGCCCCACATAGGCCACCAACTGCTTGAGCACCGACGCGCCCTTGGCGTAGGTGATGCCGTCGAAGTTGAGCTTGGCGTCCTCGAGGTCGCGGATGTCCGCGGTGACCGGGTGCGTGGTGGGGAGCTGGTCCTGCCGGTAGGCCCAGGTCTTCCTGCGATTGGCGAAGGTGATCCAGCCCGCCTGGTACTTCGTCACCTCCATCTGCGCGAACGCGCCCATGAAGTCGGCGAAGGACTCCTTCAGCCACAGGTCGTCCCACCACTGCATGGTCACCAGGTCGCCGAACCACATGTGCGCCATCTCGTGCAGGATCACGTTCGCCCGGCCCTCGTAGGCGGCCTCGGTGACCTTGGAACGGAAGACGTACTCCTCGCGGAAGGTGACCAGGCCCGGGTTCTCCATCGCGCCGAGGTTGTACTCGGGCACGAACGCCTGGTGGTACTTGCCGAAGGGGTAGGGGTAGTCGAACTCCTGGTGGAAGAAGTCCAGGCCCTGCTTGGTGACCGTGAAGATCTCGTCGGAGTCGAAGTACTGGGCCAGCGAGGCCCGGCAGAGCGCGCCCAGCGGGATCTCCAGCCGGCGGCCGTCCGGCAGCACCCGGGTGTAGTGGTCACGGGCCACGTGGTACGGACCGGCCACCACCGCGGTGATGTAGCTGGAGATCCGCGGGGTGGGGGCGAACTGCCAGGTCAGACCGGACTCCACGGCCATTGGGTCGCCGCCGGCGGGGGAGTTGGAGAACACCTGCCAGTGCGTGGGCGCGGTGACCGTGAAGGTGAACGGCGCCTTGAGGTCGGGCTGTTCGAAGGTGGTGAACACCCGTCGCGCGTCGGCCGGTTCGTACTGGGTGTAGAGGTAGGTCTCGCCGTCGACCGGGTCGGTGAAGCGGTGCAGCCCTTCGCCGGTGCGGCTGTAGGCGCAGAAGGCCTCGACGACCAGCTCGTTGCTCTCGGCCAGACCGGGCAGGGCGATCCTGGACCCGTCGAACACCTGCTCAGGGTCGAGCGCGGTGCCGTTGAGGACGACGCTGCGCACCTCCGGTGCCAGCAGGTCGGCGAAGCTGTCCGCGCCCGGCTCGGAGCAGCGGAAGCGCAGCACCGTGCGGGAGCGGAACCTGCCTGCACCCTCCGCCTCGGCCACGGGCAGCACAGCAGAGCGGAGGTCGAGCTCGACCTCGTAGCTGTCCACGCTGAGGATGCGGGCCCGCTCGCGGGCCTCGTCACGGGTGAGATTGGTCCCGGGCACTGCGGTACTCCCTACTGGTGCATGCGGTGGCGTGCGAGCTTGTGGCTGCCTGTCCGGTTCGGTCAGGTGTGAAACCCGGACTGTCACCTGTTCCCGGCATCCTTTCACGGTCCGCCGACAACTCCGGTGTGCGGCGGCGAAGGCGGGAATGCCTGTGCGCTTCGCTCTGTTCGCCACGTTGACCGCACGTTCCTGGCACCGGAGGACCCATGTCCGCAACAACCGCCACCCCTGTGACCGCTGACTTCTGGTTCGACCCGCTCTGCCCGTGGGCCTGGATGACCTCGCGCTGGATGCTGGAGGTCGAGCAGCAGCGTCCGGTCCAGGTGCGCTGGCATGTGATGAGCCTGGCCGTGCTCAACGCGGACAAGGACATCCCCGAGGAGTACCGTGCGTTCCTGACCGAGGCCTGGGGCCCGGTCCGGGTCTGCATCGCGGCCGCTCAGGCGCACGGCGACAAGGTCCTCGGCGACCTCTACAACGCCCTCGGCACCCGCTTCCACAACCAGGCCGAGCCCCGCACCAAGGAGACCATCGCGGCGGCGCTGGCCGACGCGGGTCTGCCGGTCGAGCTGGCGGAGGCCGCCGACTCCACCGAGTACGACGAGGCCCTGCGCGCCTCCCACAAGGAGGGCATCGACCTGGTCGGCCAGGACGTCGGCACCCCGGTGATAGCCGTCCCCGGCGCGGACGGCGAGCGCGTCGCCTTCTTCGGCCCGGTGGTCACCCCGACCCCGCGCGGCGAGGCCGCGGCCCGCCTCTGGGACGGCACCCTGCTGGTCGCCTCCACCCCGGGCTTCTACGAGATCAAGCGCACCCGCACCGCCGGCCCCAGCTTCGAGTAGAGCGCCCGAAGGGGCGCGAGGAACTGCGCGACCAGCCACGCTCCAAGCTGAGCCGTTCCCCGCGCCCCCGCCTGCCCAGAGCCACCAACGTACTGACCTGCCCCTTTGTGGGGAACGCCATACCCGCACAGCCCGCCAGGCGGATAGGTTCACAGTCGTTAACCCAGACTCCGTCCCTCCCCCCTGCCCGGAGACCCCCATGGCCCTCGCCGCCACCGCCGCTCCCGCGGCCCCCCGCGCCGTCCTGGCTGACCTGCTGCCCGCAGCAACCCGCGCCCGCGCCCTGGCCCGCGACGCAGCCCTGGTCCTCGGCGGCGCCACCCTCACCGGCCTAGCCGCACAACTCTCCGTGCCCGTCCCCGGCTCACCCGTCCCGGTGACCGGCCAGACCCTCGCCGCGCTGCTGGTCGGCACCGCCCTCGGCACCCGCCGAGGCGTCGCCGCCATGGGCCTCTACCTGGTCGCCGGTCTGGCCGGCGTGCCGTGGTTCGCTGCCGGCAGCTCCGGCAGCGGGGTCACCCTCGGCTACGTCATCGGCTTCGTCCTCGCTGGAGCCGTCGTCGGCGAGTTGGCCCGGCGCGGCGCCGACCGCAGCCCGCTGCGCACCGCCGGCGCGATGGTGCTGGGCAATCTGGCCATCTACGCCGTCGGCGTCCCCTACTTGGCCGTCTCGCTCCACATCGGCCTCGGCAGGGCCGCCTCGCTCGGCCTCTACCCCTACCTCCTGGGCGACGCCGTCAAGGCCGCCCTCGCCATGGGCCTGCTCCCCGCCGCCTGGAAGCTGCTCGGCAGCAAGGCCTGACCAGCACCCCGTCCCCGGCTCGTGCCACACTGACGCCATGCGCGTGTACCTGGGATCCGACCATGCCGGATACGAACTCAAGCAGCACCTCGTCGAGTGGCTGACCACCGCCGGTCACGAACCGGTCGACTGCGGGCCGCACATCTACGACGCGGTGGACGACTACCCCCCGTTCATCCTCCGCGCCGCCGAGCGCACCGCGGCCGACCCGCAGGCGCTGGGCATCGTGATCGGCGGCTCCGGCAACGGTGAGGCCATCGCCGCCAACAAGGTCAAGGGTGTCCGCGCGGCACTGGCCTGGAGCACGGAGACGGCCACCCTCGGCCGTCAGCACAACAACGCCAATGTGATCAGCGTCGGGGCCCGGATGCACTCCCTGGACGAGGCCACCAAGTTCGTCGAGGTCTTCCTGGCGACCCCGTTCTCCGAGGACCCGCGCCACATCCGCCGGATCGACATGATCAGCGAGTACGAGACCACCGGCGAGCTCCCGCCGGTCCCCGCCCACCACCCGCAGGGCTGACCACACCTCAGATGCCCGAAGGCCACACCCTCCATCGACTCGCCGCCGCATACCGACAGGTGTTCGGCGGCGAGTCCGTGCGCGTCTCCAGCCCGCAGGGGCCCTTCGCGCAGGCCGCGCTCCGCCTCGACGGACGCCCGCTCACCAGCACCGAGGCCCACGGCAAGCACCTCTTCCTCGGCTTCGGCGGCCCCGGCCCCGCCGGAGCGGCCGACTGGATCCACATCCACCTCGGCCTCTACGGCAAGGTCCGCTTCGGCGAGGGCCCGGCACCGGCCCCCACCGGCCAGATACGGCTCCGGATGAGCACCGCGGCCGACACCGCCCACGCCGACCTCCGCGGTCCCACCACCTGTGCCCTGATCAGCGACCCGGAGAAGCAGGAGGTGCACCGGCGGCTGGGCCCCGACCCGCTGCGCGGCGACTCGGTCCCGGACCGGGCCTGGCAGCGCGTCAGCCGCAGCGGCACCACCGTCGCTGCCCTGCTGATGGACCAGAAGGTCCTCTCCGGCGTCGGCAACATCTACCGCGCCGAGGTGCTGTTCCGGCAGGGCATCGACCCGCGGCTGCCCGGCCGGGCCCTCACCCGGGCCCAGTGGGACGCGGTCTGGACCGACCTCACCCTGCTGATGGCCGACGGCGTCCGCGACGGCTGGATCGACACGGTCCGCCCCGAGCACACCCCGCAGGCCATGGGCCGCCCGGCCCGCGAGGACGCGCACGGCGGCGAGGTGTACGTCTACCGGCGCGCCGACCAGCCCTGCCTGGTCTGCGCGACCCCGGTCAGCACCGCCACCCACGCCGGCCGCAACCTGTTCTGGTGCCCCACCTGTCAGCCCGCCACACCTCACTACCGGTCGTAGTTCCCGGGGAGCGTCGACGCGGACCGCGCCCGCTCGGTAGGGTCGTGCTGGATGACGGACGGAGCGTCCGGGGCGCCACCTCGGGAGACGAAGTCGGCACGGGGGCGCAGGGCGCTCTACCGGGCCCGACGTCGGCTGCGCCGATCCGCCGTCGACTACTTCCGCGGCGACGCCTCCGACTGGTTCGCCTTCGGGGTGCTGTTCCTGCTGGTGCCCCTCATCACCGCGGTCACCCTGCTGGACTCGATCTGGTGCCCGCCGACCGCCCTGGTCCTGCCGGTCCTCGCCGGCGCGCTGCTGCTGCGGCCCAGCAGCCTGGTGCTGCTCTACGCCGCCGCGGCCTCCGCGCTGGCAGTGGAGGCGGCCATGCTGGGGCCGTACCACCTCGGTCCTGGCCGGGTCACCCCGGGCAGTGTGCTGGTCGTGGGCGCGGTCGGAGCCGGCGGCCTGCTCGTGGCCCAGCTCCGCAGCCGCGTCGGCGTCCCCTGGCGCGGCGGCGGCACCATGCTGTTCGACCTGCGCGAACGGCTCAAGGTGCAGTCGCAGATTCCGGCGCTGCCGGACGGATGGCACGCCGAGATGGCGCTGCGCCCGGCCGGCGGCCAGTCCTTCTCCGGCGACTTCCTGGTCGCCGCCCGTACCGGCGACGGCAGCCGGGTCCTGGAGGCGGTGCTGGCCGACGTCTCCGGCAAGGGCATGGACGCGGGCTCCCGCGCGCTGCTGCTCTCCGGCGCCTTCGGCGGCCTGCTCGGCTCGCTGCCGCCGCACGACTTCCTCCCGGCCGCCAACGGCTACCTGCTGCGCCAGGAGTGGGACGAGGGCTTCGCCAGCGCCGTCCACCTGGTCCTGGACCTGGACACCGGCGAGTACGAGCTGCTGTCGGCCGGCCACCTCCCCGGCATGCAGCGCCGCATGGGCAAGGGCCACTGGGAGACCAAGGAGGCCGAGGGCCCGCTCCTCGGCATCTTCGAGGGCGCCAAGTTCACCGGGCTGCGCGGCCGGCTGGAGCGCGGCGACGTGCTGATGCTCTGCACCGACGGCATGGTCGAGGCGCCGGGCCGCGATCTCTCCGAGGGCATGGACCGGTTGATGGGGGAGGCGGACCGGCTGATCGGCTCGCCCTTCGTCGGGACGGCCTGGCGGCTCATCGAGACCGTGGCCAAGGACCTCAACGACGACCGCGCGCTGCTGCTGATCTGGCGCGAATAAACGCCCACGGATGTGCAGTTCACCACACCTGTACCATCAGCCGCACGATCTCCGACGTGCTGTTCGGCCAATCTCGGCCGAATAGTGATCATTCGTGCAGCGGTCTCCCGGAAGTGCTTTACGGAACCTGCTGCTCCGGAGACACTGATTGTCGGCCATGGGGAGGGGGGAGGCAGTGTCGATTCACGGCGCGGCGGACCGGCCTGCCGGGTGGCCCGGGCCCCGAGCATGTCATGAACGAGGAAGTGGAACCGCGTGACAACCTTCTCCTTCTCCGCAGTTGTCCTGCTGGGCATCCTGTTGATCGTGTTCATCAGGAACGGGAGCATGAAGATCGGCTACGCCATCCTCGCTATGCTCTTCGGATTCTTCCTGGCCAAGACCTCGGCGGCGGCACCCATCCAGACCTTCCT
Source organism: Streptomyces sp. 846.5 (assembly GCF_004365705.1). Lineage (NCBI taxonomy): Bacteria > Bacillati > Actinomycetota > Actinomycetes > Kitasatosporales > Streptomycetaceae > Streptomyces > Streptomyces sp. 846.5. The sequence goes on from NZ_SOBN01000001.1 coordinate 5,777,989, forward strand.
GAACCAGATCGCCACGACCATCAACAACCTGACGAAGTAACGGTTTTCAGCAAGAGCCGGCTTCAGCGTTCCCGCCACCGCCGCAGCAGCGCCCCTGCCGCGGCGCGCCGCCCGTCCACGGCGGCGCCGGCGGGCTCCGCGCCACCCTCCGCCCCGCGCAGGCTCAGCGGATCGGCTGCCAGCAGGACGAAGCAGCGGGCCCAGGCCAGCCGTTCGCCACGCGGCCAGGACAGCCGCCGCAGCGCGGCCGACGCCTCGGCGACCGGCTCGCCGTTCACCCGGACCTCGGCGACCTCGTCACCGGAACGCCCGCCGAAGAAGAACTTCACCCCGTTCAGCACCGGGTCGTTCAGATGCGGGAGCACCACCTCCGCGACCGCGGGCAGCAGTTGATGCTCCGCCACCCAGTCGCCCAGCGGCCCGCTCCGGAACCCGAACACGCAGGCAGGCCCCTGCACGGCATGCCACCCGGCGACACCCCCGGCCGCACCCGGCGCCACATGGTCACCGTGGACGCCACGCCGCTCCAGCATCTCCACCACCGCGGACGCGGTCGTGGTCCGCCACATCCGTACGGCGTTCTGGAGCTGCTCCTCCTCGGTCCGCCCGAGCCCGGCGGCGCAGTCCCACACCACAGGACCGCCGCCCTCGCCGATCCTCAGCACATACCCGAGGTCGACATGCCCGCCGCCCTGCCCGACATGCTCCCGCACCGCCACGGCGGTCGTCCCGGGACCGCGGACGATGCCTTCCTCGGCCTGGAACTCCCGCCCGAGGCAAGCCATTTCGCGCACCACGCTGCGCTGTATGACCTGGAGCCTGCGCACAGGGTCTCTCCGTGTGTGTGAGGGCCGTACCTGAACGCTCCGGAGGGCAACCCCCGCTCCGTCCGCACAATCCCTGGACGGAGCAGGCCCTGTGGAGATTGTGGGGGGAAACCGGGTGAACATCTCGCTTCCGGGAGCGTACCCGCCCCCACCCGCCCCTCGCACCAGTTCTGACGCGTGCAAAACAGATCGGCCCCAGTCCAGCGATCATCTCGCTGAGCTGGGGCCGAGTCCGTTGGAGCGGGCGACGGGAATCGAACCCGCGTAGCTAGTTTGGAAGACTAGGGCTCTACCATTGAGCTACGCCCGCAGAGCGCACCGGTGCGGCGTGTTCGGGGGACAGCCTAGCGGACCTGGTCGGGCGGATGCACACCGGTTGTCCGGCGTGGCGGCGGGACGGCGGCCGGATGGGGGCGGCGCGGGGAAAAGCGGGCGAAGCGCCGGGGATCTGCATGTACGCTACGTGTCGTTCGGCACGTCGGACGGTACGGGGTGTGGCGCAGTTTGGTAGCGCGTCCGCTTTGGGAGCGGAAGGTCGTCGGTTCGAATCCGGTCACCCCGACCACGTATCTGTCGTACCCGGACGACCCGGAAGGCGTGCCCCAGCCATGTCCGCAGCAGCGCAGCCACGCCCTCCGCGGATAGCCGCCAAGACCGCCGTCGCGGTCGTCTTCGTCTCCGCGCTGTTCATGTCGATCATGGACACCACGATCGTCAATGTGGCGCTCCCCTCCATCGGCGACCAGTTCCATGTGGACGCGGCCTCCATAGGCGTCGTCAACGTCGGCTACCTGGTCAGCCTCGCGGTCTTCGTGCCGCTCTCCGGGTGGCTCGGCGACCGCTTCGGCACCCGCAGGGTCTTCCTCACCGCGCTGGCCGTCTTCACCCTCGCGTCGCTGCTCTGCGGGACCGCCGCCAACCTCCAGCAGCTCAGCCTCTACCGGATCCTCCAGGGCGCCGGCGGCGGCATGCTCAACCCGGTCGGGATGACCATGCTGCTGCGCGCCTTCCCGCAGGAGGAGCGGATGCGGGCGAACCGGGTGCTGATGGTGCCGACCGCCGTCGCCCCGGCGCTGGGGCCGGTGCTGGGCGGCTGGCTGGTGGACGCCGCCTCCTGGCACTGGGTGTTCATCGTCAACGTCCCGATCGGCATCGTCGCCATGGTGTTCGGGCTGCTGTTCCTGCCGGACTTCCGCTCCGAGCGGGCCGGCCGCTTCGACGCCGCCGGCTTCCTGCTGGCCGCCGTCGGCTTCGGTGCGGCCACCTACGCCCTCGCCGAGGGGGCGGACAAGGGCTGGGGGACCGCCGGGATCGTGATTCCCGCGGTCGTCGGCATCGCCGCCGTGGCCGCGCTGGTCGTCGTGGAGTTGCGGATCGACGATCCGATGCTGGACCTGCGGCTCTTCAAGGACCGCCTGTTCCGCGCCACCAACCTGGTCGGCGTCGTCGCCGGCGCCGCGTTCCTGGGGATGCTCTTCGTCTTCCCCCTCTTCTACCAGAACGCCGTCGGCGCGACCGCCTTCCGGACCGGTCTCAACACCTTCCCCGAGGCCCTCGGGGTGATGCTGGCCTCGCAGATCGTCAGCCGGTTCTATCCGCGGATCGGGCCGCGCCGGCTGATGGCCGCGGGCGCCGTCTCCGTCTCCGTCGCCGTCGGGCTGATGTCGCAGCTCACCCCGGAGACCAGTGCCTGGGCGGCCCGCGGGCTGATGTTCGCGACCGGGTTCTCCATGGCCCATCTCTTCATGCCGACCCAGACGGCCGCCTTCGCGACCGTCTCCTCGGCCGCGACCGGCCGGGCCTCCACCCTCTTCAACGTCCAGAGCCGGCTCGGCCCGGCGCTCGGGGTGGCCCTGCTCAGCACCGTCCTGAGCGCCGTCGGGACGGTGACCACGGGCCCGGCCGGTACGCCGAGCGCGAACCTGGCGGCCTACCACACGGCGTTCCTGGTCGCCGCAGGTCTGGCTCTGGTCGCGGCGGTGCTGTCGCTGTTTGTCTCCGACCGGGACGCCGCCCCCACCATGGTGCGCAAGCCCCGGGCGAAGGGTCCGGCGATGGTCCCGGCGCCGAGCCTGGACAGCTGACCCCTCCCGGCGGGACCAATGCAGATTGTGGTACCGGTAGGATGGACCGCTGGCGGCTGTCCACGTGCGCGTCTCCGCAGGGAGAAGCGGTGCGGACACTCGCCCGAGGGCGAGGAGCGAGCTCACCGTCCACCCACCCCGGCGGGCGAAGTCGCCTCTGACTCATCACCCGTCTCGCCGTGCTCCCCTTCAAGCGGGTGCGCGGCGGACACCCCGACCGCAAGCCCCCAAGGAGACCCAACCGTGAAGAGCGCCGTGGAGACTCTGAACCCGACCCGGGTTCGACTCACCGTCGAGGTGCCCTTCGAGGAGCTCAAGCCCAGCCTCGACGCGGCGTACAAGAAGATCAACCAGCAGGTCACGGTGCCGGGCTTCCGTAAGGGCAAGATCCCGGCTCGCGTCATCGACCAGCGCTTCGGCCGTGCCGCGGTGCTGGAAGAGGCTGTCAACGACGCCCTGCCGCGCTTCTACACCCAGGCCGTCGACGAGTCCAAGCTCGATGTCCTCGGCCAGCCCGACATCGACGGCCTCGAGGGCGTCGAGAAGATCGCGGACGGCGGCGACCTGAAGTTCACCGCCGAGGTGGACATCCGCCCCGAGATCACCCTCCCCGACTACAGCGCCATCGAGGTCGAGGTCGACCCGATCGCCGTGTCCGACGAGGACGTCGAGGAGAGCCTGAACCAGCTCCGCGACCGCTTCGCCTCGCTGAAGACCGTCGAGCGCGCCGCCGCCGAGGGCGACGTCGTGGTCGTCGACCTGGAGGCCAAGGTCGACGGTGAGGTCCCCGAGGACGGCACCGCCACCGGCGTCAGCTACGAGATCGGCTCCGGCCGCCTGCTCGACGGCATCGACGAGGCCCTCACCGGCCTGGAGGCCGGCGGCACCGCCACCTTCACCACCGAGCTCAAGGGCGGCAGCGCCGAGGGCAAGGACTCCGAGGTCACAGTCAGCCTGACCACCGTCCAGGAGAAGGAACTCCCGGCCCTGGACGACGAGTTCGCCCAGCTCGCCAGCGAGTTCGACACTCTGGAGGAGCTCAAGGACGACTCCCGCAAGCGGCTCGTCCGGATGAAGGAGTTCGACCAGGCCACCCAGGCCCAGGAGCGGGTGCTCGACAAGCTCATGGAGCTCATCGAGATGCCGTACCCGGAGAAGCTGCTCGCGGACGAGCTGGAGACCCGCAAGCACAACCTGGAGCACCACCAGCTGCCGCAGATGGGCATCGATCTGGACGGCTACCTCAAGCTCCAGGGCAAGACCGCCGAGGAGTTCGAGGCCGAGCTGCTGGAGCAGGCCCAGAAGGGCATCAAGACCCAGTTCGTCCTGGACGCCATCGCGTCCAAGGAGGAGCTCGCGGTCAACCAGGAGGAGCTCACCGAGCACCTGCTGCGCCGCGCGGCCGGCTCGGGCATGACGCCCGACCAGTTCGCCCAGCAGGTCGTCGAGGGCGGCCAGGTCCCGCTGCTGGTCGGCGAGGTCGTCCGTGGAAAGGCCCTCGCGGTCGTCGTGGAGTCCGCGAAGGTGGTCGACACCAACGGTGAGGTCGTCGACTTCGAGGACGACGAGGACGACGAGGAGATCGTCGAGGCCGCTGCTGAGACAGTCGCCGAGGTGACCGGGACGACCGAGGCCTGAGCCTCGCCCAGCAGGTACGGCGAGCCGTACAGCACCACCCAGGAAGGGCTCGGACGCGGTATGCGTCCGGGCCCTTCCTGCGTCGCCGGTCACCCTGCGCTCACAGCGAACAGTTCTGTGTAGGGGATGGCCAGGCCCTGCCTGCGCGTTAGGGTCCTTGGTACGAGGGGCAGGGTGACTGTCGGTCCATCAGGACTGTACCGACCTTCGTAAGAGACGCAGTGACGGTGGACGATCAGCCGTCCGAACACAATGAGCGGGTGGATTACGTGATGACTCCCCAGTTCCAGATGCCCGGCCTGATGGCCCCCACCGCAGCCGGTGACATCGGCGGCGGCGGTCTCGGCGACCAGGTCTTCAACCGTCTGCTCAACGAGCGCATCATCTTCCTCGGCCAGCAGGTCGACGACGAGATCGCCAACAAGATCACCGCGCAGCTGCTGCTGCTCGCGTCCGACCCGGACCGGGACATCTTCCTGTACATCAACTCGCCCGGCGGCTCGGTCACCGCGGGCATGGCGATCTACGACACGATGCAGTACATCAAGAACGACGTGGTCACCATCGCCATGGGCATGGCCGCCTCGATGGGGCAGTTCCTGCTCACGGCCGGTGCCAAGGGCAAGCGCTTCGCGCTCCCCAACGCCGAGATCCTGATGCACCAGCCCTCGGCCGGCCTCGGCGGCTCCGCCACCGACATCCGCATCCAGGCCCAGCAGCTGGTCCGCCTGAAGCACCGGATGGCCGAGCTGATCGCCGAGCACAGCGGCCAGACCGTCGACCAGGTCACCAAGGACTCCGACCGCGACCGCTGGTTCCAGCCGCAGGAGGCCATGGAGTACGGCCTGATCGACGGCATCATGCACAGCGCCGCGGACGTCCCCGGCGGCGGCGGCACCGGCGCCTGACCGGCTCGTCGAGCCGATCGGCACCGCCCCGCCCACGAACCAAGTCCGTACGCTTCCGGAGAGGCCACACCCGTTATGAACATCCCCAGCCTGTCCAGCGCCGAGCGGCGCATCGAGGACATGCGCGCCGAGGGCCGCTACATCGTCCCGCGCTTCGTCGAGCGCACCTCGCAGGGCGTGCGTGAGTACGACCCGTACGCCAAGCTCTTCGAGGAGCGCATCATCTTCCTGGGCTCCCAGGTGGACGACGTCTCCGCGAACGACATCATGGCGCAGCTGATCTGCCTGGAGTCGATGGACCCGGACCGGGACATCTCCATGTACATCAACTCGCCCGGCGGCTCCTTCACGGCGCTGACCGCGATCTACGACACCATGCAGTTCGTGAAGCCCGACGTGGCGACCGTGTGCATGGGCCAGGCGGCCTCCGCCGCCGCGGTGCTGCTGGCGGCCGGCGCCCCCGGCAAGCGCCTGGCGCTGCCGAACGCCCGGATCCTGATCCACCAGCCGTACACCGAGACCGGCCGCGGCCAGGTCTCCGACCTGGAGATCCAGGCCGCGGAGATCCAGCGGATGCGGGAGCAGCTGGAGGAGATGCTGTCCAAGCACTCGCACCAGTCCCCGCAGCAGATCAGCGAGGACATCGAGCGCGACAAGATCCTCACTGCCGCCGAGGCGTTGGAGTACGGGCTGATCGACCAGATCACCTCGACCCGAAAGAGCTCGCTCAACGACTGAGACCGGTTCCGGTCCAGTCACTGAGACGAGTACCACGCAGTCCGTCGGCCCCCGGCTATTGGAGCGGGGGCCCCGGCCTGGCACCATCGGTGACAGGCACTCTCAAAATTGCCGCGCCCTGCATCGCTCACCCTGACGGCACTTCGCCCAGGGCGGAAGAGGGAAGACCGTCGAAGTCGGCGGATCGGGGCTCCTGACGGAGTACCGTCGGAAACCAAGCACCAGGCTCCTGCCCCACGGAGCCTTTGGCGAAGGGGATTCACCTCGTGGCACGCATCGGTGACGGTGGCGACCTGCTCAAGTGCTCGTTCTGCGGAAAGAGCCAGAAGCAGGTGAAGAAGCTCATTGCCGGGCCCGGCGTGTACATCTGCGACGAGTGCATCGACCTGTGCAACGAGATCATCGAAGAGGAGCTCGCGGAGACCTCGGAGGTGAGGTTCGAGGAGCTGCCCAAGCCCCGCGAGATCTACGAGTTCCTCGACGGGTACGTGGTGGGCCAGGAGGCGGCGAAGAAGTCACTCTCCGTGGCCGTCTACAACCACTACAAGCGGGTGCAGGCGGGTGAGAACGGCAAGCACGGCCGGGACGAGGGCATCGAGCTGGCCAAGTCCAACATCCTGCTGCTGGGCCCGACCGGCTCCGGCAAGACCCTGCTGGCGCAGACCCTGGCCCGGATGCTGAACGTGCCGTTCGCGATCGCGGACGCCACGGCGCTCACCGAGGCCGGCTATGTCGGCGAGGACGTCGAGAACATCCTGCTGAAGCTGATCCAGGCCGCTGACTACGACGTCAAGAAGGCCGAGACCGGCATCATCTACATCGACGAGATCGACAAGGTCGCCCGCAAGAGCGAGAACCCGTCGATCACCCGCGACGTCTCCGGCGAGGGCGTGCAGCAGGCGCTGCTGAAGATCCTCGAGGGGACCACCGCCTCGGTGCCCCCGCAGGGCGGCCGCAAGCACCCGCACCAGGAGTTCATCCAGATCGACACGACGAACGTGCTGTTCATCGTGGGCGGCGCCTTCTCGGGCCTGGAGCGCATCATCGAGTCGCGGGCCGGCAAGAAGGGCATCGGCTTCGGCGCGACGATCCGGTCCAAGCACGAGATCGAGTCCAGCGACCAGTTCCGGGCGGTCATGCCGGAGGACCTGGTGAAGTTCGGGATGATCCCCGAGTTCATCGGTCGTCTGCCGGTCATCACCAGCGTCCACAACCTGGACCGGGACGCGCTGCTGCAGATCCTCACCGAGCCCAAGAACGCCCTGGTCAAGCAGTACCGGCGGCTGTTCGAGCTGGACGGCGTCGAGCTGGAGTTCTCCGACACCGCGCTGGACGCCATCGCCGACCAGGCCATCAAGCGCTCCACCGGCGCCCGCGGCCTGCGCGCCATCATGGAGGAGGTGCTGATGTCCGTGATGTACGAGGTGCCCTCGCGCAAGGACGTCGCCCGCGTGGTGGTCACCGAGGACGTCGTCCTGGAGCACGTCAACCCGACGCTGGTCCCGCGCGATCTGCGCACCCAGCGGGAGCGCCGCGAGAAGTCCGCGTAGCCGCAGGTTTTCCTGTTTCGTCAGTGGGAACCCCGCCCGGACCGTGCGTCCGGGCGGGGTTCCTGCATGTCCGTCAGGAATCCGGGATCCCGGGTCAGTCCTTGGTCACCGGAACGCTGTTGATCACGACGTTGTCCTTGGGCTTGCCGTCGGTGCCGCCGCCCTGGACCCCGTCCCTGGCGATGTGCCGCAGGATGTCCAGCCCCGAGGTGATGGTGCCGAACGGCGTGTAGCTCGCGGCGAGTTGACTGGTCTGGTAGACCAGGAAGAACTGGCTCCCGCCGGTGTGGGCGACCCCGGTGTTGGCCATCGCGACCGTCCCGGCCGGGTAGCTGCCGCCCTGGATCGCCGGATCCTTCAGGTACTCGTCGGGGAGGGTGTAGCCGGGGCCGCCGCTGCCGGTGCCGGTCGGGTCTCCGCACTGCAGCACATAGATGCCGCTGGTGGTCAGCCGGTGGCACTTGGTGTGGTTGAAGTACTCCTGCTGCGCCAGGAAGACGAAACTGTTGACGGTCTGCGGCGCGTTCTTGGCGTCCAGCTTGATGCCGATGTCGCCGCAGGAGGTCTTCAGCGTTGCGGAGTAGGCGGCGGAGGTGTCGATCGACATGGTCGGCGCGGTCGTCCACTGTTTGCCGTTGGGGCCGCCCGAGGCGGCGTTGCCGCAGAAGACCGGCCGGGTCGTCGCCCAGACGATGCCGCTGGCGACCAGGGCGACCACCACCACGGCGGCCAGCGCGAACAGCGACCGCCGCTTCTTGAGCTTCGCCTTCTCCGCGGCCCGAAGCTCCTCGATCCGCGCCCGCCGCGCCCGCCGCTCCGCGCCGCCGTCTCCGCTGCTCACCTGCGTCCTCCCGTTGTACGCACCGACAGCAGCCAGTGAACCCAGCGGTGGCCCCGCAGCGCGGGAGGCGCGACCGTGGCCCCGCGTAAAGCCGTTCGTTACCACGCCCTTGGTCCTCGTAAACTGTGCGTCGTGACCGACACGAACCAGCGCCCCGAGCCTGACGCGCACGACGCGAACGCCGGGGACCACAGCGCCCAGCCGAACACCCTGCCGACCCAGTACTCGCCGGCGGAGGTAGAAGGCCCGCTGTACGAGCGCTGGATCGAGCGGGGCTACTTCGAGGCCGACGCCAAGAGCGAGAAGCCGCCGTACACCATCGTCATCCCGCCGCCCAACGTCACCGGCGCCCTGCACCTGGGCCACGCCTTCCAGCACACGCTGATGGACGCGCTGACCCGGCGCAAGCGCATGCTCGGCTTCGAGGCGCTGTGGCTGCCCGGCATGGACCACGCCGGCATCGCCACCCAGAACAAGGTCGAGCAGCAGCTCGCCGAGGAGGGCCTGTCCCGGCACGACATCGGCCGGGAGGCCTTCGTCGAGAAGGTCTGGGAGTGGAAGGAGCAGTACGGCGGCCGGATCCTCGGCCAGATGCGCCGCCTCGGCGACGGCGTCGACTGGTCCCGTGAGCGCTTCACCATGGACGAGGGCCTCTCCCAGGCCGTCCAGACCATCTTCAAGAAGCTGTTCGACGACGGTCTGATCTACCGCGCCGAACGCATCATCAACTGGTGCCCGCGCTGCCTCACCGCGCTCTCCGACATCGAGGTCGAGCACGAGGACCGGGCCGGCGAGCTGGTCTCGATCCGCTACGGGGACGGCGAGGACTCCGTCGTCGTCGCCACCACCCGCGCCGAGACCCTGCTCGGCGACACCGCGGTCGCGGTCCACCCGGACGACCCGCGCTACGCGCACCTCGTCGGCCGCACCATCGCCCTGCCGCTGACGGACCGTCGGATCCCGGTCGTCGCCGACGAACACGTCGACCCGGAGTTCGGCACCGGCGCGGTCAAGGTCACCCCGGCGCACGACCCCAATGACTTCGCCATCGGCCAGCGGCACAACCTGCCCAACATCAACGTCCTGGACGAGCACGGCGTCATCACCGTGCACGGCCCGTTCCTCGGTCTGGACCGCTTCGAGGCCCGCGACGCCGTCGTCGGAACCCTGCGCGAGCAGGGGCGCATCGTCGACGAGAAGCGCCCATACATGCACGCCGTCGGGCACTGCTCGCGCTGCCATACCGTGGTCGAGCCGCGGCTGTCGCTGCAGTGGTGGGTCAAGGTCGCCCCGCTGGCCGGGCCCGCCGCCGAGGCGGTCCGCGACGGCCGGGTCCAGATCCACCCCAAGGAGCTGGAGGGCCGCTACTTCAGCTGGGTCGACAACATGTACGACTGGTGCATCTCGCGCCAGCTGTGGTGGGGCCACCGGATCCCGGTCTGGTACGGCCCGGACGGCGAGGTCGTCTGCGTCGGACCGGACGAGCAGCCCCCGACGGGCGCCGGCTGGCACCAGGACCCCGACGTCCTGGACACCTGGTTCTCCAGCGCGCTGTGGCCGTTCTCCACCCTGGGCTGGCCCGAGCAGACCCGCGACCTGGAGAAGTTCTACCCGACCGACACCCTGCTGACCGGCCACGACATCATCTTCTTCTGGGTCGCCCGGATGATGATGTTCGGCCTGTACGCCATGGACGGCCAGGCGCCGTTCCACACCATCGCCCTCACCGGCCTGGTCCGCGACCAGTTCGGCAAGAAGATGTCCAAGTCCTCCGGCACCGCGGTGGACCCGCTGGACTGGATGAACGAGTTCGGCGCCGACGCGGTCCGGTTCACCCTGGCCAACGGCGCCAACCCGGGCGCCGACGTGCCGATCGGCGAGGACTGGGTCAAGGCCTCCCGCAACTTCTGCAACAAGGTCTGGAACGCCACCCGCTTCGCGCTGATGAACGGCGCGACCCTGGAGGGCCCGCTCCCGGCGGCCGAGCAGCTCACCGCCACCGACCGCTGGATCCTCTCCCGGCTGAACACGGTCATCGCCGAGGTCGACGGCCTCTACGAGGACTACCAGTTCGCCAAGCTCAGCGACGCCCTCTACCACTTCGCCTGGGACGAGGTCTTCGACTGGTACGTCGAGCTGTCCAAGTCGGTGCTGGCCGAGGGCGGTCCGCAGGCCGACAACTCGCGCCGGGTGCTGGGCGAGGTCCTGGAGGTCACCCTGCGGCTGCTGCACCCGGTGATCCCCTTCGTCACCGACGCCCTGTGGACGACGCTGACCGGCCGGGAGTCCGTGGTCGTCGCCGCGTGGCCGACCGTGGACGCCTCCCGCACGGACGCGGCCGCCGAGGCGGAGATCGCCCAGCTGCAGCAGGTGATCACCGAGATCCGCCGGTTCCGCGCCGACCAGGGGCTCAAGGACGGCCAGAAGGTCCCGGCCCGGCTGGACCTGTCCGGCACCGCGCTGGCGGCGCACGAGGGCGCGCTGCGCTCGCTGGCCAAGCTCCAGCCGGCCGGGGCGGACTTCAGCGCGACGGCGACCCTCGCGGTCGCCGACGCCACCGTGGCGCTGGACCTGTCCGGCACCATCGACGTCGCCGCCGAGCGCAAGCGTCTGAGCAAGGACCTCGCCAACGCCGAGAAGGAGCTGGCCCAGGCCAGGGCCAAGCTCGCCAACGAGGCATTCCTGGCCAAGGCGGCCCCGGCCGCGGTCGAGAAGATCCACGCCCGGCAGGCCAAGGCCGAGGCTGACATCACCCGCCTGACCGCGCAGATCGCGGCGCTGCCGGCCGGCTGAGTCACAGGCCGACGCAGGACACCGCACCCGCCCACCGGAAGGACCGCCCCGCAGCCGCGCGGCGGTCCTTCCGCCGTCCCCGGGCCGAACCCCGGCCCCCACCCGGCCCCGCCTCTCCCGTGCCCGGCGGGCACCCGCCCCGCCGTCGGCCCACCCGCCCCGCGCTCCGTAGACTGGCGGGGTGAGCGACGCATCCCGCACCACCCCGCCGACCGACCCCGACGCGACCTCGAACGATCCCGCCGCAGGCGACCCCGCCGCGCAGCTGCGTGCCGTCGAGGCGGAGCTGGCCGCGCGCTGGCCGGAGACCAAGCTCGAACCCTCGCTGGACCGGATCACGGCGCTCATGGACATCCTGGGCCAGCCCCAGCGCGCCTACCCCTCGATCCACATCACCGGCACCAACGGCAAGACCAGCACGGCCCGGATGGTCGAACAGCTGCTGCGCCACTTCGAGCTGCGCACCGGCCGCTACACCAGCCCGCACGTGGAGTCGGTGACCGAGCGGATCAGCCTGGACGGGGAGCCGATCAGCCCCGAGCTGTTCGTCCACACCTACCGCGACATCGAGCCGTACATCGGCATGGTGGACGCCTCGCAGCCGATCCCGATGTCCTTCTTCGAGATCCTCACCGGGATGGCCTACGCGGCCTTCGCCGAGGCGCCGGTGGACGTCGCCGTGATCGAGGTCGGCATGGGCGGCTCCTGGGACGCCACCAATGTCATCGAGGCCCCGGTCTCGGTGATCGCCCCGATCTCGCTGGACCACACCGACAAGCTCGGCGACACGCCCGGCGAGATCGCGGTGGAGAAGTCCGGGGTCATCAAGAAGGGCGCGCTGGCCGTGGTGGCCCAGCAGCCGCTGGACGCCGCCGAGGTGATCCTGCGGCGCGCCGTCGAGCACGACGCCGTGGTCGCCCGCGAGGGCATGGAGTTCGGCGTGGTGCACCGGGACGTCGCGGTCGGCGGCCAGCTGCTGACCTTGCGCGGCATCTCCGGACACGAGTACACCGAGATCTTCATCCCGCTGCACGGCGCCCACCAGGCGCAGAACGCCGCGCTGGCGCTGGCCGCGGTCGAGGGCTTCTTCGGCGTCGGCGCCGCGCACCAGCAGCCGCTGGACGTCGACAAGGTCCGGGCCGCGTTCTCCGGGGTCAGCTCCCCGGGCCGGCTGGAGGTGGTCCGCCGCAGCCCCACCATCGTGCTGGACGCCGCCCACAACCCGGCCGGGGCCCGGGTCACCGCCGACGCCATCGGCGAGTCCTTCGGCTTCAGCCGGCTGATCGGGGTGATCGGCACCAGCGGCGACAAGGACTCCGCCGGGCTGCTGGAGGCGCTGGAGCCGGTCCTCGCCGAGGTCGTGATCACCCAGAACTCGACCCAGCGGGCCACCTCCATCGACACTCTCGCCGAGCAGGCGGTCGAGATCTTCGGCCCGGACCGGGTGCTGGTGGAGACCCGTCTGGACGACGCCATCGAGGCGGCGGTGACCCTGGCGGAGGAGGAGGGCGACCTGGGCGGCTCCGGCGTCCTGGTCACCGGCTCGATCATCACCGTGGGCGAGGCCCGCATCCTGCTCAGCCGCAACCGCCGCTGACACCCACGTCCCGTACCTTCCGGTCCGAAAGGCCTCCCGTGCGCACCCTCTGCTCGTCCACGCTCATCGCCGAGGCGATGGTGGTCGGCTTCGCCGCTCTGGTCGCGATGCACCTGTCCGATGTCTCCTCGACCACGCTGTGGTCGGTCTGCGGCGCCGCGATGGCCCTGTGCGTGCTGCTCTGCGGCGTCATCACCCGTCCGGGCGCGGTCGCGGTCGGCTGGGTGCTGCAGCTCGCACTGATCGCCAGCGGCGCGGTGGTGGGGATGATGTACGGACTCGGTGTCATCTTTGCGGCGCTCTGGTGGGCCTCGGTCCACTACGGCCGAAAGATTGACATCATCAAAACAGCACGTGCACAAGCGAGCTGACGTCCACCTGGCGTTCGAGTGCCCAGGCGGTCTCGGGTAGGCTCGGCACACCCTCCGGGTTGTGCGCCCCGCCCCCGCGCATTCACCCTCCCCACCCGTTCGGCTCGACCCCCTCGGAGTTCCTCCATGGCGCAGCGCACCCTTGTCCTCCTGAAGCCCGACGCCACCCGACGCGGCCTCGTCGGTGAGATCATCAGCCGGATCGAGCGCAAGGCGAACTGGACCCTCGCCGCGATGGAGCTGCGCACCCTGGACACCGCCACGCTGGAGCAGCACTACGGCGAGCACCTCGGCAAGCCGTTCTACGAGCCGCTGATGGAGTTCATGTCCTCGGGCCCGGTGGTGGCGCTGATCGTGGAGGGCGAGAGCGTGATCGAGGGCGTCCGCGCGCTGGCCGGCAAGACCAATCCGCTGGAGGCGGGCCCCGGCACCATCCGCGGCGACTTCGCCACCATCACCCGGGAGAACCTGATCCACGCCTCGGACTCGGAGGCTTCGGCCGAGCGCGAGATCAAGATCTTCTTCCCCGGTCTGAGCTGACACGCCGTCTTCTCCGGCCCTGCTTCTGTCGGATCATGCACAAAGCGGAATATCATATTCCTGACCCCGGACTCTTCGGGAACTGAGCAGCCGACACCAACGTCCCAATAGCAGGAAATGTGATCGTCTGCCCCGACAATGGCAGAGGGTCCGTCGTCACCCTCAGTGCTTACTTGGCTACCATGGGGACGGCCCGCCGCCCCAAACTCCTCGACCTCGGGAAGGCCCCGCATACCCATGGCGAACAACATGTCGTTCATCGGTCGTGACATGGCTGTCGACCTCGGCACCGCCAACACGCTGGTGTACGTCAGGGGCCGGGGGATCGTCCTCAACGAGCCGTCGGTCGTCGCGGTGAACACCAACACCGGCAGCATCCTGGCCGTCGGCACCGAGGCCAAGCGCATGATCGGGCGGACCCCGGGCAACGTGGTGGCCATCCGGCCGATGAAGGACGGCGTGATCGCCGACTTCGAGATCACCGAGCGGATGCTCCGCTACTTCATCCTCAAGATCCACCGGCGCCGCTACCTGGCCCGCCCGCGCGTCGTCGTCTGCGTGCCCAGCGGCATCACCGGGGTCGAGCGACGCGCCGTGATCGAGGCGGCCGCCCAGGCCGGGGCGCGCCAGGTGCACATCATCGAGGAGCCGATGGCCGCGGCGATCGGCGCCGGCCTGCCGGTGCACGAGCCCACCGGCAACATGGTGGTCGACATCGGCGGCGGCACCACCGAGGTCGCGGTGATCTCGCTGGGCGGCATCGTCACCGCGCAGTCCATCCGGGTCGCCGGGGACGAGCTGGACAACGCGATCATCCAGCACATCAAGAAGGAGTACTCGCTGCTGCTCGGCGAGCGCAGCGCCGAGAACATCAAGATGACCATCGGCTCCGCCCACCCCGTCGACGGGGACAAGGAGGAGCACAGCGAGCTCCGCGGCCGCGACCTGGTCAGCGGGCTGCCGAAGACCATCGTGATCTCCGCGGCCGAGGTCCGGCAGGCCATCGAGGAGCCGGTCAACCAGATCATCGACGCCGTCAAGACCACGCTGGACCAGTGCCCGCCGGAACTCGCCGGTGACATCATGGACCGCGGCATCGTTCTCACCGGGGGCGGCGCTCTGCTGCGCGGCCTGGACGAGCGGCTGCGCCGGGAGACCGGGATGCCGGTCCACATCGCGGAGAACCCGCTGGACTCGGTGGCCCTCGGTTCGGGACAGGTGGTCGAGGACTTCGAGGTGCTCCAGCAGGTGCTGGACGCCCAGCCGCGCCGCTGACCTGACGGTGTCGGACCTGACGCCGGCTCAACCAGTTGGCCCGGCACCCAAGACGCACACGACGACAGCGAAGGGCACCGCCGAGGACCGTGAGGGACACACGAGAGAGCCGGCTGCTGCTGGTCCTGCTGATCGCGGTGGCGTTCGCGCTGATCACCGTGGACATCCGGGGCGGTGACGCCTCCCCGCTGAACGGTCCGAGGAATGTCGCCGCCTCCGTCCTCGGGCCGGTCGAGAGCGGGGTGTCCGGTCTGGTCAACCCGGTGGCCGACACCGTCCACTCGGTCACCGACGCCAGTGCGCAGCACAACCGCATCAGCGCCCTGGAGCAGCAGAACCTCCAGCTCAAGCAGCAGTTGAACAGCTCCGACCTGGCCCGCGGCCAGTCCACCGAGCTGAGCCGGATGCTGGGCGCCGCCGGTGCGGGCCAGTACACCGTCAAGGCCGCCCAGGTGGTGGCCATCGGCGCGGCCCAGGGCTTCTCCTGGACGGTCACCATCGACATCGGCAGCAACGACGGCATCAAGCGCGACATGACCGTCATCAACGGCGACGGCCTGGTCGGCCGGATCACCACGGTCGGCCCCACCACCTCCACCGTGCTGCTGGCCAGCGACCCGGGCTTCTCGGTCGGCACCCGGATGGAGGGCAGCGGCGAGGTGGGCGTCGCCACCGGCGAGGGCACCGGCCCGCTGCGGGTGGAGCTGCTGAGCGCGCAGGCCACCGTCAAGGCGGGGGACCGGCTGGTGACCTTCGGTTCCCAGAACGACCGCCCGTTCGTCCCCGGCGTCCCGGTCGGCACGGTGACCAAGGTGGAGAACGACCCGGGCCAGCTGACCCGCACCGTGCTGGTCCGACCCTTCGTCAACTTCACCAGCCTGGACCTGGTCGGCGTGGTGGTCCAGCCGCCGGCCACCGACCCCAGGGACGCCGTGCTTCCCCCCAAGCCCGCCGCCAGCACCGCTGCGAACAACACCCCAGCAAGCAAGTCCGCCAACGGGAAGGCCCACTAGTCCCATGTGGCTGCACCGCATCCTGCTCTCCACCGTGCTTGTCGTCGTCGCCCTGGTCGGCCAGGTGAGCGTGTTCGCCAGGCTCGGGCTGCCCGGCGCAGTGCCCGACCTGATGCTGCTGGTGGTGATAGGGCTCGCCCTGGTGTACGGGCCGCAGGGCGGCTGCCTGGTCGGCTTCGGCGCCGGGCTGCTGGCCGACCTGGCGCCGCCCTCGGACCACGCGGTGGGCCGCTACGCGCTGGTGCTGTGCCTGCTCGGCTACGCGGCCGGTCTGCTGCGGCCGGAGAGCGGCCAGATCCGCTCGGTGCTGACGCCGCTGCTGGTGGTCGCCGCGGCTGCGTTCACCGCGACCCTGCTCTACGCCGGCGTCGGCGCCCTGGTCGGCGACTCGGCGGCGCGGCATGTCGGCGTCGGCAGCCTGCTGGTCACCTCGGTGATCTACGACGTGCTGCTGGCCCCGTTCGTGGTGCCGGGGGTGATGGCGATGGCCAGACGCTCGATCGCGGTGCCGGTCAGCAGCGGCGGCGGCACCGCCGGCTCCGGCGGCGGCCCGCAGAAGACGACCAAGGTCGGCCTGGGTCGGCGCGGCTCGATGTTCGGCCAGAGCGGCAGCCGCAGCGGCGGCAGCGCGGGCCTGGGCACCGTCTCCGGTTTCGGCGGATCACGTTCCGGCCGTACCAAGGTCAAGACCAGCGGCAAGTAGTTGCCCCCAGGGGCGGGAAGCGACACCCATGACCAACATTCCGCAGACCGGCCGCACCGGCCGGGTCACCGGACGCCTGCTGATCCTCCAGGTCCTGGTGCTGTCACTGCTGGCGACCCTGGGCGGACGGCTCTGGTACCTGCAGATCCGCAACGGCCAGCAGTACCAGGACCAGGCCTCGTCCAACCACATCCGCACGGTGCTGGTGCCGGCGGTGCGCGGCGAGATACTGGACGCCAACGGCAAGCCGCTGGCCGACAACGAGACCCAGCTGGTGGTCTCGGTCAGCCGGACCTCGCTGCTGCAGCAGAAGGACGGCGGCAAGGCGGTGCTGAACCGGCTGGCCCAGGTGCTCGGCATGCCCGCCGCCGAGGTCCACGACAAGGTCAGGCTCTGCGACGCGAAGACCCCGCAGCCCTGCTGGAACGGTTCGCCGTACCAGCCGATCCCGGTCACCGACAAGGCGACCACGCAGCAGGCCATGCAGATCATGGAGCGCCGCGAGGACTTCCCCGGGGTGACCGCCGACCCCACCGCGGTCCGCACCTACCCGGCGCCCAGCGGCGCCAACGCGGCCCAGGTCCTCGGCTACCTGTCCCCGGTCACCCAGGACGAGATCACCGCCGCGACCGGCGCCGACGGCAAGTCCGCCTACGCCGCCTCCGACCAGATCGGCCGCTCCGGCCTGGAGTCGGTGTACGACAGCGCGCTGCGCGGCAAGCCCGGCACCAACAACCTGGAGGTCGACAACCTGGGCCGGGTCCAGGGCAGTGCCGGCGGCACCGCGGCCCAGCCCGGCGACTCCGTGGTGACCAGCATCGACGCCCGGATCCAGAGCATCGCCGAGAAGCAGCTGCAGCAGGCGCTGGAGACGCTCCGCAAGACCTACGACAAGGTCACCCAGGAGAACTTCAAGGCCGACTCCGGCGCGGTCGTGGTCATGGACGTCCACACCGGACGGGTGGTGGCCATGGCCAGCGCGCCGACGTTCGACCCGAACATCTGGAGCGGCGGGATCTCCGCCACCGACTACAAGGCGCTGACCAGCAACTCCTCCGACTTCCCGCTGCTGAACCGGGCCATACAGGGTCAGAGCGCACCGGGCTCGACCTTCAAGGTGGTCACCACCTCGGGCGCCCTCAACGCGGGCTACAGCTACAGCGACACCTTCCCCTGCACCTCCTCGATGACCATCGGCGGCCGGGTGTTCAAGAACTTCGAGGGCGAGAACTTCGGCGCCATCAACCTGTCGAAGGCCCTTGAGGTGTCCTGCGACACCGTCTTCTACAACATCGCCTACAGCCAGTGGCTCAAGGACGGCGGCACCAAGCCGAAGGCGCCCGCGGACTGGCTCTACAAGACGGCGCACCAGTTCGGGCTGGGCAAGAAGACCGGCATCGACCTGCCCAGCGAGGCCTCCGGGCGGGTCCCGGACCGGGCCTGGCACCAGGCGTACTACGACGCCATGAAGGACACCTGGTGCAAGCAGGCGCAGAGCGGCAAGAACGACTACGCGACCGCCATCGCCAAGGAGGACTGCACCGACTTCGCCACCCTGCGCGCCGGTGACGAGGTCAACTACGCCATCGGCCAGGGCGACACCCTGGTCACCCCGATCCAGATGGCCCGGATCTACTCGGCGCTGGCCAACGGCGGAACGCTGTACCAGCCGCAGGTCGCCAAGGCCGTGGTCTCGCCGACCGGAAAGGTCGTCAGGAACCTCGCGCCGGTGGTCCAGGGCAAGCTGCCGGACACCCAGCGGACCATCCAGTACATCGACCAGGCCACCGCCAACGTCATCACCTCGGGCACCGCCGCGTGGAAGTTCCAGGGCTGGCCGCAGGACAAGATCGCCCTGCATGCCAAGACCGGTACCGCGGAGGTCGTCGGCAAGCAGACCACGTCCTGGTTCGACACCTACACCAAGGACTACGCCATCGTGATGACCATCTCCCAGGGTGGTACCGGATCGGGCGGCTCCGGTCCCGCGGTCCGCAACATCTACAACGCGCTGTACGGGATCCAGCCGGACAACAGCATCGACCCCAAGAAGGCGCTGCTGCCCGTCCCGCAGCAGAACCTGCCGACCTTCCACGCCGACGGCAGCGTCACCCAGGCCCAGCAGACGGCCTACACCCTGAGCGCCGCCGGAAGCCCGTCGGCGCCGACGCCGACCACCCCGCTGCCGGGGACCGGCACCGCCCCGCTCGCCGCCTTCGCGCTGGCCCCGGAGCGGAGGTCGCTCGCATGACCGCCCAGGGAAACTGGAGCGCCGGGGCTGGCGCCGGCTACCGCGCGCCCCGCTACGCGCCCAGGCGCGGCGCGGTCAGCCGGCTGGTGGCCCGGGAGTCCCCGCTGCGGCGGATGGACTGGATCCTGGCCTTCGCCGCGCTGGCGCTGTCCGGCATCGGCGCCCTGCTGGTGTGGTCGGCGACCCGGAGCCGCACCGAGATCAACCACGGCGATCCGCAGTACTTCCTGATCCGCCATCTGATGAACCTGGCCATCGGCCTCGGCCTGTGCGTCGGCGTGGTGCTGCTGGGCCACCAGCGGCTGCGCACCATCGCGCCGGTGGTGTACGGGCTGGCCGTGCTCGGCGTCCTCGCCGTGCTCAGCCCGCTGGGCTCCACCGTCAACGGGGCGCACTCCTGGATCGTGCTGGGCGGCGGCTTCTCGGTGCAGCCCTCCGAGTTCTGCAAGATCGCGATCATCCTGGGCATGGCCACCCTGCTGTCCGCCCGGGTGGACGCGGGGGAGCGGGCCTTCCCCGACAGCCGCTCCATCGTCCAGGCCCTGGCGCTGGCGGCAGTCCCGATCGGGGTCATCCTGCTGATGCCCGACCTGGGCTCCACCATGGTCATGGTGGTGATCATCCTGGGCGTGCTGCTGGCTTCGGGAGCACCGAAGCGCTGGCTGTTCGGCCTGATCGCGGTCGGTGGCGCGGGCGCCTTCGTCATCGTCCAGTTGCATGTGCTGAAGCAGTATCAGATCGCCCGCTTCGCGGCCTTCGCCGACCCGGGCCTGGACCCCTCCGGCGTGGGCTACAACACGGCTCAGGCCCGGATCGCGATCGGCTCCGGCGGCCTGCTCGGCAAGGGACTGTTCCACGGCACCCAGACCACCGGGCAGTTCGTCCCCGAGCAGCAGACCGACTTCGTCTTCACCGTCGCCGGGGAGGAACTGGGCTTCATCGGCGCCGGACTGATCATCGTGCTGCTCGGCGTGGTGCTCTGGCGGGCCTGCCGGATCGCGCGCCAGGCCAACGACCTCTACAGCACCGTCGTCGCCGCCGGGGTGGTCGCCTGGTTCGGGTTCCAGGGCTTCGAGAACATCGGGATGACCCTCGGCATCATGCCGGTGGCCGGCATCCCGCTGCCCTTCGTCAGCTACGGCGGCTCCTCCATGTTCGCCATCTGGGTCGGCATCGGACTGCTGCAGTCGGTGAAGATGAACCGCGACATAACGGCATGAGCGCCCCGGCACCCGGGTGACTCCCAGGTGCCGGGACGCCCCGACCTCATCGGGTCAGATCTGCTGCAGCAGCAGGTTCCCGTTGATCCGGCCGATGCCGGAGCACGCGTCCCAGCCCTTGCCGGCCGAGTAGCCCGGCGCCGGCTGCACGACATTGCTGCCGCTGTCGACGTCGAAGTACAGGTTCGGCTGCGAGGACAGCTGGTAGAGGTACGGGCTGACGAAGCCCGGCCTGGTCCCGCTGCTCGCCGCGATCACGGCCAGCAGCCCCGCGTAAAGCGGCGCGACCGCACTGGTGCCGCCCACCGACATCCAGGAGCCGTCCACCACGACCTCGAACGGGCTGCGCAGCGCGTCGGCGTTGCCGGCGATGTCCGGGACCCCGCGGCCCTGCTGCCCGCTGTCGACCTGGCGCGGGACCTCGTCGGCGGACTGCCAGCCGGGGATCAGGAAGTCCTCGCTGACGCCGCCGCCGGTGGCCCAGCCGTTGCCGTTGTTCCACACCACCTCGTTGGTGAGCTGGCCCCTGGCGTCGAGCTGCAGCGAGGTGCCGCCGCAGGACAGCACGTACGGGTCGGAGGCCGGGAAGTCGCAGTGCGCAAGCCCGTCGTAGACGCCGTCGTTGCTGCCGTTGTCGCCGGAGGCGGCGAGCACGGTGATGCCCATGGCCGCGGCCGTGTGCAGCGCCGAGTCCATGCCGGCGCGTCCGGCCGCGGTCCAGCCCGCGTCCTCGGCTGCGCCCCAGCTGATGGAGATGCAGGTCGGCGGGTACTGGCTGTTGTGCGCCGCGGCCTGGACCGCGTCGATGAAGCCCTGCTCGGTGTTGGGCGCGAAGTAGACCGCGATGGTCGCGCCCTCGGCGATGGACCCGGCGATCTCGATGTCCAGCTCCACCTCGCCGTCGGCCCCGTTCGGGTCGCCGTAGCCGTTGGAGGCGCCGTCCACGAAGACCGGGACGACCTTGGGCGAGCGCTGCTTCATGGCGCCGAAGTAGCTGTCCAGGTCCTTCTGGTTGTAGCCGCCGCCCAGCTCGATCAGGGCGATGGTCTGGTCCGAGCAGTCCACCCCCTGCGGGAAGTCGTACAGCCGGGCCACCTGCTGCGCGGTGACGCCCTGCGCGGCCTTGGGCATCATCTTGTGGTGCGCCGTGGCGAGCGGACGGTTGGTCAGACCGGAGACCCGCTCGATGATTCCGTGCAGCTGGCGGGGCACGTAGATGCTGCCCTGGCGGCTGCGGTAGGTGTGCTCGCCCTCGCGGTACTGCTTCAGCTGCACCCCGAAGGCCTGGTTGAGCTGCTGCACGGTGCCGGTGAGGCGAATGGTGCGCTGGGCCGGATCGGCGTGCTCAGCCTTGAGCTTGTGGCTCTGGGCGAACTGCTTGACCTGCTCCAGGTCCTTGGGGTCGGCGGCGAGGGAGGCCATCACGGCCTTGCGGTCCAGCGGGGTGCGCCGGCTCGGACGCTGCCGCCCGCTCTCCTCCAGGTCCGGGGTCTGCGCCGCGCCGGGGTGGCGGCGGACCTGCACGGTCACCGTGATCTTCTCGTGCGAGTCGGCAGGCCCGATCAGGCTCTGCCCCTTCATGATGTGCCGTTCGCTGCCGATCAGTGCCACACGATCGTTGACGACGGTCATGGAATCCTCCTGAGAAGTCGACTGTCGCCTCCCTGCCTACGGCCCCGCGCGTCACCGCTCCGTCACCGTCCGCGCACTGGCCCGGTCGGACCGTTGACACATCCCCCGGGCGAGACAAGGGTGCACAGTGCCGAGCACGATTCCGAGCACCGGGGGGACGGAGGTCGCGATGATCGAACTCTCACTGCTCGGCGGCTGGCGGCTGACCGCGGACAGTCAGCCGGTCGCCCTTCCGGAGGCAGGTCGCCGGATCGTCGCCTATGTCGCACTCCATGGCCCCTCGACCCGCCAGCAACTGGTCGGCGCGCTGTGGCCGGAGACGCCCGAAGCGCAGGCCCATGCCTGCCTGAGATCCGCGCTCTGGCGGATCAGACGCTGCCTGGCCCCGCTGCTGCTGGTCCGCGGCGACTGGGTGGTGCTGGACCTCAAGAAGGTCCGGCTGGACCTCGCCGAGCTCAACTCCCGACTGCTCTGCCCGTCCGACCCGCCCCGCCCCGAGCCGGCCTACCTCACCGGCGGCGACCTGCTGCCGGACTGGTACGACGACTGGATCCTGCCCAAGCAGGAGCAGCTGCGCCAGCACTGCCTGCACGCCCTGGACCGGCTCGCCGCCGCCCTGCTGGAGCAGGGCGACTGCGCCGGGGCGCTGGAGATGGCCCTGGGCGCCGTGGCCATGGAACCGCTGCGGGAGAGCGCCCACCGGGCCGTCATCGAGGTGCACCTGCGCGAGGGCAACGCCTCCGAGGCGCTGCGCCACTACCAGTCCTACCGCCGACTGCTCTGGTCCGAGCTGGGCCTGGACCCCTCGCCGCTGCTGCGACGGCTGCTTCCGGTCCGGACCTCCTCCACCTCCGCGTTATCCTGAAGGGTCCGCCCTGCCGTCCTCACGAAAGTCCCCTCTATGCCTGTCGAGTCGGTCTTCCCGCGCCTGGAGGCCCTCCTCCCGCACGTCCAGAAGCCGATCCAGTACGTCGGTGGCGAGCTGAACTCCACCGTGAAGGACTGGGACGCGTGCGATGTGCGCTGGGCCCTGATGTACCCGGACGCCTACGAGGTCGGGCTGCCCAACCAGGGCGTCATGATCCTTTACGAGGTGCTGAACGAGCGCGAGGGCGTGCTCGCCGAGCGCACCTACAGCGTCTGGCCGGACCTGGAGAAGCTGATGCGCGAGCAGCGGGTTCCCCAGTTCACCGTGGACGCGCACCGGCCGGTCAAGGCGTTCGACGTGTTCGGCCTGAGCTTCTCCACCGAGCTCGGCTACACCAACATGCTCACCGCGCTGGACCTGGCGGGCATCCCGCTGGAGTCGAAGGACCGGACCATCGACGACCCGATCGTGCTGGCCGGCGGGCACGCCGCGTTCAACCCGGAGCCCATCGCGGACTTCCTGGACGCGGCCGTGGTCGGCGATGGCGAGCAGGCCGTGCTGGACATGACCGAGATCATCCGGGCCTGGAAGGCCGAGGGCCGCCCCGGCGCGGAGGGCCGCAGCCCCCGCGACGAACTGCTGTTCCGGCTGGCCAGGACCGGCGGCTTCTACGTCCCCCGGTTCTACGACGTGGAGTACCTGCCGGACGGCCGGATCGGCCGGGTCGTCCCCACCATCTCCGGCGTGCCGTGGCGGGTGTCCAAGCACACTGTGATGGACTTGGACGAGTGGCCCTACCCCAAGCAGCCTCTGGTTCCGCTTGCGGAGACGGTCCACGAGCGGATGTCCGTGGAGATCTTCCGCGGCTGCACCCGCGGCTGCCGTTTCTGCCAGGCCGGCATGATCACGCGCCCCGTGCGGGAGCGAAGCATCACCGGCATCGGCGAGATGGTCGACCGCGGCCTCAAGGCGACCGGGTTCGAGGAGGTGGGCCTGCTGTCGCTGTCCTCGGCCGACCACACCGAGATCGCGGAGATCGCCAAGGGGCTCGCCGACCGCTACGAGGAGGACAAGGTCGGCCTGTCCCTCCCGTCCACCCGGGTCGACGCCTTCAACATCGACCTGGCCAACGAGCTGACCCGCAACGGCCGCCGCTCCGGGCTGACCTTCGCCCCCGAGGGCGGCAGCGAGCGGATCCGCAAGGTCATCAACAAGATGGTGTCCGAGGAGGACCTCATCCGCACCGTCGCGGCCGCCTACGGCAACGGCTGGCGCCAGGTGAAGCTCTACTTCATGGCCGGTCTCCCCACCGAGACCGACGAGGACGTGCTGCAGATCGCCGAGATGGCGAAGAACGTCATCGCCAAGGGCCGTGAGGTCACCGGGCAGAACGACATCCGCTGCACCGTCTCCATCGGCGGTTTTGTCCCCAAGCCGCACACCCCCTTCCAGTGGGCGCCGCAGCTCGGCGTCGAGGAGACCGACGCCCGGCTGCTGAAGCTGCGCGACGCCATCCGCAACGACCGGAAGTACGGCCGCAACATCGGCTACCGCTACCACGACGGCAAGCCCGGGATCGTCGAGGGCCTGCTCTCCCGCGGCGACCGCCGCGTGGGCGCCGTGATCCGCGCGGTCTACGAGGACGGCGGCCGCTTCGACGGCTGGCGCGAGCACTTCTCCTACGACCGCTGGATGCGCGCTGCCGAGAAGGGCTTCGCCGGCACTGGCGTCGACGTCGCCTGGTACACCACCCGCGAACGCCAGTACGAGGAGGTCCTCCCCTGGGACCACCTGGACTCCGGCCTGGACAAGGACTGGCTCTGGGAGGACTGGCAGGACTCGCTGGAGGAGGTCGAGGTGGACGACTGCCGCTGGACCCCCTGCTTCGACTGCGGGGTCTGCCCGCAGCTCGACCTTGACATCCAGATCGGCCCCACCGGCAAGAAGCTGCTGCCGCTGACAGTCGTCAGCAAGTAGGACCGCACTCCGCTGGCTCTGGGGGCGACAGGGCCAGCGGGGTCTCACTGAGATCTGTCTGTGAACGGGTCCTTCTTGATGACCAGTCGATCGCTCACATCGTCGGGGATGGCCAGAGCCAGACGGACTTCGGGTGCTCGGACTTTGGGAACTTTGTGCCTGCTGACCTGGCAGATCACACCCGCTCGTCGCAGATCGCCGGTCATCGTTTCCCGATCGGATCGCTCCCAGCGATGGCGAAAGGTGTCACCACTCGGGACCTGTAGCCAACGATCCTGTGTCGCCTCCAGATCCAGGTTCTCCAGCTCAGTGATCAGCTTCTCCAGACACCACTCTGCCTGCTCCCGCGTAAACGTGGTTCGGGCGTACCGTCCACCGGGCTCCAGTTCCGACATGTAGTGCTTGACCGCGTCTTCGAGTGCCGAGCGCCGGTTGCGGCCTTCCATGCCTGGTGCATACTCCCGGATCCGAACGGGTTCCGCACCCAGCGCAGCCGTGACTGCATTGATCAGTTGGCCGTACACCGCTTCTGGATCAGGGGCGCCCAAACCACCACTCGGACAGTTCTGGCAGCGTAGGTACTCGTACGTGCGCTCCTTCACTCTGTTTCTGTGCACGGTCATGTTCGTGCCGCAGTCCGCGCACACCAGTACGCCCAGGAAGTCGGTCGCGCCGCAGGACTTCCTGGGCGGCTGGGACTTCGACCGTTTGTCCAGGGCCGCCTGGAGGGACTGCCACTCGGCTTCGGTGAAGATGTGATCGGCAGTCTTGATCGGATTGCCGTCCGTTCCGACGACGATCTTCGAGCGCCGAACGCCCCCGGTCTTGTTCTCCTCAACCCGAAGCCCCATGAGCGCCGGATTCCGCAGCCTCCGCAGCAGCGTGCTGGTGGTCCACTGCCCGCCACCACCTGTGGGGATACGGGCACGGACGAGCACAGTGACCATCCGACGAGCCGAGACCCCGCGCAAGGCAGCGTCCAGGCACCAGTGCAGCACGCGGTACGACTGCGGATCGATGACCAGTCTGCTGCAATCGTCGGTGGTGTATCCGTAAGGCGGTTTGCCGACGAGCCAGTCGGACTGCGTCCGGGTGTAGTCCCAGAGGCTTGTCACCCGGGTACTGATGTCAGCCGCCTCGATTTCGGCGATGCCGCCGATGATCTCTGTTGTCGCCTTCCCGACCGAGGTGGACAAGTCAATGGTGTCGTGCTTGGAGACGAGGTTCTTTCCGTGTCTGAGACACCACTCGATCATGACGCTCAGATCGGTGAGCCGTCGGACGAAACGGTCGAGCTTCCAGAAGAGCAGCACATCGAACTCGGGTACCCGATCGTTCAGCCAGTGCCCCAACTCTCGTCGCCGCCACGGCGGTACCCGGGTCGCGGAGACATTCAGATCACTCGCGACACCGACGACCCGGTAACCCTGTTCCTTGGCGAGAAGGCGCAGATCGAGTTCCTGACGGACGGGCGACGTGGTCTCGGCCGTGAGAGTCGAGAGCCTCACCGACAAGAGAGCCCGTGGCGCATCCACTGGTAGCGATGCCTGAGTAGCTGACAGTTCCTCGAGAAGAGCCAGGTCCGCCTCCCTCCAATGAGGTCTCGCCGTCGTCATCCTCTGTTGAGCCTCCGAGGGTTTCTTCATAGTCTCTCCAACGACAGAAGGCGCCGCTGGATGTGGGTGTGTATATAGCTGTCGCAGATGGACACGCAGATCCAGTGAAGGCCGTCCGGTCGTATCCGGCACCGGCGCGAGCCTGGGGATAGCTGTTCAGCAGCACCGGGGTGACCAGGACGACGCCGAAGTTGCGTTTCCTTGCTTGAGGCCATAGCGCGCGTCGGTTTCGTAGGGAGAGGCGAGGCGGGGCCTCCCGGGCGAGAGGTACTCAGAGTCGGCTCGCGGCCCGTAGCGTTCGGCCCACTCCCGGAGCGGCACCGCATCGGCCAGCCAGTCGGGGGCGGCACAGGCCAGGGCCTCCAGCGCGGCCCGCAGGGTCTCCCCGGCGAGCTCCAGCCGGTTCAGGTCCCGGACCGCGGCCAAGACTCGAGTGGAGTCGGTGCGCTGCTTGACACCGGCTTTCGCCAGGCCCTGGTCCTTCAGCGCGGTCAGCAGGAGCCGACCGAGGTCCCGGACGTGCATGGCAGCAGGGCTCCGCGCCCGCCGCCGTCCCTGCGTCGCGCACCGAGCGAACTCTTACGACGACCCAGCGCTGCTCGGTGCCGACGCCTCCCCACACACCCGTGCGTAGAGATGCTGCTGCCTCGATAGCGGACGCCTGAGGCCCGGCTGGTCCCGATCTGTGGGAATGGCCGGGCCGCAGGACGTGGTGCTACTTGCTGATGGCGAAGCGCATCAGGGACTGCTCGTCGCCCTGCTTGATGTTCCCGGTCTCATTGATCACCTGGAGCTTCCAGGTGCCGCCCACACGGATGGCCTTGGCCACGGCGAGGCCGTTGTCCGTGCTCAGCAGGCTGGGCCAGATGTCGGCCACCTGCTGGGAGCTGCCCCCGGTCGCGTCGTAGACCTTGAAGCTGATGTTGCGCGCCTTCTGGAAGGAGCTGCCCTTCTTGAAGGCGGCGGCGACGAACACGATCGAGGTGATGTTGCCGGGGACCTTGGCGAAGTCCACCGTCAGCACCTCGTCGTCCCCGTCCCCGTGCCCGGTCGTGTTGTCGCCGCTGTGGACCAGGGAGCCGTTCCCCAAGGGGTTGAGCGAGTCCAGGCCGGCCAGGCGCACCGGGTCGGCCCCCTGCATGGCGATGCCGATCAGGTCGAGGTCGGTGCCGACCTTGCGGCGGACCATCCCCGCCAGCTTGCCGCTGCTCCCCGCGGTGGCGTCCCAGGACGCTCCGATGGACAGGTGGGTCACCCCGTCGAGATCCGCGGGTCCGTCTTCCTTGGTGAGCGTTATCATCCGTCGATCGTCCTTTTGGTGAAGGTACCGTGATGCGCACAGTGTGCCTGGTCGGTGTCGGCTGAGACACCGTCACGACGACGACCGGTTCCCGGAGTCAGCAGGCGCAGAGGCAGAACGGGTGCCCGGCCGGGTCCGCGAAGACGCGCCAGTCCCTGGTGCCGTTCCAGTCCTCCAGCAGGATCGCCCCGAGGGCGACGACCTGGGCCTGGTCGGCTTCGAGGTCGGTGGAGCCGATGTCGATATGGGCCTGCTGCGCCTGGTTCTGGCTCGGCCAGGACGGCGGGCGGTAGTTGTCCACCTGCTGGAACGAGAGCTTGGTGCCGAAGTCGCCGACGAGCTCCACCCAGGTGTTGTCGCCGTACGCGTCCATGACTTTGCCGCCGAGCATCTCGGCGTAGAAGCCGGCCAGGGCGGTCGGGTCGGGACAGTCGAGGGCGAAGGTCTTCACGGCGCCGATCATGTGGGCCTCTTTCCTGGGTCCGGATTCTCCGGGTGAAAGCACGATGTCCGATCCGCGTACCCTTGGTGGGGTCCGGATATACCCCCCTACTCCCTAAGGACTGAGCGCCCTGGCACGCCGCACGCCCGACGGTCCGCCGCCCGCACCGGTGGTGCAGCGCATCCGACTGCGCTACACCAAGCGCGGCCGTCTGCGATTCACCAGCCACCGCGACTTCCAGCGGGCCCTTGAGCGCGCGCTGCGCCGCTCGGCCGTGCCGATGGCGTACTCGGCGGGTTTCTCGCCGCACCCCAGGATCAGTTTCGCCAACGCGGCGCCCACCGGCTCCGCCAGCGAGGCCGAGTACGTCGAGCTGGCCCTGAGCGCACCTCGGGACCCGGAGGAACTGCGGGCGCAGTTGGACGAGTCGCTGCCGACCGGGCTCGATGTGATCGACGCGGTCGAGGTCCGGACGCCGAACTTCGTGGAGCGGCTGGAGGCGTCGGTCTGGGAGCTGCGGCTGGACGGAGTGGCCCCGGAGACGGCCGGGGCGGCTGTGGCGGCGTTCCTGGCCGCCGAGAGCGTCGAGGTGCAGCGGCAGACCAAGAACGGCGTCCGCACCTTCGACGCGCGCGGCGCCGTGGTGGCCCTCCAGGTGGTCGAATCGCAGGTCGTCGCTGGTGCGACCGGCCTACCTGAAAGTAGTACCGATATCGCCGCAGGCCGTGCCTGTGCGATACTGCGGCTGGTTGTTCGGCACGCCACACCCGCCGTGCGACCTGATGACGTCCTGTCCGGTCTCCGTGTGACGGCCGACCTGGCGCTGCCGGTCCCCGCTGGGGTGACCAGGCTGGCGCAGGGGCCGCTCGACGAGGAGTCCGGCACGGTGACCGACCCGTTCGCGCCCGACCGTGGCGCGGCACCGGCCCTCCCATCCGAGGCGGCCGAGCCGCAGCCCGCGTAGGCAGCGGCGGTCGGCTTTCCGGCGTCGTCGGAGCCCGTCCAGGGCCCCTGGGAGCCACCCGGGACTCCGGACACAACCCGCTTAGAACTGCCACAGGCACGACCAAAGACTTATCGGCGCACCGCACAGCGGAGCACCGATCGACATACGCAAGCCCCTGTGCGGCGCCCGCTCACCATGCGCGGCGCCCGGGGGCATGAACGGGAGAACCGCCCGGATGCTCGATATCAACGAACAGAACGAAGAGAACGAACGAAACGAAGCGGTGGGCACGGAGGGCGCGGCCCCCAAGGCCGCACCGCGCCGCCGCCGGGCGGCCAGCCGCCCGGCCGGCCCCCCGCAGGGCGAGGGCGCTGACGCCGAGGCCCCTGCAGCCGGGGAGGCGGCCCCGGCCGCCGAGCCGGTGAAGCGGGTGCGCCGCACCCGCAAGAAGGCCGAGGCCGAGCCGGTCGCGGAGGCCGTGGCCGAGACGCCCGCCGCGGAGACTCCTGCGGCGACGGCTCCCGCCGAAGAGGCCGTTTCGGCCGCCGAGCCGGTGAAGCGTGCTCGCCGTACTCGCAAGAAGGCCGAGCCGGTCGTCGAGCCCGAGGTCGTGGTCGTTGCACCGGAGCCCGCCCCGGCCACCGAGGAGCCGGTCGAGGCAGAGCCCGCCGCGGAGGCGCCCGCGCCCGCCGCTGAAGAGCCTGTCGTGGAAACGGCCCCGCGCTCGCGCCGCCGGGCGGTCCGGCCGTCCACCGCCGTTTTCCAGGCTCCGGTGTTCCAGGAGCCCGCCGAGATCGTGGTCCCGTCGCGCCCGGTCGTGCCGCAGGCCGCGTTCACCGCGCCGGCCGCCGTGACGCCTGCCGAGACGTCCGCCGAGGCTTCCGAGGACCCGCGCCGCCGCAACCGCCGCCGGGCCACCGCACCGGTCGCCGCGCCTGCCGTGGACAGCGCCCCGGGCGAAGCCCCGGCAACCGACGAGGAGACCGCACCGGCCCGTCGCGGCAGCCGCCGCGCCTCCGCGCCGCCGCCGCCGAGCGCGCCCGCGGTGTTCCAGCTGTCCTCCGGCCGCGCCCCGCTGAGTGACGAGCGCCGCGCCCCGGCCGCTGTGCAGCAGGCCCCGGCCGAGCAGCAGTCCGCCGAGGACGAGGCACCGACCGGCCGCCGCCGCAACCGCCGCCGCGCGGTCTCCCCGGCCGCGTCCTTCGAGGCCCCGCAGCCGGTGCTGGAGGAGGACGAGACCGAGGGCGAGACCGATCTCGACGTCGAGGAACTCGACGAGGACGCGGCCGAGGAGCAGGACGCCCAGGGCTCCTTCGCCGGTGACGACGAGGGCCGTCCCTCGCGCCGCCGCCGTCGCGGTGGCCGCCGTCGCCGTCGCGGTGACGGCGACGACTTCGAGGCCCCCGTGGCCGCCTCCGCCCAGGACGAGGAGCAGGACGGCGACGACGAGGACGACGACGAGGACCTGGGCGACGCGCTGTCCGCGTCCAGCCGTCGCCGTCGGCGCCGCCGCCGTCGCAGCGGTGACAGCGCCGCCGAGGTCGAGACCGCCGCCCCCGGGGACGACCCCGAGCGCACCGTGGTGAAGGTCCGTGAGCCGCGTCGGCGTACGTCCGCCGGCAGTGACCGTGCCGACGTCCCGTTCGACCCGGACGAGGTGCAGTCCATCAAGGGCTCCACCCGTCTGGAGGCGAAGAAGCAGCGCCGCCGGGAGGGCCGCGAGCAGGGCCGCCGCCGGGTGCCGATCATCACCGAGGCCGAGTTCCTGGCCCGCCGCGAGGCCGTCGAGCGGGTCATGGTGGTCCGTCAGAACGGCGAGCGCACCCAGATCGGCGTCCTCGAGGACGACGTGCTGGTGGAGCACTACGTCAACAAGGAGCAGGCCACCTCCTACGTCGGCAACGTGTACCTGGGCAAGGTCCAGAACGTGCTGCCGTCGATGGAGGCCGCCTTCATCGACATCGGCAAGGGCCGCAACGCGGTGCTCTACGCCGGTGAGGTCAACTTCGGCGCCCTGGGCGTCAAGGGCGGCCCGCGCCGGATCGAGTCGGTGCTGAAGTCCGGTCAGTCCGTCCTGGTCCAGGTCTCCAAGGACCCGATCGGCCACAAGGGCGCCCGGCTGACCAGCCAGATCTCGCTGCCCGGCCGCTACCTGGTGTACGTGCCCGAGGGCTCGATGACCGGGATCAGCCGCAAGCTGCCGGACACCGAGCGGGCCCGGCTGAAGAACATCCTCAAGAAGATCGTCCCCGACGACGCCGGCGTGATCGTGCGCACCGCCGCCGAGGGCGCCTCGGAGGACGAGCTGACCCGTGACGTCCTGCGGCTGCAGCAGCAGTGGGAGGACATCCAGAAGAAGGTCAGCAGCGGCAACGCGCCGACCCTGCTCTACGGCGAGCCGGACATGACCGTCCGCGTCGTCCGCGACATCTTCAACGAGGACTTCACCAAGGTCATCGTCTCCGGCGACACCGCCTGGAAGACCATCCACGAGTACGTGGCCGGGGTCGCCCCGGACCTGGTGCCCCGGCTCCAGCGGTGGACCTCCGAGGTGGACGTCTTCGCGACGTACCGCATCGACGAGCAGCTGATGAAGGCGCTGGACCGCAAGGTCTGGCTGCCCAGCGGCGGCTCCCTGGTGATCGACAAGACCGAGGCCATGGTCGTGGTCGACGTCAACACCGGGAAGTTCACCGGGCAGGGCGGAAACCTCGAGGAGACCGTCACCCGCAACAACATCGAGGCGGCCGAGGAGATCGTGCGCCAGCTGCGGCTGCGCGACCTCGGCGGCATCATCGTGATCGACTTCATCGACATGGTGCTGGAGTCCAACCGCGACCTGGTGCTGCGCCGGCTGCTGGAGTGCCTGGGCCGGGACCGGACCAAGCACCAGGTGGCCGAGGTCACCTCGCTGGGCCTGGTGCAGATGACCCGCAAGCGGGTCGGTCAGGGCCTGCTGGAGTCCTTCTCCGAGACCTGCGTGCACTGCAACGGACGCGGCGTCATCGTGCACATGGAGCAGGCCCCGCCGCCGCCGAAGGGCTTCTCCGGCCCGATGCACCTGGAGCAGGCCGCTCCGGTGGAGTCCGACGAGGACGCTGCGTCGGAGCAGGGCAGCACCGGCGGCGGCCGGCAGCGCCGCCGTCGCGGCCGGGGCGGGGACTCTGCGTACCAGGTGGAGACACCGGCCCGTGAGGAGACGCTGGAGGAGCTGGCCCAGGACCTGGTCACCAACGGCCTCACGGCCGAGGACGCCGCCGAGGCGGAGGACCTGGAGATCGTGCTGCCCGAACCGGCGGTGGCCGAGACGGTCGTCGTGGCCGCGCCGGTCGTGGTCGAGCCCGCCCCGGTGGACGCGGCGGTCCAGGCCGAGGCCGAGGAGCTGGCCGAGGCGATGATCGAGTCCTCGGCGCGCCCGGGGCGTACCCGCCGTCGCGCGGTCCGCAAGGCGACCTCGCCGGCCGGGCCTCCGGCCGCGCAGGAGGCGGCCGTGGTGGTCGTCCCGGCGCGGGCGCCCGAGCCGGTGGCGGTCGAGCCCGAGGCCGTGCCGGAGCCGGAGGTCGCTCCGGCTCCGGTGCTCGTCGCCGAGCCCGAGGTCGTTGCCGAGCCCGAGGAAGCGCCCGCCGAGACGCCGGCCCCGCGCAAGCGCGCCCCGCGCAAGACCGCTGCCAAGAAGGCCGCGGCGGTCGAGGGCGAGCCGGCCGGGGAGAACGCGGCCCCGGCCAAGAAGGCCGCGAAGAAGGCCCCGGCCAAGAAGGCTGCTGCTGAGAGGGCCCCGGCGAAGAAGGCGGCTGCCAAGAAGACCGCCGCCAAGCGCGCCGCCAAGAAGACCGCGAGCACGGACGCTCCCGCTCCGGAGGCGGCCGAGTAGCAGCGCACGCGCAGCCGCGAGCCCGTACCTGTCTCCGTTCCGAGGACAGGTGCGGGCTGCGGCGTTGCCGGGCGGACCCTGTCCCACCTGGGGCGGTTTGACCCGCAGGCCGTGGTTCCGTAGCCTTGACCCTCGGCGTGCTTTGCATTTCGGCACCGTCACGCCCCGCTCCTGAGCAACCACCTTCCGAGCTTCGCGCCCGGGAGAGGCCCCCTGCCGTTCCACTGCGGGGAGTGCTGGCATCAGGGGCTCCGACCGAGTGATGAGAGTGGGTTCGCGGTGTACGCGATCGTGCGTAGCGGCGGTCGGCAGCACAAGGTTGCTGTCGGCGATGTGTTTGAGTCCGACAAGGTCGACGCCAAGGTCGGCGAGACCGTTGAGCTTTCGACGATCCTGGTCGTCGACGGTGACTCGGTCACCAGTGACCCCTGGGTCCTGGCAGGCGTGAAGGTCTCCGCCGAGGTTGTGGACCACCACAAGGGCGAGAAGATCAACATCCAGAAGTACAAGAACAAGACCGGTTACCGCAAGCGCATGGGCCACCGTCAGCGCCACACCGCGCTCCGCGTGACCAGCATCAACACGGCGAAGTAAGGGGAGGCGGAAATGGCTCACAAGAAGGGCGCAAGCTCTACTCGTAACGGTCGTGACTCGAACGCTCAGCGCCTCGGCGTCAAGCGCTTCGGCGGCCAGAAGGTCAACGCCGGCGAGATCCTCGTCCGCCAGCGCGGCACCCACTTCCACCCCGGTGCGGGCGTGGGCCGTGGTGGCGACGACACCCTGTTCGCGCTGAACGCCGGCGCGGTGGAGTTCGGCACCCGCCGTGGCCGTCGCGTTGTGAACGTCGTCCCGGTCGCCTGATCCAGGCCTGCCGTTGGACACGTGCTGCGATCTCTCGGGGGGCGACCCCCCGCACCCCCGCGTGAACCCGCTGTTGGCGGTCCTCATCCGGAAGTGCTGTGCGGAGTGGCAGTGCAATACCTGACACTGAGGGTGGATCGGAACATTCCGGTCCACCCTCGGTGTTTGCACCACCGGTCCCATTCGAACATTCCTGTTGCCTATCGAGAGGCGCTCCAACCATGACCACCTTCGTGGACCGCGTCGAGCTGCATGTCGCCGCGGGTAACGGAGGCCACGGCTGCGCCTCCGTTCACCGGGAGAAGTTCAAGCCGCTGGGCGGCCCCGACGGGGGCAGCGGCGGCCAGGGGGGCGATGTGCTGCTCGTGGTCGACCCCCAGGTCACCACGCTGATCGACTACCACCACCACCCGCACCGCAGCGCCACCAACGGGAAGCCCGGCGCCGGCGACCACCGCACCGGCGGCGACGGCAACGACCTGGTGCTGTCGGTGCCGGACGGCACCGTGGTGCAGGACAAGAAGGGCAATGTGCTGGCCGACCTGGTCGGCTTCGGCACCACCTTCGTGATCGCGGCCGGCGGCCGCGGCGGCCTGGGCAACGCCGCGCTGGCCTCCTCCCGGCGCAAGGCCCCCGGCTTCGCGCTGCTCGGCGAGCCCGGCGAGAGCCTGGACATCGTCCTGGAGCTCAAGTCCGTCGCCGACGTGGCCCTGGTGGGCTACCCCAGCGCCGGCAAGTCCTCGCTGATCTCGGTGCTCTCCGCAGCCAAGCCGAAGATCGCGGACTACCCCTTCACCACCCTCGTCCCCAACCTGGGCGTGGTCACCGCGGGCGACACCACCTACACCATCGCCGACGTGCCCGGGCTGATCCCCGGCGCCAGCCAGGGCAAGGGCCTCGGCCTGGAGTTCCTGCGCCATGTCGAGCGCTGCGAGGTGCTGGTGCACGTACTGGACTGCGCCACCCTGGAGACCGACCGCGACCCGCTCTCCGACCTGGACACCATCGAGGCCGAACTGGCGCTCTACGGCGGCCTGGAGGACCGGCCCCGGCTGGTCGCCCTGAACAAGACCGACGTCCCGGACGGGCAGGACCTCGCCGACATCACCCGCGCCTCGCTGGAGGAGCGCGGTCTTGAGGTGTTCGACGTCTCCGCGGTGTCCCGCAAGGGTCTGCGCGAGTTCAGTTTCGCCCTGGCCCGGATCGTCGCCGAGGCCCGCGCGGCCAAACCGGTCGAGGAGGTCACCCGGGTGGTGCTGCGGCCCACCGCGGTGGACGACGCCGGCTTCACCGTCAGCTACGACGCGAACGAGGACCTCTACCGCATCCTCGGCGGCAAGCCCGAGCGCTGGATCAAGCAGACCGACTTCTCCAACGACGAGGCCGTCGGCTACCTCGCGGACCGGCTGGCCCGGCTCGGCGTCGAGGTCGAGCTGGCCAAGGCCGGGGCCAAGGAGGGCGACACCGTCGTCATCGGCGCCACCGAGAACGCCGTGGTCTTCGACTGGGAGCCGAGCATGGCCGCGGGCGCGGAGATGCTGGGCCGCCGCGGCGAGGACCACCGGTTCGAGTCCCCGCGTGACGCGGTCACCCGCCGCCGCGAGAAGGAGGCCGTCCGCGACGACGCCGCCTCCGAGTTCGCCCGGTTCGACCCGCTGCCGCGCCGTGAGATCGAGCCCGCCGCCGAAGAGTTCGAAGAGTTCGAGGACCACTGACCAGCATGAGCACCACGCACCTCGCGCCCCGTCCGCTGCCCAAGGCGGAGCTGCACCTGCACATCGAGGGCACCCTGGAGCCCGAGCTGGCCTTCGCGCTGGCCGAGCGCAACGGCATCGACCTGCCGTACGCGACGCCGGACGAGCTCCGCTCCGCCTATGCCTTCAGCGACCTGCAGTCCTTCCTGGACCTGTACTACCGGCTGACCGCGGTGCTGCAGACCGAGCAGGACTTCGCCGACCTCGCGGAGGCCTACCTGGAGCGCGCGGCGGCGCAGGGGGTGCGGCACGCCGAGATCTTCTTCGACCCGCAGGCGCACACCGCCCGCGGTGTGGAGATCGGCACGGTGATCCGGGGCCTGTCCGCGGCGCTGGGGACCAGCCTGGAGCGCCACGGCGTCTCCACCGGGCTGATCCTCAGCTTCCTGCGCGACCTCTCCGCCGAGGACGCGCTGCGGACCCTCGCGGACGCCGCCCCGTACCTGGACCGGATCTCGGCCGTCGGCCTGGACTCGGCCGAGGTCGGCCACCCGCCGGCCAAGTTCACCGAGGTGTACGCGGAGGCCAAGCGGCTCGGGCTGCGGCTGGTCGCGCACGCGGGGGAGGAGGGCCCGCCCTCCTACATCACCGAGGCGCTGGACCTGCTCGGCGTCGAGCGGATCGACCACGGCATCCGCTGCCTGGAGGACGAGGCGCTGGTGGCCAGGCTGGTGGCGGAGCAGATCCCGCTGACCGTCTGCCCCTTCTCCAACGTCCGGCTGCGCTGCGTGGACCGACTGGAGGAGCACCCGCTGCCGGCGATGCTGGCGGCAGGGCTGCTGGTCACCGTCAACTCCGACGACCCGTCCTACTTCGGCGGCTACGTCGAGGACAACTACCAGGGGCTGCGTACCGCCCTCGGACTGACGGACGATCAACTGCGGCTGCTGGCACGGAACTCCTTCAAGGCGTCGTTCCTGGACGAGGCCCGCAGGGCAGAACTGCTGGCCGAGCTGGACGCGCACGGTTCCACCGTCTACTCCAATTTTCCGGGGAGCGACCCCCCGTACCCCCACGCAAACCCGAGGTAGCGGAGCTCAGTCGACCGGACCCACCCGTTGAGACGAAGATGAGCCCGGTGTCCGCTTCGCGTACATTGCTGCGCGGCGGACACGAACCATGAGCCCGGGAGCGGACGACGTGACAGGCACCCTGCGGGACGACGTGCTCAAGGCGCGCCGGATCGTCGTCAAGGTCGGCTCCTCCTCGCTGACCACCGCGTCCGGCGGCCTCGACGCGGACCGGGTGGACGCGCTGGTCGACGTCCTCGCCAAGACCCGGACCGAGGGCGCCGAGGTGGTGCTGGTCTCCTCCGGGGCCATCGCCGCCGGGCTGGCCCCGCTGGGGCTGGCGAAGCGGCCCCGCGACCTGGCCCGCCAGCAGGCCGCCGCCAGCGTCGGTCAGGGGCTGCTGATGGCCCGCTACACCGCCTCCTTCGCCCGCTACGGGCTGCGCGCCGGGCAGGTGCTGCTCACTGCTGAGGACGCCAGCAGGCGCGCGCACTACCGCAACGCGTACCGCACCCTGGAGCAGCTGCTGGTGATGGGCGCGGTGCCGGTGGTGAACGAGAACGACACCGTGGCCACCGCCGAGATCAAGTTCGGCGACAACGACCGGCTCGCCGCGATCGTCGCCCATGTGGTCCGCGCGGACCTGCTGGTGCTGCTCTCGGACGTGGACGGGCTGTACGACGGCGACCCCAGCAAGCCGGGCAGCAGCAGGATCGACGAGGTACGCGGCCCCGAGGACCTGGCCGGGGTGACCATCGGCAGCGCCGGGAAGGCCGGGGTGGGCACCGGCGGCATGGTCACCAAGGTCGACGCGGCCAGGATCGCCACCGGCGCGGGCATCCCGGTGGTGCTCACCGCCGCCAGCCACGCCGCCGACGCGCTGGCCGGGCGGGCCACCGGCACCCTGTTCCACCGCACCGGGCGGCGCTCCGCGGACCGGCTGCTGTGGCTGGAGCACGCCAGTGCTCCGCGCGGCGCGGTGCGCCTGGACGCCGGGGCGGTGCGGGCCGTGGTCGAACGCCGTACCTCGCTGCTGGCCGCCGGGGTGACCGGAGTTGAGGGTGATTTCGCTGCGGGCGATCCGGTGGACCTTCTTGACGAAAACGGCCACATCGTGGCGCGAGGGCTGGTCAACTTTGATGTAAGGGAGCTTCCCCGGCTGCTGGGGAGGTCCTCCCGGGACCTGGCGCGGGAGCTGGGTCCCGAGTACGAGCGCGAGGTGGTGCACCGCGACGACCTGGTGGTGCTTCCGGACGCCCGGGAGCACTGAGAGAGGGCCGTCCTGACAGCGTTGTCGCCCGCCCGTACTGCACGACCCGAGATCGTCGACAGGAGGCCGCCGGTGGGACGCAGGCGCCAGGGTGCGAGATCTGCGGGGACGGCCGATCCGGTGCTCACCAGCATCAACGGGGGCGCGTCCAGGACGGCGCGCGCCGATGCCGCGACCCAGGACGCCCCCGGCCCGTCGGCCTCCCTGGAGGAGGACGGCAGCCGGGCCCGGCTCTGGCATGTGGTGCTCAGCGTGGCGGGCCCGGCCACCCCGCTGACCGAGCTCAAGCGCGGTCTCGAACAGCTGGCCCATGACCACACGCCCTTCCTGACCGCGCGCTATGCCGCAGACCACGGTGAGATCCGCTACTGGGAGCAGGCCGAGGACCTCCAGGACGCGGCGGCGATGGCCCTCCGGCTCTGGGGCGAGCACAAGGCCACCGCGCAGCTCCCGCCCTGGGAGATCGTCGGCCTGGAGGTCGTGGACCGGCCGACCTACCACAAGCGGATAGCGGAGGGCTACGGCGAGTCACGGGCCTTCCTCGGCGGCGTCCATCCGTACTGAGGTCCATCCGTACTGAGGTCCATCCGTACTGAGGTCCATCCGTACTGAGGTCCGGCCCCGGACGGATAGGCTTTCCGCCATGAGCAGCAGCCCCGAATCCGACCTCCCCCTCGACGGCACCCCGCTGACCGCGTTCCCCTCGCCGGACCTGCCCTCACCGCTGCCGCAGTCGCCGGTGCTGAGGGCCGCCTACCGGGCCAAGGCCGCGGCCAACGAGCTGGCGCCGCTGCCGCGCACGCCCAAGGACGAGGCGCTGCTCGCCATCGCCGACGCGCTGGTGGTGCGCACCCGGGAGATCGTCGAGGCCAATGCCGAGGATGTCGAGCGGGCCCGGGAGACCGGCACCAGCGAGTCGATCATCGACCGGCTGACCTTGAACCGGGAGCGGGTCGCCGCCATCGCCGCGGATGTGCGGCATGTCGCCGGGCTGCCCGACCCGGTGGGCGAGGTCGTCCGTGGCTCGACCCTGCCGAACGGCCTCGACCTGCGCCAGGTGCGGGTGCCGCTGGGCGTCGTCGGGATCATCTACGAGGCCCGCCCCAATGTCACCGTGGACGCGGCCGCGCTCTGCCTGAAGTCCGGCAACGCGGTGCTGCTGCGCGGCTCCTCCTCCGCCTACTCCTCCAACCGCAAGCTGGTGGAGGTGCTGCGGGACGCCGTCGGGGGCGCGGGCCTGCCGGCCGACTGCATCCAGCTGGTGCCGGGGGAGAGCCGGGAGTCGGTCACCGAGCTGATGCGGGCCCGGGGCATGGTGGACGTGCTGATCCCGCGCGGCGGGGCGGCGCTGATCCGCAACGTCGTCGAGAACTCCACCGTTCCGGTGATCGAGACCGGTACCGGCAACTGCCATGTCTACGTCGACGCGGAGACCGACCTGGCCATGGCGGTGCGGATCCTGGTGAACTCCAAGGCCTCCCGGCCGAGCGTCTGCAACGCCGCGGAGACCCTGCTGGTGCACAAGGACGTCGCCGACGCCTTCGTCCCGCTGGCGCTGGACGCGCTGGCCGAGGCCGGGGTGACCGTGCACGCCGACGACCGGGTGCTGGCCTACGCGCCGGACTCCAAGGCGACCGTCGTCCCGGCGACCGTCGAGGACTGGGAGACCGAGTACCTCTCCTACGACATCGCGGCCGGCGTGGTGGACTCGCTGGAGGCCGCTGTCGCGCACATCCGGCTGTGGTCCTCGGGCCACACCGAGGCGATCGTGACGACCTCTCAGTCCGCCGCCCGCCGGTTCACCCAGCTGGTCGATGCCACCACGGTCGCTGTCAACGCCTCGACCCGGTTCACCGACGGCGGCCAGTTCGGCTTCGGCGCGGAGATCGGCATCTCCACCCAGAAGCTGCACGCCCGCGGTCCCATGGGCCTGCCCGAGCTGACCTCAACCAAGTACATCGTCACCGGCGACGGGCATGTACGGGGGTGAGCGGCCGGTGACGGCAGGGTGGCCTGTGCAGTAAGGCACAGACAAGCGGCGGGACCCGGCGCTACTCTGCTGGGAGTGGTGCGACCGAGTACCTGGGGGGTCCCGTGAATCCCGATGGCTTCGACACCGGCTCCGGCGATGCTGACGCCGGACAGCCCGACAGCGACCCGGCCGACATCTTCGACGGCATGGTCTTCGACGAGGCGTTCGTCCTCGCCGCGCTGATCCATGAGCCGTCGGCCGCCGAGCGCAGCCTGGCGCTGCGCGCCCCCGGCCGCCGCCGGGGCAGGGCCGCAGCCGGCTCCGCCGCGGGCCGGACCGCCACGGCCGGCCGACCGGTGACCCCGTTCGGCCCTGCGCGGGGACGGCATCAGGCCCACCCCGGCCGCTGGCAGCGGATCATCGCCCGGCTGATGCTGGTGGTGATCGGGATGCTCGCGGTGATGGTCGCGGCAGCCGCCGTCTACCGGGGCACCGGCAGCGAGAACGGCCAGTCGGTGCAACGGCCCACCAGCGGAACCGGGGGCAGCGCCTCGGCCCCGGTCTCCTCGACGGCCGCGACCGCGTCGCCGCGCTAGCCGTGCCGTCCTGACCTCGATCGGGTCCCGGCCGGGTGAGGAATCTCTCAGAACCGGCCCAGAAGTTGGCCTATGAGCACCCTTCACTGTCCTTGGACCGACATACCCTTGTGCCATGGCAGGCCGGGCGGAACCACCGGAGGGCACGCCCGAGGGCGGTGCCGGTGGTGATGACGAGTTCCGATCCGTCGTTTTCGACGAATCGTTTGTGAGGGCTGCCCGGATCCAGGAGCTCTCGGCCCAGGAACGGCTGTCGGCCGGCAGCCGGCCCATCCGCGGCCGGGGCCTGCGCGGCGGCGGGCTCTCGCGTCAGGCGCTGGCGCTGATGCTGCTGGTCGCGATCGCCTTCTCGGCCGCCGTGTACCTGGGGACCAAGCATCCCTACCCGCAGGCGGGCGCCGGTTCCGCCGCCGAGCTCAGCATGACCGTGGTCGCCCTGCAGCCGGGGGCCGGCGGCGTCCCCACGCTGGCGCCGGTCGCGAGCGGGAGCGCCACGGCTGCCGCCACCACGACCACCACCGCGGCCGTGACGGCGACGGCGAGCGCCGGTGCGAGTGCCGCCGCGTCCGCGTCCGCGTCGACCGAGGTCGACCCCAGGAACTACGCGCTGGGGCCGGCCGGACTCATCCTGCCCAACGCCGGCGCGACCGACCACTTCAGCAAGAACCAGGTCGCCCAGGCGCTGATCCTGGCTCAGAACTACGTGGAGGTGTCC
The DNA here is from genome assembly GCF_004365705.1 of Streptomyces sp. 846.5. Classification (NCBI taxonomy): domain Bacteria; kingdom Bacillati; phylum Actinomycetota; class Actinomycetes; order Kitasatosporales; family Streptomycetaceae; genus Streptomyces; species Streptomyces sp. 846.5. The sequence goes on from NZ_SOBN01000001.1 coordinate 5,819,168, forward strand.
TCGCTGGACACCGGCGTCCTGTTCGGCGGCAGGACCGACCTGGTCCGCGACCTGCTGGCGTCCGGGCAGCGGAGCCAGTTCGACCAGAGCATCAGCAGTCCGGCCGACGACGGCAAGCACGAGGCGACCGGCTGGCTGGTGCGCTTCGACGCGACGAAGGTGAAGGCCGCCGCAGGCCAGGAGACCCGGGTGCAGGGTTCGTTCACCGTGCCGAAGGAGGTGGACGGCGCTCTGCAGCTGACCGGTGACCACACCTTCGTCTACGCGCTGACCCCGGTGTCCGCCGACGGCACCCAGCAGCCCACCGTACTCTTCACGGTCCGCAGGCAGGTCGTCTACCGCTTCACCGCGGCGGACCTCGCCGCCAACCGGGTCGAGCTGACCACCTCGGCGACCGAGGCCGGCCCGATGGCCTGCGACGCCGCGAGCGCCGCCAGATACTTCACCCCGGTCCTGCCCACTACGACGGCGACGGCAGCCGCCTCCACGAAGGCAGGACCCGTCGCTTCCACTGCGCCGACCCAGGCCGTCGTCGACCCCTACGACCAGAGCCGCAGCGTCTGGTCCCTCTGCGGGGTCATGAGCGGGCCGACGCCCTGAGCGGAGCCCAGGACGTCGGCCAGGTTCGAACGGAACTGCTGAGCGGCCGTCAGGCCGGTGTCGCGCCCGGCTCGGCCGGCGGCTCCGTCGTGGTGTCGTTGCTGCTGCTGCCGCGGTTCCCCGCGAAGACGTCCCGCAGCTTGCCGCCGATGTCCCCGGCGCCGCCGGCCACATCGCGGATCAGACCCATCAGCGGGTCCTTGGACTCCTTGAAGGACTGCGCGTAGGAGTCCGCCGCCGCCTTCATCTGGTCGGTGACCGAGGCGTCGCCGTCCTGCTCCCGGCGCGGGTAGGCCCCGGCCATGATGGAGCTGTACTCCTCGCTCTCGGCCCACTTCTTCAGCTTCTGCACCCGCACCGCCACGAACGGGTGGGTCTGCGGCAGCAGCTGCAGCAGCTTGATCACACCGTCGCGCAGGTCCCCGGCGCGGTCGTACTCGTCGGCCTGCTCCAGGAAGGCGTCGGTGTTCATCTCGTGCAGGTGGTGGCCGCCGGCCAGCTTCATCAGGCCGCGCATCGACGCCTGCAGGTCCTGGCCGACCAGCAGCCCGGCCCGGTCGCAGGAGATCTCCGACTTGCGGAACCACTCCTTCAGCGCGGTGATGATCGCCAGGACGGCGATCCCGCCCAGCGGGATCCAGGCGATCCTGGTCGCCAGGTTGGTGAGGATGATCAGCATGGTCCGGTACACGGCGTGCCCGGACATGGCGTGCGCGACCTCGTGGCCGATCACGGCCCGCATCTCCTCCTCGTCGAGCAGTTCGACGAGCGAGGTGGTCACCACGATCACTGGGGAGTCCATGCCGATGCACATGGCGTTCGGGACCGGGTCCTGGGTGACGTAGAGCGGCGGGACCTTCTCCAGGTCCAGGATGTAGGCGGCGTCCCGCACCATGTCGTGCAGGTGCGCGAACTGGCGCTCCGAGGCGCGGACCGCGGAGGCCAGGAACATCAGCCGCACGGCGCGCTCGGAGACCATGCCGCCGAGCTTCTTGAGGATGTCGTCGAAGCCGCTGAGCTTGCGCAGCGCGACCAGCGCGGAGCGGTCGGCGGGGTGCTCCCAGGCACGAGTGGAGATGCCGGGGAAGCGCTTGCGGTTCCGGCTCGGCACGCTGCCTTCGGTGGGTTGGGTCATCTGCTGCTTCCTCCCGATCGACAGCGGACCCCGGCGTCACTGCCGGGCCCCCGCCGTCCTGTGTAAGTCCTCTGCTGCACAGCTGCTTGCTGCCCTGCTGCCGCTCGTCCCCGGAACCTTGTTCGCCACACTACGCCGGGCGGCCGACGACGACCGGCGATCCCGCTGACAATTCCGCACCGGGCCGGGTCTAGGCTGAGTCGTCCGGCCGTACCCCCGAGGAGTCCCGCCCCATGCGCACCACCACCGCTCTGCAGCAGCTGGCCGCCATCTCCAACGGCAGCGGCCCGGGGATGTTCCTGCGGATCATCGTCATCTGCGCCGTCGTCGGCGTCGTCTTCCTCGCTGTCTTCCTGCTGCGCGGCTACCGCGAATGAGCGCACACGGAGTCAGACGTGTGGAGCCGCCGAGCAGTTCCTGGTGTGCTGCCCGTACCATGAGCACCGTCCAGCAGGCCCCCCGCACGCCTCCGAGCCAGAAGGTCCGCCACCGATGAGCCTCCACGCAGCCGCCCGCTCCGTCCTCGCGGAGAGCAGTGACGCCCACCACAGCCTCAACCCGATCGTGACCGGCGGCGGCGCGCTCGTCGTGCTGTTGATCCTGCTCTTCCTCACGACCCGCTTCAACAAGGACCGCTAGCAGGCCCGCCCGGCCTCGGCCGGGCGTACCTCGTCCGCGCGGACCACGTAGGGTGAGCGCTCATGGGAGAGCAGCCTGAGCCCGGAGACGGGCCAGTGAAGAAGCGCATCGGCGTCATGGGCGGCACCTTCGACCCGATCCACAACGGCCACCTGGTCGCCGCCAGCGAGGTGGCCAGCCAGTTCCACCTGGACGAAGTGATCTTCGTCCCCACGGGTGAGCCCTGGCAGAAGGACCGCCGGCCGGTGTCCCCGGCCGAGGACCGCTATCTGATGACGGTCATCGCCACCGCCTCCAACCCCCAGTTCTCGGTCAGCCGCATCGACGTCGACCGCAAGGGGCCGACGTACACCACGGACACCCTGCGGGACCTCCGTGCCGAGCACGCCGACGCGGACCTCTTCTTCATCACCGGCGCCGACGCGCTGAGCCAGATCTTCTCCTGGCGGAACGCCGAGGAGCTCTTTGACCTCGCGCACTTCATCGGAGTGACCCGTCCAGGGCACACTTTGTCGGACCCGGGTCTGCCCGAGGGAGGCGTGTCGCTGGTCGAGGTGCCCGCGCTGGCCATCTCCTCCACCGACTGCCGGGTCCGGGTCGCCCGTGGCGAGCCGGTCTGGTACCTGGTGCCGGACGGTGTGGTCCGCTACATCGACAAGCGCAGGCTCTATCTCGACCCGAGCAGTACGAACTGAAAGGGGCTGGGTCGCCGTGACCGGAACCGCAGACCGCCGGGAGCCGGAGGGCGAGCCGCAGCCGCAGTCCTACGGCTACGAGCAGCAGGGGTACGGCTACGGGCAGTACCCGGACTATCCGTCCCAGCCCGGGGAACCGGTCTACCAGCCGGCCTACGGCTACGACAGCTACGGCCGGCCGATCCAGCAGCAACAGGGGTACGCGGACCCCGGCTATCAGGACCCCGGCTATCAGGACGCCGGCTATCAGGACGCCGGGTACCAGAGCGCCCCGTACCCGGACCCGGCGTACCAGGACCAGGGCGGCGGTTACCAGGACCCGGCCTACGGCTACCAGCAGCAGCCCCAGTACCCCTCCTACCCGGACGGGTACGAGCAGCAGGCCCAGCCGGCGTACGACACCGGCCAGTACGCGATCCCGCAGCAGCAGCCGGCGCCCCCGGTGGAGTCCGTGCGGCCGGCGCGGGCGACCGCGGCCCCGGCCGGGCCGACCACGCCGACCTCGGAGGAGTTCGCCTTCGTCGACGACGCGGAGGAGTCCGACGACGTCATCGACTGGATGAAGTTCAGCGAGACCCGCGGCGAGCGCCGGGACGAGCGCCGCAAGCAGCTGCGCACCCGGCTGATCGCCCTCGCCGTGGCGCTGGTCCTGATCGCCGCCGGCGGGGCCGGCTACCTGTGGCTGCGCGGCTCCTCGTCAGGGACTGTCGCCGCCTCGACCCAGCGCACCGTCATCGCGGTCCACCTGCACGACCTCAACAAGAACATCTACACCGCGCTGCTGGTCTCCAACCCGGCCTCGGGGCAGGGCAGCACGCTGCTGCTCCCCGGCACCCTGGCCGTCCCCACCGACAGCGGCGGCGCCTCGGTGACCCTGGCCTCCTCGGTGAACGCCCAGGGCAACGCCGCGACCCGGGACGGGCTGCACGCGCTGCTCGGCGCCGACGTCTCCGCGACATGGTCCCTCTACACCCCGTTCCTGCAGAACCTGATCGACCTGCTCGGCGGGATCACCGTCGACTCCAACACGACGATCACGCAGAACGGCAAGGACCTGGTGAAGCCCGGCAAGGCCATCCTCAGCGGCGCCGCGGCCATCGCCTACGCCGACTACCAGGCCAAGGGCGAGAGCGCCGGAGCCCAGCTGTCCCGCTACGGGCAGGTGCTGGCAGGGCTGGTCCAGGCGATGCCCCAGGACGCGACCTCGGCCGCGAGCGACATCACCAAGATGGGCGCCGTCGCCGACCCCTCGCTGCCGGACGCCACCCTCGGCGCGCTGATGGCGGCCCTGTCCAAGGACGCCCAGGGCGGCAAGTACTCCACGGCGACGCTCCCGGTGAACGCCAACGGGACGCCGGCGAGCAGCGCGGGCGACCTGGTGAAGCAGCTGCTCGGCGGCACGGTCACCACCAGCGGCGGTGCCACCGCGGCCCGGGTGGCGATCACCGACGCCACCGGCGACGGCAACAAGGCCAACCTCGCCGAGGCCGCCGTGGTCAACGGCGGTTTCACCCTGGTCCCCGGCAGCTCCAAGGCCCCGTCCACCCGGAGCACCAGCAGCATCAGCTACAGCGACGACACCCGCGCCGCCGACGCCAAGCAGCTCGCCCAGGACCTCGGCCTGCCGACCACGGTGGTGACCAAGGTCACCAGCGCGCAGTCCGCGGACCTGGTGGTGGTACTCGGAAAGGACTACCAGGGCTGACGCAGGGCTGGCGACACCCAAAACGCCGGAGCGGGCCGTCTGCCGTCCATGAGATCCTGGAAGGCATCCGTGTCCCCGAACCGAGAGCATCCTGTGACCGCGACAGACCGGGCCGTAGCACTTGTCACCACCGCCGCCCAGGCGGCAGCCGACAAGCTGGCCCAGAACATCATCGCCTTCGACGTCAGCGACGTCCTGGCCATCACCGACGCCTTCGTGATCGCGTCCGCGCCCAACGACCGCCAGGTCAAGGCCATCGCGGACGCCATCGAGGAGCAGCTCGCCAAGGAGCACGCGACCAAGCCGGTGCGCCGCGAGGGCGAGCGCGAGGGCCGCTGGATCCTGCTCGACTTCCTGGACATCGTGGTCCATGTCCAGCACTCCGAGGAGCGTTCCTACTACGGCCTGGAGCGGCTCTGGAAGGACTGCCCGGAGATCGCGCTGCCCGAGGACGCCATCGCCAGCCGGAACCGTCCCGGTGACGACGAGTTCGTCCGCGAGCCCAACGAGTTCGACCACGTCGAAGCCGTGCTGCAGGCCGAGGCTGATCGGAGCATGCGCTGAACGGGAGCACCCGCGGTCGTGGCAGGCGTGTCGTCTTCTGGCGGCACGGCCAGACCTCCTGGAACCTCGAAGGCCGCTTCCAGGGCAGTACCGACATCCCGCTGACGGACACCGGCCGGTCGCAGGCGCAGCGCGCCGCCCGGCTGCTCGCTGCCCTCAGCCCGGATGCCATCGTCTCCTCCGACCTCCAGCGCGCGGCGCACACCGCCGCCGAGCTGTCGGCGGTCACCGGCCTCGAGGTCACCCACGACCCCGGGCTGCGCGAGACCTACGCGGGCAGCTGGCAGGGCCTGACCAACGAGGAGATCCAGAAGCAGTACGGCGAGGAGTACCGCGCCTGGAAGCTCGGCGAGCCGGTCCGCCGGGGCGGCGGCGAGCTCGGCACCGAGGTCGCCGACCGTGCCGTGCCGGTGGTCATGGACGCGGTGAAGCTGCTCCCGGACCGCGGCACCGTGGTCGTGGTCAGCCACGGCGGGACCATCAGGATGGCCATCGGCCGTCTGCTCGGGCTGGACTCCTCGAACTGGGAGGCGCTCGGCGGCCTCAGCAACTGCTGCTGGTCGGTCCTGGGCGAGGGCGCCCGCGGCTGGCGGCTGCTGGAGCACAATGCGGGGACCCTGCCGGAACCGGTGATCGGGGACGACACCTGAGGGGTGGGCGCGGGGTCGGATTTCGCAGTTCGGCCCTCCTGCCGCTAAAGTTTCCTTCGTTCGCACAGCCGGAAACGGCTGGGGGAACAGCGGGGCTGTAGCTCAGTTGGTAGAGCGCTTGCATGGCATGCAAGAGGTCCGGGGTTCAATTCCCCGTAGCTCCACGCAGTAAGCAGCAGTAAGCAGCAGGGAAACAACGCAATACGGGGCTGTAGCTCAGTTGGTAGAGCGCTTGCATGGCATGCAAGAGGTCCGGGGTTCAATTCCCCGTAGCTCCACAGAAGGTGTGGACGAGATCCCGCCCGATCACCGTGATCGGGCGGGATCTCGTAGTTTGCGGGCTACACGGCCTCGGCCTCGATCTGGGCGGTGATCGGAGCGGCGTCGTCGTGAGCGGTTTCGGAGGCAGGCGCCCAGCGGATCCGGGTCGCGCACAGGGCCACGATCAGGGCGGAGGCCGCGACCGCGCCCATGCCCCAGGTCAGGCCGCTCGCGTTGGCGATGAAACCGATCACCGGGGGCCCGGCCAACAGGCCGACCGTCCCCATGGTGGCGACCAGGGTCAGCGCGTCCGACCCTTGGGCCGCCGCCGCGACGTAGACGCAGGGGGTCACCGCGGCCACGCCCAGGCCCACGCAGGCGAAGCCGATCAGCGCCGGCAGTACGCCGCCGGCCAGCAGGGCCAGGGCCAGCCCCAGCGCCGCCAGGGTACTGCCGGTGCGCACGATCAGCCCGTCGCCCCAGCGTCCGCGCCAGCCGTCGGTCAGCAGCCGGGCCAGCACCATGGTCGCCGAGACGACCGCGATGCCCATCGGCGCCAGCCCCGCCGACGCCTTGGCGACGTCCTTGAGGTAGAGCGAGGACCAGTCGTTCATGGCCCCTTCGGTGATGGTGCCGAAGGAAATGGCCAGGCCCAGCCAGAGCGTCAGCCGGCCGGGCAGGGTGAACCTGAAGCGCTTCTTCTCCTGCGGCGCGGCAGCGGCGGGCTCGGCGGGCTTGTCCTGGGGCAGCAGACCCGGGCGGGCGTAGCCGACCGCCAGCAGCAACAGGCCCATGGCGACGGCGAAGTGCACCGCCAGCGAGGAGGTCAGCAGGTTCATGCCGGAGGCCAGCAGCGCGGCGACCAGCGATCCGCCGCTGAAGGTGGCGTGCAGCGTGGCCATGGTGTTGCGCTGGAACCGCACCTCCAGGGCCGCGCCCTGCGCGTTCATCGCCACGTTCAGCCCGCCCACCAGCACACCGTCGGCGCACATCACCACCAGCGCGGTCGGATAGTTCGGCAGCTGCGCCATGGCCAGGAGCAGCAGCGCCAGACCGAGCGCCGACAGCAGCGACAGCCGGCGCGAGCCCAGCCGCTTCATCAGCAGCGCCACCAGCGGGAAGGACGCGACCGCGCCCACACCGGTGGCCATCAGCATCAGGCCCACCTGCGCGGAGCTCAGGTCCAGGTGCGCCTTGATCGCCGGTATCCGCGAGGCCCAGGTCGCGTACTGGAACCCGAGCGAACAGAACAGCGCCACCACCGCCAGCTGGGTCCGGCGAAACTCGTCCTGAACACGGAACATGGGCGTCAGTCTCCTTCGTGGTGCGGGGGCGGGCCGTACGGCGGGCTGCCGAGCGGTTTGGACATGTAGACGGCGTGCGCGCCGTAGTGCGCCGGTGCGGCCACCTCCCGGTGGGGCACGAACCCGTGCCGTGACCAGAAGGCGTCGGTGCCCGCGACCGCGACCAGGGAGACGTGCTGGTGCTTCAGGGCCCGCGCCACCGTTTCGAGATGGCCCAGCAGTCGGCCGGCCAGCCCGCGGCGGCGCAGTTCCTCGGCGACGACCAGGTCGTGCAGGTGCAGATTGCGCGAACGGAACGCGGTCCGCTCCGACTCGCCCAGCCCCGGGTAGCGGAATCTCGGGTAGGGCAGCGCCAGCGCGTAGCCGGCGATGCGCCGCCCACGCGACCTGTGCTCCAGCACGAAGCAGGTGGTCGGCGAGGCGCGCACCCGGGACTCCAGCGCGGCCTGCTGCTCCGACAGGCCGAGCGGCGTGTAGGCAGCGGACTCCAGCGCGACGATGCCCTCCCAGTCGAGCGCGCGGATCCCGCGGATGACCGGATCCTCACCCACGGGACCTCCACCTCCGGACGCAGGTGTATTCGAGTGGCGGGAAGCCGTTGAAGCCCTGGGTGAGGTAACTGGTGGCGTAGGCGCCGGCCGAGAGCACCCAGACCGGATCGCCCGAGGCCAGCGCCTCGGGCACCGGGACCAGGCCGTGTCCGCGCGAGTAGGCGTCGTCGCTGTCGCAGGTGGGCCCCGCGATCACGGCGGGTACCCGCGGCGCGTCCGGGCGGTGGGTGGGGAACACCAGCCGGTACTGCATCGCGTCCATCTCGTAGAGGCCGTTGAACTTGCCGCAGCTGAGGTAGAGCCAGTGCTCCCGTTCGCCGCCCGGCTGCTGACGCGTCGTCAGTCGGGCGACGTGGGCGCGGATCGCGCCGTGGTCGGCCACCAGGTGGCGGCCCGGCTCCATGACGAAGTCCAGGGGCCCGGCCGCCACCTCCTGCAGCCGCGCGGTGCCCTCGCGGATCACGGCCAGGATCTTGTCCAGCGGGGGGTCCAGGGGCTCACCGCGGCGGTCCAGGTAGCCGAGTGCGGGCAGGCCGCCGCCGAGGTTGACGTGGTCCGGGTGGATGCCGTGCTGGTCCAGGTCGGTGAGCACGCCGGCCAGCGAGTCGAACGCCTCCCGCCAGGCCCCGGCGGTCATCTGCTGGGAGCCCACGTGCACCGACAGACCGGCCGGGACCAGGCCCGCCGCTCGGGCCGCCGCCATCACCGTCGGCGCGTCCTGGGCGGAGCAGCCGTACTTCCGGTTCAACCCCCACAGCGCGCCCGCACCGCTGGTGGCCAGTCGGCAGAACACCCGCGCTCCGGGGGCGTGCAGCGCGATCGCGGCGACGTCCGCCAGGCTGTCGGTGGCGAAGTCGCGCACCCCCAGCCGGTAGGCCTCGGCGATGCTCCGGTCGGACTTGACGGTGTTGCCGTAGTGGATCGAGCCGGGTGGCACCCCGGTCCGCAGCGCCTGCTCGATCTCCTGGGGGGACGCCGCGTCGAACCCGGCGCCCCGCCCGGCCAGGGCGGCCAGCACCTCGTCCACCGGGCAGGCCTTGACCGCGAAGCGGATGGCCACCTGCGGCAGCTCCCGCTGCAGGGCGGCGCAGCGGTCCTCGATCCCGTCCAGATCGAAGATGATCCGGTCCCCGTCGGCGTCGAACAGGGCAGCGAACAAGGTGGCGCCCACTAACTGGTTCTCGGATGTCATGTGCTGCTGTGCTCCAGCTGTCGTCGCGGTTCGAGGGAGGTGGCGGTGCCGGCGGCCCGCATCAGCGGACCCCAGACCTCGGTCAGCAGGGCGAAGTCCTCGATGTCGCGCCGGGCCTCGTCCAGCAGCCGCGGACCGCGCACGGCCAGCAGGTCGGCGAAGGCCGCGTACCGGCCGCCCAGCCTGCGGTAGCAACCGTCCAGGGTCCGCAGCCGCCGGACGTTCTCGGCCCGGTCCAGTTCGGCGCTCTCCCGCAGGAACCCGGCGATCACCGCGGGCCGCACCTGGTCCCGGTCGTCGAGCATCGACTCGCCGGCCGCAGCCATCCGGGCGTAGACGGCGTTGAAGTAGAGCATCGACAGGAAGAACTTCACCAGCCGCACGTGGTAGGCGGCGAAGCCCGCGTCGGTACGGCGCTCGGGGGTGTAGTAGTTGACGATGTGTCGGTTGTGCAGCACCCCGGGCAGTTTGGCGTCGTGCACCAGGTGGATCAGGAAGTAGTCGCTGCCGATCGTCTCGGTCCCCGGGGGCAGTGGCACCAGCTCCTGCACCTGATGGAAACCGATGTTGGACATGTCCACCCGCATCGGGTCCACCACGGTCAGCGCCGACCGGTCACCGCTGAACGCCTCGGTACCCGCACCGCGGAACGACTCGGCGACCAACTCCCGCTTCTGCTGCGCCGACCAGTCCGCCGGCGCCCACAGGCTGACCATGTCGTGGTAGACCTCAGGGTCCAGCTTCTCGATCTCGCCGATGTCCACCGAGAGTTCGCCGATGAAGGAGGAGCCGACCATCGCCACCGGCCGGTGCGCGCGCCCCGGGTCCAGCGCGGTCTCGGTGACATACGCCGATGCCTCGCTCGCCCGCTTTCCCAGGGACGCCAGTTCGTGGTGGACGGGATAGACGGGGACGCCGTCCAGCGACTGGTAGTGGATGTCGGAGTCGCGGCGCAGCACGGACTCGCAGCCGAGCGCCCGGGCGATCAGGAACGCCCGGTTGGTGCAGGCCCCGTAGGACGACCGGTCCGGCAGCATCAGCGACAGCACCAGCTCCGGCTGGGCCACCCTCGCCTGCTCGATCACCCCGCGCAGGAACACCCGCTGGGCCGCCTCGTCGAGGTGGTGGGTCACCACGTTCGGGACGGGGGGTAAGGCGCGGACGGCGGCGGCGTGCTCCGCGACGGTCTCCTGGTCGGAGGAGTCCAGGACCAGCAGGTGGACCTCGACCTCGAAGTGCCCGGCCGCGTAGGCCGCCTCCTGGTGCACGGCCGCGATCGTTCCGGCGCAGGCCCGGTCGGTGGGCAGGGTCAGACAGACACGGCGCATGCGTGGTCTCCGTTCGTGAGTTCGGACTCGGCGGCTTCGGACTCGCCGGCTTCGGACGTGCGGTTGCTCCAGGAGTCGAGGCCCAGCAACTTGCGGCCCAGCTCGTTCAGTTCGGCCGGTCCGTAGCGCAGCGACTCGTGCTTGACCGCGTCGCCGACCAGGGTCCCGTTCCAGTCCGGTGTGCTGAGGTGGCGCCAGGAGTCGATCCGGGAACGCCGCAACTGCTGGTGCGACTCCAGGGCGGGCATCATCGACAGGTACTGCACCGCCCGCACCCCGTTCGCCGAGGTGTTGCGGGCCACCCCGTGGGCCAGCAGACCGTTCCAGATCAGCAGGTCCCCGGCGTGCAGTTCCGGGCGCACCACCGGCATCAGCGCGCGGTCGACCCGGGGCCGGATCGGGTCGCGGTCCGCGGGCTGCGCCGTCTTCCAGCGGTCGAACTGACGGAACAGCTCGGGGTTGCACTGGAACCCGCCCTCGTCGAGGGTGGTGTCGTTGAGGGCGATGAGCCCCTGCACCCGCTGCGGCAGCACGCCGAGCGAGGTGTCGACGTCCCAGTGCAGCTCGATGTCGAAGCCCCGGTCGGTGGGCGCGATCAGCAGCCGGTCACGGTTCCTGACGTTGGGCGGGTTGAGGTTCAGCCGGTCCAGGCTGACCCACAGCTCCTCGCAGCCCCACACGTCCGCGAACGCCTCGTAGACGCGCCGGGTCTGCCGGCTGTCCCAGATCAGCTGGTGCTGGTAGGCCTCGACGAAGCCGTAGATGTGCAGTTCACGGTCCAGGTCGGTGCGGTACGGGCGGTCCTCGTACCAGGTGTCCGGCCGGTCGGGGTCCAGTCCCTGGAAGTCCCAGGCGAAGTCCAGCAGGCGCGCGGCAGCGGCGGCGGGGATCGCCTGCCGCACGATGACGTAGCCGTAGGTCTGCCAGAAGGCGAAGTCCTCCGGGGAGAGGACCCGCAGCGGGCGCGGGCTTTCGAGGTCCCGCAGGGGGGTCAGGGCCAGGTACTTCTCGCCGTCCGAGCTGAAGTACGGCAGGTCGGAGGCGGCTCGGTACAGGTAGGGGTCATCAGGCATCGGCATGGGTCGCTCCACGGAATCGACACGGAATCGGCATGGGTGCGAGGCGCCGGGCAGCCCACGACGGGCTGACGCTGCGGCGGGTCATGCGCGGGCAGTACGAGAGGACGAACAAGGGGGACAGACAGGGGGAGGCCGACAGAGGCTCGGAGGGACTCGGATGTCGCGCAGGCCGGCTGCGCGCTGGTCAACCTGGAGAAGTCGGGGATCTTCGCGGGAGCGGCACGCTGCTTGTCTTCCTCTGGTCCAGTGCCGTCTCGTTCTTCACTCGGTGAACTCCCGCCCCACCAAATTGGACTAGACCAAGTGGTCACGTCAACAGCTGGCTCAAGGAGATTGCGTGTGCAAGGTGTCATGGATATGCAAAGACCATGCGCAGGCGCAGGTCAGCGCGGGTGCTGCGGTGAGCTGCGCGGTTTCAGGCCAAAAGTCCAGGTCAGTGGCTTGATCGGGGTCCCCTTGACAGCCTCGCGCGACCCGGGACACCATCCCCTCGTGATCAGTGCGTGTGGTCGACCACCGGCAGGCCAGGGTTGGCCATCAGCCACGCGATCCGCTGCCGGCTCTCCTCGTCCTCCGGGGTGTACACCACCAGCCGCCCCTCGGGCATGCCCATCGAGGTCAGGTTGGTCGCCGACATCCGCACCTCGCCGACCGCCGCATGCCGGAAGATCTTGTGCCGGGTGGAGTGCGCGGCCACGTCCTGCTGCGCCCAGAGCCGGGCGAACTCCGGACTGGCGCCGATCAGGTCGCGGATGAAGTCCTCCCAGTAGGGTTCGCCGACATGCTGCCCGTAGCCGGAGCGCAGCACCGCGACCATCCGCGGCAGCTCCTCGGCGCGGTTGACGAAGGCGTTGCAGCACTCCGGGATGGTCGCGGTGGACCACATGGTGTTGTGCCGTCCGTCGGTGCGGGTGACGCCGGGGAACAGCGCCTCGTAGGCGGCGTTCCAGCGCAGGATGTCGTAACGGGCGCTGGTGATCGACGCGGGGAGCGGGGACAGCGCGTCCAGGATGGTCTGCATCTCCGGGCTCAGCGGGCAGGAGTCCATCACGGGGAGGGCCGGCTGCAGCCCGGCCAGGGTGAAGAGATGGCGGGTCTCCGCGCCGTCCAGCTTCAGCGTGCGGGCGATCGCACTGAGCACCTGCTCGCTGGCGTTGATCGGACGTCCCTGCTCCAGCCAGGTGTACCAGGTGACACCGACACCGGCGAGCTGCGCCACCTCCTCGCGCCGCAGTCCGGGGGTGCGGCGGCGCAGGCCCGGGGCCATGCCCACGTCCTCGGGGGTGACCCGGGCCCGGCGGGCCTTGAGGAAGGCGGCGAGCTCGGTGCGTCGCGGGGCGGCGGCCGAACGGTTGCTGACAGCTGCGTCGTCCATCACGCTCATGGGTTCATGGTGGCGCATCGGCGGAGCCGCTGACAGGTACTCCCAGTACCAGTATCGGCAGGCTCTAACTACCTGTACCGGATGACCGCCACGATAGTCGCATGGCCGATACGCAGATCACTCCTGACAGCACAACCTCTGCCTCCACCAAGCCAGTTGGGCCCAGCACCCGCGGTGCTTCGCCACCCGCGCCGTCCCGGCCCGGCCTGCTGCTGGCACTGATCCTGGTCGGCCAGTTCATGGCCGTCCTGGACGTCTTCATCGTCAATGTGGCCACCCCGGTCATCCGCACCGATCTGCACGCCTCCGGGGCCGCTCTGCAGCTGGTCATCGCCGGTTACACGATCGCCTACGCGGTCCTGCTGATCACCGGCGCGAGGCTGGGGGAGCGGCACGGCTTCAGCCGGGTGTTCCGGTTCGGGGTCGCCTCCTTCACGCTGGCCTCGCTGGCCTGCGGCCTGGCGCCCGGGGCCGACTCGCTGATCGGTTTCCGGATCCTGCAGGGTGTCGGCGCGGCGCTGATGGTGCCGCAGGTGATGAGCCTGATCCAGCGCACCTTCGAGGGCCCGGCCCGGTTGCGCGCCCTCGGCGGCTACAGCGCGGTGATCGCCGGCGCGGGGGCCGTCGGCCAGGTGCTCGGCGGGGTCCTGGTCAACGCCGACCTGTTCGGCTCGGGCTGGCGGCCGGTGTTCCTGGTGAACGTCCCGATCGGGGTGCTGCTGCTGGTGGCCGGACGCAGGCTGCTCCCGGCGATCCCGGGCAACCGCGAGCGCAAGCTGGACCTGGCCGGCCTGGTCACCCTCGCGGCGGCCCTGGGCCTGCTGGTGGTGCCGCTGGTGATGGGCCACGAGGAGCACTGGCCGGCGTGGGGCTGGGTGATGCTCGGCGCGAGCGTGCTGCTGTTCGCCCTGTTCGGGCTGGTCGAGAGCCGGGTGGCGGCGCGCGGCGGCAGCCCGCTGATCCGCGGCCGGGTGCTGCGTTCGCCGGGACTGCTCACGGCCGGCTCGGCGCTCTTCCTGATCATGTGCTGCGTCGGCAGCTTCATGTTCGCCATGGCGATGCACGTCCAGGCCGGGCTCGGCCTGAGCCCGCTCGACGCCGGGCTGGTCTTCCTGCCGATGTCGTTCGGCTTCGGGATCTCCGGGATGTACTGGCAGCGGCTCCCGCAGCGGCTGCACCGGCAGCTCCCGGTCGTCGCCCTGGCGCTGTGCGCGGTCGGCTACGCGGCGGTCGGCCTGCTGCTGAGGGACGGACAGCGGGTCGGCGCCGCCGTCGAGATCGTGCTGCTGCCGCTCGGCCTGATCGGCGGCTGCGCGTACGGCCCGCTGATGGGCCGCGCGCTGGGCCGGGTCGCCCCGACCGACGCGGCGGACGCCAGCGGCGTGCTCGTCACGATGATCCAGCTCGGCAGCGTGGTCGGCGTCGCCACCCTGGGCACCCTCTTCGTGAGCCAGGTGAGCTACCCGGCGGCAGCCTCGACCTCCGGACACGCCCTGGCGACCACCGCCGCGGGGGTCGGCATCCTGATGCTCATCGGAGCGGTCCTCGCAGGTCGGAGGCGTGACAAGTAATTGGTGGGGCGCCTTCCCGACCGTGTACAGTGAGACACGTCGCGAGCGGGACCGGAGACGGGACCCCCTCGGCGGCGGTCCGGGGCTGTAGCTCAGTTGGTAGAGCGCTTGCATGGCATGCAAGAGGTCCGGGGTTCAATTCCCCGTAGCTCCACAGTGGATCCCGTCCGGTCGAGAGACCGGGCGGGATCTTGTCGTCGTCAGGATGCCTGCGAGGCGGGTACGTTCTCGCAATCCTCGGTGGCGGCAGTGAGCGCCTGCGACAGTTGACCGATCTCGGTCTCACTCAGCCCCATCACTCTGGCGATGCTCGCCGGTGCCGCCCCTGCCTGGAATGCGCGGACCGCCAACTCCCACAGCTCCTCCTTGTGCTCGCGGGTGCGCAGGTGGATCTGCGCCAGCAGGGGGATGGCTTCGACGGTCTCGATTGGCATGTCCCCATCTTCTCTGCTCGGCGGTTGAGGGGGAAGTGGGTGCGAGTGCTTGTCTCAGATTCACCCTGGTGGGGGGTGGCAGTGCATCGTCGTTCATGCATCCTGCTCGGCAAAGGGTGAATAAATTAGGCAAAGTAGCAGTAAAGTCACCCAGGTGACTTATGGGATTCATGGGTCAAAAAGGGACAATCTCGTTCGATGCCGCATTTTGCTGCTTCCCCTCTGGGGCTGGTGAAGATCGTAGGCTAAGATTGGTCGGTACTTATAATGTGTTGCCATGCCCATATGGGCACGACGGGGCACCCTCGGCCCCACCGAGAGGAGTCAACCAAAGTGAAGCGGATTCGGATCGCGGTCGGAACGCTGCTTGCAGCCGGAGCTGCGGTTGTCGGCGTGTCCCTGGGTGTGGTTGCCCCAGCCGCCTCCAGCTTGGGGTCACATGTCACGCATGGCCAGAGCCATGTTATTGAGGCTGACTCGGGCTGGAACCAGAACGCGTCCTTGCTCAAATAGCATGGTTGATTGGGGCGACGTGCCGGCGTCGCCCTAATTGATTCCATTCGGAAAGCGTTCGTGCAGCAGCCAGCCGAGGCGAATGGCAGAATCCGTGCCGTACTCCTCGTTGATCTCCGCACGAATTCGCGTGACCATCCGCTCGCTCAGCTGAAGATTCCGGGCTATCTGCCGGGTGCTCATCCCATCGACCAGCATGCGCATCACCGTCAGCAGCGTCTTGTCGATCGGCGCTTCTTGTCCTGGGCGGGGCATGAAGTCCTCGCCCAATTGCCAGAGCACTTCGAAAATGCGTGCGAGGGCAGTAACGGTCGACGGGTCCTGAATGAAGACCGCTCCACTGATGTCGCCGTTGTAGGGAATGATCACGGTATCGTCGATCACGAACTGTCGCTGAGGCAGGTGCGCCAGCGTCCGAAACGCCGGCACCTGCTGCCGTGACCGCTTCCACGTATGCTTGCGCAGCTGATTGGCGCCGTACTGGAGTCAGGTAGAGCATGCGGACATCGGCACCGCGCCGGACGGCATCGAGATCCCGCCCGATGACGGACTGCAGCGTCGCTGACGGCCGGGTGGCCTCCGGATGGATGGTCAGCATCCGCTCCTGGCAACTCTCCAGCAGCATGGACAGACGCTGGTCGATGGCGGGCGTCCCCGTGACCACCTCGATGGCACCGCTCTGGGACTCCTGGGCGCGCAGGTACTGCTTGGTCAGGGAGGCGGTGGACTGAGGCAGCCGCGACACCCACAGCAGATCGCGAACCACTTCCTTCAGCACGCGTGATGACTGGCGTGCTGCGGCAAGCTCGGGGTCTCCGGCGGCCACCACATCCGGAAACTCCGGGTCGACGGCCAACAGCCCGAACTCCAACAGATAGGCCAGGGCATCCTTGTCGCCGACCAATTGGGTGGCGTCGGCCACAGGCATCTGCCCCTGCCTCGAGCACGAGGCGGTAACAAGCGCCTCTTCTCGGGGCGTCAGATCGCGCCGTTCCACCCGCCCGCTCCCCACAAAGGTCTGTCGGCCCGCCGCAGGGCCGCGTCAGGCTGACCTTAGCTGCTGACGGTGGAAGCCGCACCCATCTCGTCCGCGCTCGGCCAGATGGTGTGGTCCGCCCAGTCGAGCGCGGTGACCAGGATCTGCTGGAGTGCTGTGGCCGACCACGAATTGTCATAGGCGAGCGGGAAGACCGGGCAGACCTCCTCGAGGGACTCCACGAGAGGGTTGTGCTCGACCGCACGGTCGACGAGAAGGATGATCGGCTTGCGCATCGCGGAGGCCCAGCCGAGTTCCAGGGCGACGCCCGACGACAGCGGTGAGCCGACGCAGGCGACCACCACGTCGGCGGTCATCACCGCGCGGTGGGTGGAGGGGACACGGGGGCTCTCGGTGGTGCCGCGAGCGACCCAGGACTGGTCGTGGTGCGAGGAGAAGACGCGAACGCCACTGTTCAGCAAGGCCTCACGCAGGGCGGTCACCCGGGCCCGCAGGGCCAGGGGGAAGACGCCGTCGGCGGGACCGGTCAGGCGCAGGGAGGGAGTGGCCAGAAATACCCGCAGGAGCTGTGGCTTCCACAGCTGCGATCCTGTCGGCTGTGCCGTCCTCGACCAGGTACTCACTCATGCTCAGCTCCGTCGAGACAGCCGACAGCCCCGACCAGGTGGGAAGAACCAGGTCGGAGTGTCGGTGGGACTGGGTAGAGCGGCCGGCGCCGGCGGCCCTTCGGGGGATGACCAGATCCTCGCCCGGTGTTCGTACGTGTGTCCAGGTGTTCCCGTCGGCCACCGATGGCATGGCAAGCAATGGCCACATTCGGCCGTTGGCTTCCCCGCAGGCAGTGCGCCGATCGTTCAGGGCCGACTGCGGTTGCGGTGACTGGCAAACGCTGGCATGGCACATACTAGCCGCACGAAGGGCATGGACGCGCCAAGTTGGAACGCGCAATCATCGGGACACACCCCGGGCCGACCCTCCTCGGCGGTCCAGGTACGAGGCGCCGCGTCACCCCGGTCGCGGCGCCTCGCTTTCATCCGCTCCGGGCGCCTCCTGTGGCTCGCGGCCCTGGGATTGACTGACTGTCCTGCAGGGCCTGCCAGCGGCTGCCCAGCGCGTACAGGTTGGCCACGTTGAACTTTCCCTTCAAGTGGGCCAGGCGATTGCTCAGCGTGCGCTCCGAGACGCCCAGACGGTTGGCGATGGCGTCCATGGTCAGGCCCTGGTCGAGGAAGCGCAGGATCGCCAGTTCCTCGTCGTCCAGCGAGACCGGCGTGGGATCCCCCGCTGCTGCTGCGCCGTCCCAGTGCTGCCCCATGGCCCACAGCATCTCGAAGTGGTCGACGAAGTGAGCCACCACACTGGGGTTCGAGACCTGCAGATGGCGCAATCCTGCCTCGGGCAGCGCGGACTTGTCGGAGACCTTGGAAGCCACTGCCTCGGCAGGAAAGGCGATACGGCGGTCGATGGCCAGCGTCTGGGCGAACAGCCAGGGAACGGTGCGGACCTGCGCCCCGCTGCGGTCACCGCTTCGATATGGCTGCGCAGTTGCTCCTGCTGCCGGGCCGCGTTGTGGTAGATCACCCGAACCGGGAGCCCGATGGCCAGGGCGGCGCGCACACCCGAGGCCACCTGGGCGGCGGCCACGCCCGGCGGCCCCTGGGGGAGGCAAGCCAGGATCTCGTGCCCGACCCCGTGGAGGGCCTCGGCCATCGCCTGCTCTATCGCGGGTGCGCCCTGCAGGACGAGAACCTCCCCGCGCTCGCGTGCGCTCTCACGATGCTCACGGGCAAGACGCTGCAGAGAGGCCAGGAGCGGCACAGAGTCATGAATCAGGCCGGCCGCGACCGAGGTATTGCGCTCGCTCCACTCATCCGCCACGACGCTCGGGTCAACCGGCGCCAGTCCGGATGGTGCCGTCTCCGACTCGCGCACGAGCCCCAGGGCGAGGAGTTCCGCCACGTCCGAAGCTCTGCCGGCGAGTTCGGCGGTGGGGGACGACGCCCAGTTGGACACCAGTATTCCCACGAACAACTGCTCGGCGCTGGAGCGGAGGACCGTTTCGGGCCGTTCGTCAACCATCCTGCACGCTCCTCAACGGCTCGGAAGCATCGGGTACGTGTGCAGGGAAAGGCTGTCCCTTCAGCCCTTGCCACTTGCGGCCGAGGCCCGTACAGCGAGTTCACCTCCATTTTGGTCCGGAGGGCGGTGAGCCGCTTTCCCAACGTGCCGGTTCGGAGATCGAGAGGCGCGCTGCGATCGCCTCCAGGGAGAGGTCCTGGTCCAGGGTACTCCAGAATCAGCCTCTCCAACTGGTCCAGTGGCGGGCGGCCTGCGCCCCGGCCGCGGTTCCGTCCCACTGCTGACCGAGCGCCCAGGAGAACTCGAAGTGGTCGACGAAGTGTGCGACGAGCGAGGGATGCCTGGTGCAGAGAGCGGTGGCGTAGGAGACTCTGCCGACCCCCATCGCGTGGAAGACCTCGCTCAGCCCGGTGGTGGGCATGAAGGCGAGCTTGCGATCGATGATGATGGCCCGGGTGAACGGCCACGGCACCGTGCGGACGAGTTCTCCGGCCTGGGTCATGCGCTGGACGTGGTCGCGCAACATCGGCCTCTGACGCTGGTTGGTCTGGTAGAGCGTGCGGATGGTCACCCCCCGTTCCAGCGCCAGCGTGTCCTGCTGGTAGGACCTGTCGAGCTCATCTGGAGGCGTGCACCGTGTGGCTGGGCGCACAGCAATTCGAACTCGACGTTCTTGAGCGCGTCTGCGATGGCCGTGTTGATGTCCGCAAGGCCCGCAGATACGCCACCGGTCCGCTGGAGTCCCGCTGTGCCTCGTCGAAGGCCTCGGCAATGCGGGCCAGGCGCTCCTGCGCCGCCGCCGCCTCCTGCAGCAGTCCGCTGACCTCGGTGGCCAGTCGGCGGCTCAACTGCAGGCCGACGACGCCCGGGTCGTTGAGGACGAGCCCGCCGTGGGCGTGCCGGCTGACGAGTCCCAGGTCCAGCAGTTCGCCGAGCTCCTCCGACGGGGCGGCTTCCTGCGCCGACACCCCGTTGCGGACCAACTCGGCGTAGAGCAGCTCGGCCTGCTTGCTCAGCCCCGATGTACCAGTCTCCACCGACGTTCTCCCTGATCGGATCTGTCTGCTGCCTTCCCCCAGGAGCGCGAGAGCGCTGCTGATCCTAGCCACAAGCCCTGTGTGGGCTCGATCGGATGAACCCGGTGGGGTGTTCTGGTTTCCGCAGTTTCCGATTCAGGCATGCGCAAATCACTTGTTCGAAACGGATCCGGTGATCATTGTGATCATGGCATATGCGCGCAGGGGACAGCGGAGCCAGCGACCCGCTGCCCCTGCGCGCGATCCGCCGGTCCTCAGACCGGCTTGCGGGCCTCGATCAGGAAGCGTGTGGTGTGGGCCACGAACGGGCCGTCGCGCCGGATCTGCCGGTCCAGGTCCCTCAGCGCCCGCGGTACTGCTCGACGGTGAAGCCGGGGACCATCCAGATCACCTTGCGCAGGAAGTAGACGACCGCGCCGATGTCGAAGAACTCGGTGCGCAGGGTCTCCGCGCGCAGGTCCACCACTTCCAGGCCGGCGGCCCCGGCCGCCTTGCGGGCATCGTCCGGGTGCCGCCCCCGGCGGGACTCCTCGGGCTGCGGGCCCAGGAAGTACTCCACCACCTCGAACACAC